>JAFTIL010000101.1 GCA_017456905.1 Clostridia bacterium
CAGAATCAGAACAACAACAATCAGAACAACAACAATCAGAACCAGAACAATCAGCAGAAGGCACCGTCCGAGAATAAGAAGAGCCGCTGAGCTTATCTTTTCCCGACTCCTTAGGCGGGCGTGCCGCATTTGCGGCCGCCCGCCCTCGTGTTATTTTCTCGGGATCACGAAAGGCAAGGTAAAGTTTACATGAGAACCCAATTGGAACAAAGATACTTAGATGCCAAGCAAGCCCTCTTCCAAAAGGCCTACGGCGATCTGAACCCCGAGCAGAGAAGGGCAGTCTTTACGGTCAAGGGCCCGCTCTTGATACTTGCGGGCGCGGGGAGCGGAAAGACCACCGTGCTGGTCAGACGCATTTCTCACATCATCCGTTACGGAAATGCTTATGAGGATACGACCATCCCCTACGGTCTGACCGAGGAGCGCGTGAAGGAATTGGAGGATGCCATTTATCTCACGGCTTCCGAGATCAATGAGATCCTTCTGGAATTTATCACGGATGCCTGTCCCCCCTACCGTATGCTGGCCATCACCTTTACCAATAAAGCGGCCAACGAGATCAAAAGCCGCTTGGTTTCCCAGCTTGGCGACGAGACCCTGGCAAATGATATATGGAGCGGTACCTTCCATGCCGTTTGTATGCGTATCCTCCGTGTCCACGGAGAAAAGCTGGGCTTTGACCGCTTCTTTACCATCTACGATACCGACGATACGAAAAAAGCCGTCTCGGCTGTCATGAAAAAGCTGGGTATCGACGAAAAGGTCATTCCCATCAAGAGTGCCATCAGTGAGATCAGCCGCGCCAAGGATAACCTCATAGATCCCGAGGCATACGCCGAGGAGGCAGGCGTGGATTACCGCCGCTCCCGCATCGCCCGTGTGTACGCCGCCTATCAGGAGGAGCTGAAGCGCTCGGGCGCCATGGATTTTGACGATATCATTTTCCATACCGTCCGCCTCCTCCGCGAATATCCCGAGGTCAAGACATACTACCAAAGAAAATTCAATTATGTCTGCATTGACGAGTACCAGGATACCAACCGCGCCCAGTTTGAGCTGGCTGCTCTCCTTTCGGGAGGAACGGGCAACCTCATGGTCGTGGGCGATGATGACCAGAGTATCTATAAGTTCCGCGGTGCGACCATTGAGAATATTCTCGGCTTTGACCGCGTGTATGACAAGGCCGCAGTCATCAAGCTGGAGCAGAACTATCGTTCCACCAAGACCATTCTGGATGCCGCCAACGGCGTTATCAGCCACAATCACGGCAGAAAAGGGAAGAAACTGTGGACAGCAGGCGAAACAGGCGAAAAGATCATTGTCCGTAAGGTGGAGGATCAGATGGCCGAAGCCCGCTCTGTGGTGGACACCGTGGCCTATCTTATGCGTAGCGGCGACCGTACCTACAGAGATTTCGCGGTCCTGTATCGCACCAATTCCCAATCCTCGGGTTTGGAGCGAGCCTTGGCTAAAAGCGGCATCCCCTACCGTATGGTGGGCGGTACACGCTTCAATGACCGTAAGGAGATCCGAGACGCTGTGGCGTACCTGCAGTTGATCAGCAACCACAACGACCGTGAACGCTTGCTCCGTGTGATCAACGAGCCTCGCCGCGGTATCGGAGATAAGACGCTGACAGCGGTGGATGCCATCGCCGCAGAACAAAACTGCTCTTTGTTCGAGGTCATGGACCATGCTGACAGCTATCCCGCCCTGTCCCGCGCCGCTAAGTCTCTTACGGCCTTTGCGGATATCATCAAGGAACTCGGTGCTATCGCCGAGAATGCTTCTCTCGGTGAGCTGTTCGACGCCGTGATGGAAAAAACGGGCTATCTCAAAATGCTGGAGATGGCAGGAGAAGAAGAGCGCGACCGCATCGACAACCTCCATGAGCTGAAATCCAATATGGTGGAATACAGCCAGAACAATGATACCCCCACCCTCGTGGGATTCCTGGAGGAAAACGCCCTGGTGGCCGACGTGGATAAATACGACGATAAAGCGGATGCCGTGGTGCTCATGACTGTCCACAGTGCCAAGGGCCTGGAATTTCCCATCGTCTTCCTGCCCGGTATGGAGGACGGTATCTTCCCCGGAATGCAGAATATCATGGGTGCCTCCGAGGATATGGAGGAAGAACGCCGCCTGGCATACGTGGCCATCACAAGAGCCAAGGAGCAGGTCTTTATTCTCCACGCCAAGTCCCGCCTTTGGTACGGACAGACCGTGGCCAATCCCCGTTCCCGCTTTGTGTCTGAGATCCCCGACGAGCTGTTTGTCGAAGAGGACTTGACCCTGGGCAGCGGTGCGTCTCCCTTTGTTCTTCCTTCCATGCCCAGAACCTATATTTCGGAGCGTCCCCATAAGCCCAAAGCGCCCGTACATACCGACCGCACCACCGTGGGCAGGATCCCCCATGCCATGACGGATGAGTCAAAGATGGAAATGGATGCCCTCAAGGCAGGTGACCGTGTGCAGCATATGACCTTCGGTGAAGGAGAGATCCTCTCTATCAAGCCTATGGGCAAGGATAAGCTCATTGAGGTCATGTTCGACACCGCAGGTACGAAAAAGCTCATGGCCACCTACGCCAAGCTGAAAAAGCTGTGATCCGCCGTATGGCGATGAGAAAAAAATAAACCGTCGGTTGATTGACAACCACGGAAACTTATGCTATAATCAAGACATCACAGAAATGTGAAATCCACGTCCCCAAGAAGGAAGGTCGACATTCCGACGTAAGGACAGAAAGAAAGGAGGCGGAGTTATGATTAACTCGTTAAATTCCGGATATTGCTGCCCGCGCCTCACGGGTTGGCGCGGTTGAACCAACCGTTCGTTCCATGCTTCTCTTACGATTAGGCTGACCGTGTGGATATCCCCTCAGTCAATGCCTGTCCATGAGCCCTCGGATGGTTCAAAGAGATAATACTCTCGGCACATCCGGCTCCCGCCGCATCTCCGAAGGAGGTGCGGCAGGGGGTCTTGTTCGCATTTACAAGCCCCTGAAGCCCGATTTTATTTTACAGGTTACTTACAGGAGATGTGCCAATCTATGATTTCAGTTGAAAAGCTGGGCGCACGTATCGCGATCCTCAGAAAGCGGCAGGGTATGACGCAGAACCAGGTGGCCGATCGTTTGGGCGTAACGCCCCAGGCGGTATCCAAATGGGAAAGAGGCCTGGCCTGTCCCGACCTGACCTGCCTTGACGAGCTTTCCGACCTTTTGGGGACCACCATCGACGGTCTCCTCCGAGGGGCGGCGTATAACGTCATGATGGTGAGTGAATACGGCTCCATAGCACTTTGAACCAAATAAAAAACCATACCTTAACGGCGCGCATTGTGCAAACCGAAACGGTATGGTTTTTTGTTTATTCCTCTTTGGTCTCCTCCATCGGAGCCTCAGGGGTCTTTTTCTTAAAGCGCATCCCCGACCACAAAAGGATGATGGCCTCCCCGGGAATACCCAGGATGAAAATGAGCCAAAGATTGATAAAAGGCAGGACGGTCAGCCAGATCGCTCCCAACGTGGACCACATGAGCAGGGAAATGATGAGATAGTTCCTGCGGCGGTTGAACCAAATGGAGTTCATGACCAGCCATACGATGGACGCTATGGGAACGCTGTAAATAAAGGGCAGGAGACGGTAGATCACATGAGACGAGGGGATGGCGTAGCACAAAATAAAGAAGAGAAATGCGGCAATGAGACATACCAAAAGAATGCTCATGCCCGTGATGGCGGCAGCCGTTCTGAGAGATAGCTTCTTTTTGGGAGGCTTTGTAGCTTCGGGGGGAGGGAGGGGCTCGGCGTGCTCTTCGGTGATGAGATAGTCTACCGTAACCTCAAAAAGGTCGGCGATGGTTTTGATGACCGTAATGTCGGGCAGGGATTCGCCGCGTTCCCATTTGGAAACCGCTTTGTCGGAATAATTCAATTTTTCAGCTAACTCAAGCTGGGTCATACCGCGAGCTTTGCGGAGCTCGGTCAAATTTTTTGCGATCACGAGACGCATATCCTGCATATCCATCACCTCCTTGGCAAACTATATTATACCATAAATCCCGCTTGGGTTCAATAGGCATTTTGCACAGATAGAAAAACTCCTTATGGGCAATTTGAGCAAAAAAAGAGAGAAGCAAACATTGTGCCACAAGGTTTTTTGGGGCTATTCTACTGTGAGTAGAGTGATAAAAACACAATTCTACCCCGAAGAAAACAAAGGTATAGATGAAACTTTTGCTTTTTCTGTTGACGGATGGAAAAAAATATGGTATAATATCTGCATAGAAATTGACAAATCAACAAGTAAAGGAGATACGCCCATGAATCCTTATGTGATATATACCGACTCTGCCTGTGATCTGCCCGCATCCTTTCTTTCCGAGCTGGGTGTCAAGGCTCAAAGTCTTTCCTTCCGTTTCGATGGCTCCGAGAAGGAATACCTCAACAGCGATATTATTGCTGAGGATTTCTATGCCGAGATGAGAAACGGTAAGGTCGCCAAGACCGCCGCCGTTAACGAAAACACCTTCAAGACTGCCTTTGAGAAAGAGGTAGCCGCAGGTTACGATCTTCTGTATCTTGGTTTTTCCTCGGGTCTCAGCACCACCTATAATTCCGGCCGTCTTGCCTGTGAAGAATTGAGCGAGAAATACCCCGACAGAAAGCTCCTTTCCGTGGATACCCTTTGTGCCTCCGCAGGTCAGGGCCTTTTGGTCTACCTGGCCGCAGAAAAGCAGAAGGCAGGTGCTACCATTGAGGAGGTTGCCGCTTATATCGAGAGCATCAAAATGAACCTCTGCCATTGGTTCACCGTGGATGACCTGGTCTACCTCAAGAGAGGCGGCCGCGTCAGTCCTGCCGTGGCACTTGTCGGCGGTATGCTGAATATCAAGCCCGTCATGCACGTGGACAACGAGGGTCACCTCATCAAGGTTGGCACCGTCAGAGGCCGTAAGAACTCCCTCAAGGCGCTGGCCGACCACTATGACGAGCTGGCTTTGGATCATGCCAACAGCGTGATCTTTATTTCCCATGGAGATTGCCTTGACGATGCCAAGGAGCTGGCAGCCATACTGAAAGCCAAGGACGCACCCGACGTGCAGCTCATCACTCACGTAGGTCCCGTCATCGGTGCTCACTCGGGCCCCGGTACCATGGCTTTGTTCTTCCTCGGTAAGGAAAGATAAGAAAAAATAAAACAGGGAACCATCTTACAGGTGGTTCCTTACTTTTTATACTTGGCCACCTCTAAAAACCCTCTCACTGACGAATCGGCGGCACTTTCTTTGGCACTTCTACACAATCATTCTTCGCGTAGCTCCTGCTACGCGTGCGAATTTTTGTTTGAATTGCCCAACAAATTGCTGAGCTATTTGCTCTCCGCTCGTTCAGCGATAGAGTTTTTAGAGATGCCCACTTGACAATCATTGGATTTTGTGATATAATAAAAACATCTCTAAAGCCATCAACTCCAAGGAGGTATTTATGAACAACCAGTCCTTTGATCCTAATGCCTACGGCAATCAGCCCACAGGCGATCAGAATCAAGCCAAGAACGAACAGACTGCAGGGCAAAATACTGAGCAGCAGTCCTACAACGGTCAGCCTTACGGAAATCCTTACGGCCAGCCTTATGCTCCCTATCAGCCCCTCGTACAGCCCGCACACAAGCTGGCTATGGCGTCTCTCATCTGTGGTATCATTTCCTTTTTCTGCTTCGGTCTGCCTCTGAGCATCGCAGCCCTTGTATGCTCTATTAAGGCAAAAAAGGAAGGCAATACCGAGAATATCAATACCATTGGTCTGATCATTGCCATCGTCAGCATTGTTCTCAATGCCATTTCTGTTATCTCTATGATCGCGATCATGCCCACGTATATTCAAATGCTGGAGGAGCTCTTGGAGCAGTCGATGTTCATCTTCCGCTTCTGATCAAATACGTAAAAAACCAAACGGGATGCCGTCGGCATCCCGTTTTTTTGTTATTCTTGTTTTGTTACAACAGAGCAGACCTTGATGTCATAGTATTTGAAGCATTTCATGGCCGACTCGTTGATGATCTCGCCGCTGACCACAATGGGCACCGCAGGAGGACAGCCCACCGTCGCCGCCGCCAGTACCCGACCAAGACATTCAGACACGGGCAAGGTCTCCGCGGGGGAGAGCAGGGCCTCACGGATGGTCATGGCACGCTTGGGATGTGCCAATGCGGGCGGACATTGCATCAGTGTCTCGCGGCGTGGGAGAGACAGAAGCACTTCGGTCAGCCGCCCGAGATCAGCCTCGGTGATGGCCGGGGTGATCATCATGACCACAAAATCAGGATCGGCAAATTCACATTCTATACCGTTCTGCCGCAGATAGTCCGCAACCTCAAGACCCGTGTACCCATGCTTACGGGGGCGAATCGTCAGCTTCAGAGGTTCGGCGGTCTGTATGGGCCGCAACCCGCAGGAGGCCAGCTTGAGCCAACAGGCTTCCACCTTTTTGATGGTCTTTTCCAAAGCGATGGAATACTTTTTGCTCGCCAGAACGTCATTGGCCATATCCAGCGATTTCAGGATCAAGTAAGAGGGACTGGTGGAGCCAAAGAGCGCCAACGCCTGCTTGACTTGAGCGCGCAGACCCAAAGGCAGATGCGCCCCAATGTGCAGATACGCCCCACCCGTCAGCACGGGGAGAGTCTTGTGGGCGGAATCACAGCAGATATCTGCCCCCAGATCCATGGGGTGAAGGGAAGGGGACAGAAATTTCAGATACGCCCCGTGGGCATTGTCTACCAAGAGAAGCACGCCGTGCTTGCGGCAGACCTCGGACAATGCTTCAATGTCCAATACATTACCCAAATAGTCGGGAGAGGTCAGATACACCGCCGCAGGGAGTTTTCCCTCGGCCTTCAATTCCGCAAGCCGTGCGGTCAAGCCCTCGGATGTCACAGGACAGGACAGATACCCCCCTTCATCCTCGGGATATAGCCATTCCACCTCCAAGTCCAAAAGCCCCACCGCCGACAGAAAGGTCTTGTGAGCGTTGCGCCCGGCCAAAATGAGAGGACGCTTGATGCCTTGCTCCTTGGCGTGAAGCATGGTCAAATAGAGCATCGCACGAATGCACTGGGACGAGCCTTCGGTGGAGTAGTAAGTGGGACAGCCAAACAGGCAACTCGCATTTTTCTCGCTCTCGCGGATGATGCCGTCTGCCTCGTAGAGACTGTCGGCACCTGCCACCTCGGTGATGTCGCCATCCTCGCAACCCGTGAGAAGGACACCCTTATGACCGGGCATATGGAGGCGGAGAGGCTTCTTACACCGATAAGACCAAATGAAATCCGAAATTGGCGTCGTCATTTTCACAACGGTATTCCCTCCGTTCATTCTGTTTGTTGAAAGTTCTTGAAGGGGGTCAAGGGGGAAACTTCTTTCAAGAAGTTTCCCCCTTGCGCGTCCTTCACTCTCCCAACTGTCTTGCAATCGCCACCATGATGGCGCACTCCATGCGCTTCTTGAAAAGCTCACAGCCGTGCTCGTAGACGCCCTTGACAGAGCCGGTGGCGTGGTAAGCGTTGGCGGCGCAACCGCCCGAGCAGTAGAGACGCGCCCAGCAGTCTCGGCACTCGGGACGGGCATAGACGTTGCAGGAGGCGAATTCCTCTTGAATATCAAGATTATCCACACCCTTCCAGATGTCGCCCAGCTTGAATTTCTCCTCGCCCACGAACTGATGGCAGGGGTAGAGATCACCCCAAGGGGTGACAGCCATGTACTCGGTGCCCGAGCCACAGCCCGAAATGCGCTTGTAGATGCAGGGGCCGCCCGTCAGATCGATCATGTAGTGGTAGAAGGTGAAGGGCTTGCCCTCCTTGTCCTTCTCCAGCACGAGCATGGCCAGCTTTTCATACTGATCCATGACGATGGCGCGGTCCTCGTCGGTCAGCTCGGCAGGATCGCCGGGAGCGCAGACCACAGGCTCCATGGAAAGCTCGTTGAAGCCGAGGTCAAGCATGACTTGAATATCTTTGAGGAAGTCGGGGTTGGCGTGGGTGAAGGTGCCGCGCATATAGTAGCCTTTGCCGCCGCGGGACTCCACCAGCTTCTGGAATTTGGGCACGATGCGGTCAAAGGAGCCGTGACCCGCATAGTCCACGCGGAAACGGTCGTGGATCTCCTTGCGTCCGTCCAGAGACAGCACCACGTTGTGGCACTCACGGTTGGCAAACTCGATGACGTCGTCGTCAATGAGCATACCGTTGGTGGTGAGGGTAAAACGGAAATTCTTACCTTTTTCTTTTTCAATGCTTCTCGCGTAGGCCACCAGATCTTTGACTACCTGGAAGTTCATCAGCGGCTCGCCACCGAAAAAGTCAACCTCCAGATTGTGGCGGCTGCCGGAGTTTTCAATGAGAAAATCCAGCGCGCGCTTGCCCACCTCGAAGGACATGACCGCGCGGTCGCCGTGGTACTTGCCCTGGCTGGCAAAGCAGTAGGAGCAATTGAGGTTGCAGGTGTGGGCGATGTGCAGACACAGAGCCTTGATCACCCCCGAGGTCTTAGCCTTGAGATGTCCCGCCATGGGCTCAAAGGTGTCGGGGGCAAAGAGCTTGCCTGCGTCCTTGAGAGATACCACTTGCGCGTAGCATTCCTCAATATCGGCGGACGTGATGTCCTCACGATTGCCGTATTTTTCGTTCATGGCGGCGATGATCTCGTCCTTTTCGTGGGTCTCGAACATCTCGATGATGTCGTAGGCTACCTCGTCTACTACGTGAACCGCACCGGAGCAAACGTCCAGCACCACGTTGTAGCCGCCGAGCTTGTATTGATGTATCATGTATGTATTCCTTCTTTCGATTATTTTCTTGTTAAAGCGGTAAATTGTTGGCCCATGCGGGGCGGCTTCCGATATCGGGGAGGTTCATCCCGTGTGAGCCACATACCGCGAGGGGTGTTGGTGCGGTAAATTGTTGTTTATCTTACTAACGGCGATGTGATGACTTGGGACGAGGATGCCCGTGGTAAGCCTTCCCTTGTGAGGGAAGGGGGACCGCTTGCGGTGGATGAGTAGTTACACCAGAGGTTTTTGATTTCAATAATTCTTTATATCATAAGGAAGTAGAGCATTTTCCGTCGGAAAATGTCCATTCATTAGGCTACTCATCCGTCACTCCCTGCGGTCGTGCCACCTTCCCTCA
>JAFTIL010000102.1 GCA_017456905.1 Clostridia bacterium
CGCCATTTTAACGACAGGAGTGCTTGCACGACTGTCTTTCAGTCTTAGCAAGCACTGGGATTTGGTACCAACTGCTGTTTGCTTGCCGTCGTTTCACTCTTAGCAAGCACTGCATTTGTATATCCAAATCCCGATTGTGAGGGGAGTAACTCCCCTAAAACCCCACTATATTTTAGCAACAAAGGAGAAAAGAAAATGAAAGATCAAAGTAACAGAACACACCTTATCAAAGCCTATCTGAATGATAGCGAATACGAACGTTTTTGTCGTATGGCAGAAGCAACTAAGAGAACGAACAGTGACCTCGTAAGAAGACTCTTGCAGACCTCTGTGTTTGTAGAGTTTCCACCCGTGGAATACAGAGAGATTATTGATCAGCTTGAACACATTGGCATCAATCTCAATCAGTTGGCATACAAGGCGAACTCGCTTGGTTTTATTGATGAGCCTCAATACCGTAAAAACGCAAACGCAGTTTGGAGAATGGTTGCACAGCTTGCTGAAATCTATTTACAAGTCGGTGCAAGAATTGATGAGGATATTCGCATAAAGAAAGAAAGGAGAAATCGTATGACGGAAACAATGAACTTAACAACAATAACCGCAGAGGATAATCAGACTCGTATTTTGAACATACCAACGGACAAGCTTCAAGCATTTGATGGACATCCTTTTAAGGTCGAAGAAAATGCGGATATGCAAAGTCTTATCGAGAGTATCCGCGACAACGGAATATTAACGCCCTTTATCGTGCGCCCGGTGTACGGTGACAAATACGAGATCGTTTCGGGACACCGCCGCTTGTTCGCTTGCAATGTTCTCGGTATCACCGAGGTGCCTGCCGTTGTAAAATATCTAACGCGAGAAGAAGCCGTGATTGAGATGGTTGACTCAAATATCCACCGCGAGAAAATATTGCCATCCGAAAAGGCATTTGCTTATAAAATGAAAATGGACGTGCTACGAAAGCAAGGTAAAAGAACGGATTTAACTTCGTCGCAGGATGAGCCGAAGTTGCGGAGCGATGAGCAGATCGCAAAGGAGAACAACGAAAGCAGAGCTACGGTACAAAGGTATATTCGTCTGACTCGCCTAATACCCGAACTTTTGCAGCTTGTGGACGAAGGTCGAATTGCACTTGGTCACGGCGTTGAAATCGCGGTTTTTGATAAGAAAATTCAAAAGCTTATTTTGGACATTTATCAAAGTGAAGAACGGACACCTAATCTTTCACAAATCGTAAAGCTGAAACATCTTGAAAATGCGGGCGCGTTATCCGAGGAAGCGGCTATGGAAATATTGCTTGCCGATAAAGCCAACCAAGTGGAAAAGGTCAGCTTTAAGTATAATGATATCCAAAAGTATTTTCCGCGCAGTTATACGCCAAAGCAGATAACCGATACAATATTGGGGTTGCTTGACAAATGGAAAAAGGAAAGAGATAGAGGGGAGGAACGCGATTGAGAAAAAACGAAAAAAAGAATGTTACAACGATTGAAATACCCGAGGGTAATAGGGTTTACAACTTCAACGGAGTGTTCTACCTTGTGCAGAGCCGCTTCGGGAAAGATAGCGAACATAATATCCAAAGCAGATTTGGACGAATGATTGAAAATATTTCTCCCGCACATTTGACGGAGGAAAACGAAGATGATAAAATAAAGGCGGAATATGTTTTGGATACTGCCGGAGAGGAGGATTATGCAGACCAAAACTAAAAAGAATAATAAAAATCAAATTGGTATTACCGCCTTGTATTGCCGTCTGTCCCGCGATGACGGAGTGGAGGGGGATAGCAATTCCATCAGCAATCAGAAAAAGATGCTTGCTAAATACGCCAAAGAAAATGGTTTTGATAATGTCAAATACTATGTTGACGATGGCTATACGGGAACGAACTTTAACCGCCCTGATTTTCAAAAGATGCTTGACGATATGGATATGGGTTATATATCCACCGTTATCGTCAAGGATATGTCGCGACTCGGTAGAGATTATCTTCAAGTCGGCTATTACACCGATACCTATTTTCCCGATAGGGATATCCGTTTTATTGCTATCAACGATTGCGTGGATAGTGCCGACGGAGAGAATGAGTTAGCGCCTTTTCGCAACGTAATGAATGAGATGGTTGCAAGGGACATTTCACGAAAAGTTCGATCTTCTCATCGCCTTCGCGGAAACGCAGGTGAGCCGCTATCTCAACCGCCTTACGGGTATATGAAAGCTCCCGACAATAACAAAAAGTGGATCATAGACGAGGACGCTGCGAAAGTGGTTCGTCAGATATACTCTTGGTGTTTAGAGGGAAAAGGCAACGAAACCATATCTCGTTTGTTGCAGGAAAGTGAAACTCTCGTTCCAATGGCATATTGGCAGAGCAAAGGTCTAAATCGTGGCGGCAAGAAAACGCAACCCAATCCGTACAAATGGTGCAAGACTACGGTGGCAAAGACGCTTGCACGTCGAGAATACACAGGTGATCTCGTCAATTTCAAGACCACTTCAAAATCCTTTAAGAATAAAACGAGGTATCAAAATGACGAGGAAAACTTGGTAATATTCAAGGACAAGCACGAGGCGATCATTGACCGCGACACTTGGGAGAAGGTGCAAGAGCTTATTTCCAAAACAAAACGCCGTGCTCCGAAAAAGGAGAACGGCGAGAAGAATATGTTTTGTGGATTGCTCTATTGTGCCGATTGTGGCAGCCCGTTGTGGTTTAACGTGTGCCATCCGAACACCTCTATTCAGTATTTCAACTGCTCCAATTACCGATCAGCTCGCGGAACTTGCCCGACCACGCATTATATTCGTGCCGACTCTCTTGAACAAATCGTCCTTTGCGAGTTGCGGAGATTGGCGGAATACCTCACTCACGACGAAGAAGCCTTTGCAGACCTTTTGGAACAGAAGACAAACAAGGATATGATACGGGAGAGAAAGGCGTTGGAATGTACCTTACAAACGGCTACGGCGCGAAATAACGAAGTATCACGACTTTACGAGCATGTCTATGAGGATAATGTAAACGGCAAGATAACGGATGAAAGGTTTATGCAGCTCTCAAACAAGTACGACACCGAGCAAGCGGAGTTGAAAAAGCAGATAGTAAATCTTCAAGAGCAGCTTGCAAGACTTGATGAAATGAAGACATCAAAAGACAACTTCATCAAAGCGGTTAGGAGGTTTATGGAAATACAAACACTTACCCCTGCAATCCTCCACGAGCTGATTGATAGAATAGAGGTTCATCACGTTGTAGGCGTAGGTAAATCGAGAGTGCAACAGATTATCATTCACTATCGTTTTGTCGGTTGTGTGGAAATACCCGATGCACCGCAAGCCACCCACACCCAAGACACAAGGCAAGGCGTTTCTGTCACCTACGAAGCAATCGCGGGATAAAAAGAAAAAAGAGCAGAAAACCTGCTCATAAACAACAAAATATTAAGAAAACTAAGGCTTTAAAAAGTATCGAGTGTTCTAACAAAACTCAGTTTCGTTATGAACACTCGATATGGTCTGAGTGACACGACTTGAACGTGCGGCCACAACCGTGGACCCCCAAAGCTCGCGGGCTCGCTCCGGGGAACCCCGGCCACCCCTCTGCGCTCATGCGCAGGGGATGTTTTCGGGCACGCTCCAAGGCAGATCGAACAAATAAAATAAAGCCGAACGGACTCACGTCCATTCGGCTTTATTTGGTCTGAGTGACACGACTTGAACGTGCGGCCTCTACCACCCCAAGGTAGCGCGCTACCAGCTGCGCCACACCCAGATAGTGCCTCAAGGTCTTGCCTTGCGACTTGATTATTATAGCACACAAGACGATAAAAGTCAAGAGATTTTTGAAATTTTGAATTATAAAAAACATTGAAAAACAGCCTTGTTTTTTGTGCAAAATGAACACAATTTTGTCGAAATAATCGTGGTCGGCTCTTGTGAGTGAGCCGACCACGGAGTCGTATAGACCCCAGCTCGAAGGCTGCGATCATATGTAAAGGGAATGGATCACTCAACTTCGACCACGCCGTCAGCCTTGACGGTTACCTTCATGCCGTCCTTGACGTAGGACAAAAATTCATCGCCCAGGCAGTCCACAACGGGCATGGATACGCTATCCACCCACACGTCGGCAAGGATAGCGCCGGCGGCGGCCAGGGAGTCGATGTGGCCCGAGAACAGCATACAGGCGGGATTTTTCTCCATGGCGCAGGCACAGTAGAGGACCAGACCGCCCGTGGTGGAGCCAATGGTTTGGGGCAGGCAGAGAGCCTTGCCGATCATGGGCTTGCCGTGGATGTCCTTGTTATTCTGATCACCGCACTTGACTTCTTTATCTCCGAACTGGAGAGCCATTTGGAAGGAAGCCAGGGTGTTGAAGCCTTCGGTTGTGACAAGGGCTTCGGCGGTGCATTCGCCGGGGGTTACAACTCTTCCTTTAAACTGTTTCATATCACTTGCCTCCCTTCGTGATGGCAGAGAGGATCTCTGCGTCGGTATAGTATCTTGCGCTGGTGTAGGTGCGGAGCTTGTTGGACGAGGTGATGACGGGCATCTTCTTGCACAGAGGATTGTTCATATACATGAGAGGGCAGATGTAGGAAGTGATGACACCGGTTGCCTTGAGGCGGGCGGCATACTCGGTTTTGTTAAACGCATCCAATACTTTGGGAGCGGCGGTCAGGACGGTGGGGATCAGCACCTTCTTGTGGCCGCTTTCTTTGAGCCCTGCCTCGATCTTGTCCGTCCAATCCTTGAGCTGCTCCAGGGAAAGGTGAGGACAGCCAACGAAGCAAAGCTTGGGGGTGGCGTCGGGATTTTTCCAAATGACGGGATAGTTTGCCTGCACGCGGGCCAGCTCGGCGTCGTCAATGATGTACTCCTTGGCGCCTTCAGCGATGAGAGACTCACCCAATTCCACAGCCTCGGGAGTCAGGTTTGCAATGTGGTAGAGACCCACCGCACCGTTAGAGGCGGTAGCAGCGCCGAAGTCCTTGAGGTAGGAGCAGGCGGCATCGTTGAGTTCAGTACCGATCCACTGATCCAGACCTATCACGTAAGGCACATCCTCCATGACCTTCATACCAATGGCAGAGCCCAGGAGCTGCGCTTCCGGCTTTTTGGTAGTCTGTACCTTCACGACCCAGGTGGCCTTGCGGCCCTCGTCTGTCAGAAGGCCGAAGTAGGGAACGTAGCCCACAATGGAGCCCATGATGTCGAGGATACCCGAGTTGCGGTTACAGCGTGCGCCCAGTACCGAGTTGGCGTAGACTACGGCAGAGGACTCTGCCCAGGAAAGGATGTCACCCTTCTTGGGTTTATTGCCCACCTCATCCATGTAGCAGGTGCAGGAGAAGGCGTCCTTGTTCATCAGGCCCAGCTTTTCGAGCTGGGTTTCATAATAGTCCTGTTTGGTATACATGAACTTGTTGAATACCAGATTTTGCAGAAAATTGGCGGGAACGTTCTTGTCCAGAGGACGGGGATCAACCGAGAACTTCTGTCCCGATGTCACGCCCGCGTCCAAAATCTGCTGCATGAGATCATACACGGGGGACATGACCTTCAGACCGAAGGAGGTTACCAGGTGGTTGTAGCTTGATGTGATGGGCACCAGCTTTTCGGCCTCAAAGGCCTCGCCGTACATGACGAGGGTCTTCATGACCTTAGCCAGGGTCTCGCCCTTTTCGCCATTCAAAATGGCCTGTTGTTCTTGTGT
Organism: Clostridia bacterium; assembly: GCA_017456905.1. Classification (GTDB taxonomy): domain Bacteria; phylum Bacillota; class Clostridia; order Oscillospirales; family CAG-272; genus CAMEON01. The sequence goes on from JAFTIL010000102.1 coordinate 5,726, forward strand.
AAGAATCATGGATTTGACTCCTTTCAACGTTGTGTTGATATGTTTTTCATAATTGACTTATTTGAAAGTTTTCGGGATTCTTAAACCCCTTTTCCAAAAGGGGTTTAAGCGGGTCCAGGGCAGAGCCCTGGTCAGAGCTTCATACACACGTCCCACGCGCCCCAGATGACGGTGCGGAGGTTGCCCACGTTCTTGGCATCACCGATGACGTGAACGCCCTTGGTGGTGATAGGTGCGGGGTTGTAGCCCACCGAGAGGATGACAGAATCGGCAGGGATGGTTTCGATGGAGCCGTCCTTGTGCTTTACCGTCACGCCCTTATCGGTGATCTCGGTCACACCGGTCTCCAAATGGACGGGGACGTTGTTGGTCTTGAAGCAGTCGCGGAGGTAGGATGTGTTGGCCAGACAGATACCGGGGGTGGTGATGAGGTCGTCCTGCATTTCCACGATGGCAGGCTTCTTGCCCTGCAGGAACAGGTCGTAAGCGATCTCACAGCCGGTCAGACCGCCGCCGATGACTACGACGTTCTCTCCCACAGGCTTGTTGCCCAGCAGGTAGTCCACCGCCTCGATGGCGGTATCCGCGCCCTTGATGGGGAGCTTCTTAGCCTTGGCGCCTGTAGCCACAATGATCTCGTCGGCGTCCAGAGACTTGATATCGGTCACCTCGGTATTCATTTTCACGGTAATGGGGAGCTTACCAACCTCGCGGATGTACCAGGCGATCAGCTCGCGATCCTTCTCTTTGAAGGAGGGGGCGGCGGCGGCAATAAAGACACCGCCCAGCTTGTGGGTCTTTTCATAAAGGGTGACCTTGTGGCCGCGCTTGGCGCAGAGGATAGCCGCCTCCATACCGCCGATACCGCCGCCGATGATGGCGATGGTCTTCTGCTTTTTGGCAGGCTCGATATAGTATTTCTTGGACTGCATGGTCTCAGGGTTCAGAGCACAACGGGAAAGCCCCATGGTATCTGTGAGATCCTGGGTGTTGGCGTGACCCTTGGAACGAGAGAAGTTGAAGCAACCAGCATGACAGCAGATGCAGGGCTTGATGTCTTCCAATCTGTCTTCAATGAGTTTGGTGATCCACTGAGGATCTACAAGGAATTGACGTGCGACACCTACACCGTCGATCTTGCCCTCTGCCACGGCTTTAGCGCCCACGTCGGGCTCCATGCGTCCCGCGCAGACAACGGGAATGTCTACAAACTGCTTGATGTGCGCCACGTCCTCCAGGTTGCAGTTCTGGGGCATATACATCGGGGGATGAGCCCAGTACCAGGAGTCGTAAGTACCGTTGTCGGCGTTGAGCATATCGTAACCTGCGTCCTGCAGATACTTGGCAGCACGTTCAGACTCGGCCATGTTACGGCCCACCTCCACGTAGTCCTCTCCGGGCATGGCACCCTCGCAAAATCCCTTCATCTTGGACTCCACGGAGTAACGAAGGGATACGGGATAGTCAGCGCCACAGGCCTCCTTGATAGCTTTCACCACCTCGGCGGCAAAACGGTAACGGTTTTCAAAGCTTCCGCCGTATTCGTCGGTGCGCTGATTGAAAAATTCGATGGAGAATTGATCCAGCAGATATCCCTCGTGTACCGCGTGAACCTCCACACCGTCCACGCCCGCGTCGCGGCAGAGCTTGGCGGTCTTGGCAAAGGCCTCGATGATCTCGTGGATCTGCTCTTTGGTCATCTCGGGACACTCAATGTCGTGGGCCCAACGGGATTTCTGGGGGCTGGGAGAAGCCAGCTCATGATTTGTGTCGATGATAGGCTTGATGAGGGCACGGGTGAACTTGTTTTTGTGCAGGGGCGCGACCAGCTCGGTGATGGCCCAGGAACGCCCCATGCCGGCGGTGAGCTGGATGAACAGCTTGGCCCCTGTCTTGTGGATCTCTTCCATAAAGACCTTCAGCTCTTCGAACATCTTGGGATTTTGCCAGAGCCACTTGCCCCAGAAGGTATCTTTGAGGGGCGCGATGCCGGGGATGATGAGGCCTACGTTGTTGTTAGCGCGCTCTAAAAAGAGCTTGGCGGCCTCTTTGTCAAAGTGACAGCCTGTCAGCTCAAACCAACCGAACAGGGAAGTGCCACCCATGGGGCACATGACGATGCGGTTCTTGATCTCCACGTTGCCGATCTTCCACGGGGTAAATAACGCTTCGTATTTTTCGTCGATCTTCTTCATGCTTTTTTCCTTTCCCGATTTTCATAAACTTTGTGGACACATCATAGTTGTTGACACAACAATATTTGATTTTATTGTACCACAATATCCGCAACTTGTCAACAAAATATGGAACGAAACAAATATAAAACCGATGAGACGAAATTCGTCTCATCGGTCGATGAATTTGCGGTATAGTGAAAAACTGTCAGAAGATCTGTCTGAATTCCAGGGTGTTGGTGACCATGCCCATTTTCATGGAGATCTCAAAGGTCACGTTCTCAGTGCCCGCAGGAACCTGGATCTCACCCACAACCAAACCGTTGGAGGAGCCTGCGCGAAGGATGAAGCTCTCGCCCGTAGCCTCGAAGGTGTCGGACTTACCGTTCTTAAGAGAGCAGACCTGGCGGTTGCCTGCGTAGCAGATAAAGGGGACGGCGCAGCCCATAAAGGACTTTTTGCGGATAACGGTGACCGTACGGCGTACGTCGGTGTAGGCGTTTTCGGTGCTGTAAGCAAAGCTACCGTCAGCTTGAGGCACGTAGGTTTCGGTGGCAGCGTAGGGATCCATGGTGCCATCGATGTTTGTGACGGCCTCCTTCTCCTTCTTGACGGCAAGGCCGTATTTGACACCCATGGCCAGGGTGACGACGATGTAAACGTGGAAGACAAGGCAGTAGAGCAGGGTAGCACTAAAGGCGGTGACCAGATCAACCACCAAAAACAGCGTATCCGCTGAGAACAGTACCAGTCCCGCGATCATCCAGCCCACGTGCTTTTTGGAGAAGATGTAGCAGAGAAGGAAGGGGACGATGGTGATCAGCGCAAAGAGTGCGGCTATGATATAAAAGATCATGGAGCCCATTTCGGTAGCCATCTGCGAGCCAACGGCAATGAAGACCAGGGGCGTGTAGGCTGACAGACAGAAGAACATATCCAGCAGAACGAGAGTGAGGCAGTTAGCCGCAGACAAAATAAAGGTCATGAGCAGCATGAGGCGCATATTCTTGTATTTGGTCTCATTCTGTGAGAGAGCAATGGGCTTTTGGGGGCTTTGATAGCGGGGGAATTCTTGTTGATCCATGATGATGACTCCTTATATTTAATTTTTTTTGATTATATTACTTTTTGCCTTGAAAATCAAGGTAAAAAGGCCTTCCATATATAAGACGCTTTTTTGATTCGATTTCTTACATCCTATGAAAAAATTATAGCATTTTTTTAAAAAAAGTCAAGTATATGTTATGATTTTGTGGCGCAAAGGTATGATGATCTCTCAAAAAAGCGTATATTTTCGTTGCACAGAGGAAAACTATGCGAAAACCCCGACAAAGGAGAAGGTATGAAGCCAGCCCATTTTAAGCTGAACGCCGCCATTTTATCTGCTGCTACGGTGGTAGGCCATAAGGAACACGAGGGCCCCTTGAGCGCTCATTTTGATTTCTACAGCGATAACGATCGCTTTGGACAGAAGACCTGGGAAGGGGCAGAGTCGGAAATGCAACGCATGGCGCTGGCTGCCGCCATGGGAAAGGTTGATCTCGACGAGCAAGACATGGATCTTTTGTTTGCGGGAGATCTGCTTAACCAATGCGTTGGCTCGGCTTACGGTCTTCTTTCTTACGATATCCCATATTTCGGCCTCTACGGTGCCTGCTCCACCTGTGCAGAAGGACTGCTTTTAGCATCCGCCATGGTGACTGCAGGCTTTGCAGCAAAATCCGCCGCCGTCACTTCCTCTCATAACGCCGCCGCAGAGCGCCAGTTCCGTTTTCCCATTGAATACGGCGGTCAGCGCCCACCCACGGGACAATGGACGGTGACGGGCTCGGGGGCATTTGTCTTGACGTCTGTGGAGGCTGCAGTCCGCCCTCCGATGGCTCTGGTGACCGAGGGAATGGCGGGGATCGTACTGGACGCGGGTATCAACGACGCCAACAATATGGGAGCGGCCATGGCACCTGCGGCTCAATCCACACTGTCACGTTATTTCAGATCTACCGGAACCTCACCGGATGATTACGATCTCATTGTCACGGGAGACCTTGGCTGGGAGGGCGGACGCATCTTTTGTGACTTGATGAGTGCGGAAGGATACGATATCACGCGGCAGTACCAGGATTGCGGGCAAATGATCTTTACAAAAAATACCCAGGATACCCACAGCGGGGGTTCGGGGTGCGGTTGCTCGGCGGTGGTGCTGGGCGGGTATCTTTTGCCTAAATTGGCGTCGGGAGAGATCCGACGGATGCTGTTCATGGCTACGGGGGCGCTCATGAGCCCCGACAGCATCAAACAGGGCAACAACATTCCGGGTGTCGGACATCTGCTGTGTTTGGAAAGTCCTGTCATACGGTAAGTTGTTGTTTGCCGCAGTGCGGCCACTTGCGGTGGGGCTCTGACTCGGGGATGTTCTACCCACGCGAACTCCATCACGCGAAGGGTTGTATAACGATAAATTGTTGTTTGCCGGCAGTGCTGGCTGCCAATGCCGGGGATGTTTAACCTGTGCGAACAATCTCCCGCAATGGGTTGGTACGGTAAATTGTTGTTTAGCTTCTTTTCGCTTTTCTCTCCTCGTCGAGATGAAAACCGCCGCAAGCGGCACAAAAGAGCGCCGCTCAAGGGAGAAGCATCTCCCTTGAGAAACCCTCTCAAGGTGACGCACGCCGCTTTCA
>JAFTIL010000103.1 GCA_017456905.1 Clostridia bacterium
ACGCCGCCCATGGTCTCAATACCCAGGGACAGGGGGGTAACGTCCAGCAGAAGCAGATCCTTGACGTCACCGCCCAGGACGCCGCCCTGAATGGCCGCGCCGATGGCTACGCACTCGTCGGGGTTGATGCCCTTGAAGGGCTCCTTGCCCAGATACTTCTTGACAGCCTCCTGCACAGCGGGAATTCTGGAAGAACCGCCCACGAGGAGGACCTTGTCGATCTTCTCAACGCCGATACCTGCATCGCGGATGACCTGTCTGGTGGGGCCCATGGTGGCTTCTACCAGGTCGGCGGTGATGCGGTCAAACTCGGCGCGGGTCAGGGTTGCCTCAAAGTGGAGGGGGCCTGCGGCGGTAGCGGTGATAAAGGGCAGATTGATATCGGTCTGGGTCATACCGGACAGCTCGATCTTAGCCTTCTCAGCGGCATCCTTGAGTCTCTGCATAACCATCTTGTCATTGCGGAGGTCAACGCCGTTCTCTCTCTGGAACTTCTCTGCCATCCAGTTGATGACACGCTGGTCGAAGTCGTCGCCGCCGAGACGGTTGTTACCTGCGGTGGCCAGCACCTCAAAGACGCCGTCGGCGATCTCAAGTAGGGACACGTCGAAGGTACCGCCGCCAAGGTCAAAGACCAGGACTCTCTGGTTGTTGTCCTTATCAAGACCGTAAGCAAGGGCGGCTGCCGTGGGCTCGTTGATGATACGGAGTACCTCAAGACCTGCGATCTTACCTGCGTCCTGGGTGGCCTGACGCTGTGCGTCGGTGAAGTAAGCGGGAACGGTGATAACAGCCTGGGTGACCGTGGTGCCGAGGTAAGCCTCAGCGTCGGACTTCATCTTCTGGAGGATCATTGCGGAGATCTCCTGGGGGGTGAGGTTCTTGCCGTCGATGGACACCTTGTAGTTGGTGCCCATGTGACGCTTGATGGAGCTGATGGTTCTGTCGGGGTTGGTGATGGCCTGACGCTTTGCCACCTGACCCACCATGCGCTCGCCGGTCTTGGAGAAGGCCACCACGGAGGGGGTGGTTCTCGCGCCTTCGGGATTGGGGATAACGATGGGCTCGGAGCCCTCGTAAACTGCTACACAAGAGTTAGTCGTACCTAAGTCAATACCAATGATTTTTGCCATGATAATTTTCTCCTTTATATCTGATAATATTTACTTATTTGAGATCCTTCGACTCGGCCGTCGGCCTCGCTCAGGATGACGATCGGGGTATCTGATTTCTTCGTCAAGCTTTTCATTTTGAAAGCTTTGGGAGATTCTTAAGAACCTTTTCACGAAAAGGTTCTTAAGCGGGTTCCAAGGGCAGCGCCCTTGGTCAGTTCGCCACCTGCACCATGGCGTAGCGGATGATGTGGTCGCCCTTGCGGTAGCCCTTTTGGAAGACCGCGACGATGGCACCCTCGGGAAGGGATTCGTCCTCTACGTGCATGACGGCGTTGTGGTAATCGGGGTTAAAGGTATCGGCGGGAACTTCCTCAACGCCCAGCTTGGCAAGGGCGTCAGTAGCCGACTTGAGGATCATCAAGATGCCTTTTCCGAGGGGGGATTCGGCCTCTTCGGGGGTAAGGCCTGCGGCGGCACGCTCCAAAGTGTCTACGACGGGGAGCAGGCCCTTGACGGTATCCGCGGCAGCGTCACCGTAAATGGTCTCCTTTTCCTTGGCGGTGCGGCGGCGGAAGTTATCGTACTCGGCCAGCATTCTGAGGTATTTATCCTTTTCTTCAGCCAAGGCGGCCTCTGCGGCCTCCAGCTTCTTCTGTGCCTCGGCAAGCTCGGCCTCAGCCTTCTTCAAGCGCTTTTTATCGCTTCCCTTCTTGCCCTCGGCCTCGGGAGCTTGAGTATCGTCAGGAACCGCGGTCTCCTGCTCGGGAGCCGTCGTTTCCATATCTTTTTCATCCATCATTATTTTTCGTTCCTTCCGTTGGGTAGTGATTTTCCGTCTTCTTCAAGGAGACTTGTGATATTGCCCGAAAGCCCCTCCAGGGTGGCCAGCACCTTGGCGTAATCCATACGGGCAGGGCCCAGAATGGCAATAGCGCCGAGGGTCTTTCCGTCCTTGACGATGGGCTTGTAGACCAGGGCGGAGTTGTCCATGACCTTTACCGAGCTCTCCGAGCCGATGACCACATTGATACCGTCGCCGTCGGGAGAGGAGACCATGTTGAGGATCTCCTCCTGCTTTTCAAAGGCACCGAGGATCTCCTTCATACGGTCGGGTTGGTTAAACTCGGGATATTGAAGCAATCGGTCTACGCCGCTGACCCGCACCTCGCCGCCGTCCAGCTCGCTCATGACCTCGTAAATGATCTTGACCACGGGAGCGATCAATGCGGCGTCCTTGCCCATGGCGTTTTCCATGGACATCATCATGGGGAGGGTGATCTCGTTGGCAGACAGGTTCTGCAAGTGCTCGTTGAGGACGGTGGCCAAAAGATCGGTCACGGATTGGGTAAGCGCAACAGAAATGTCGTCACCCAGGCGGACATTTTTGGTCTTGACTCTATTGCCCGAAGCAACCAGCACCAGAATGAAGCTCTTTTCATCCATATATACCGCGTCAAATCGGCGGATGGCGGCGCGGCTGGACTTGGGCTTGATCGCCAGGGCCGTATAGTTGGTCAGATTGGAGGCCACCTTGGAGGCGGTCAGCAGGATCTGGTCAAGCTCTGCCATTTTGGCCTGCAGAAGTTCGTTGATCTGGTAGATCTCGCGGGCTGTCATGGCGTAATGCTCCACAAGGGAGTCTACGTAAAAGCGGTAGCCCTGCTCACTTGGCACTCGGCCCGCCGAGGTGTGAGGCTGTTCCAAAAAACCCATGGCTTCAAGCTCAGCCATTTCGTTTCGAATGGTAGCAGACGAACAGGGGATCTGCTTACTTTCCATGAGATACTTGGAGCCGACGGGCTCGCCTTCGGCAATATGGGCATCAATGATAGCTTTCAGTATGAGTTTTTTTCTTTCACTCAATTCATAAGCAGCGTCACGGCTCATGGGATTCCCTTCCTTTCGTCTTTGCTTTGGTTTGCTCGATTTAGCACTCGAAGAGTCCAAGTGCTAACCACGCTAATAATGTACCACTTTTCTATCTGTTTGTCAAGACCTTTTTTCAAGATTTGCTGTTTTTTTCGGTTAACAATTCATGAATATTTTTTGAATAGGCGCAAAATACAGCAGAGAGCAGGCCGAGAGTGCGGATATTCACTTTATCTTTCGTTCATATTGTAAAAACATTGATAATATTCCCCTTTCCCTCTTGAAAAATCCGCCTATTTGAAGTATAATGTTGTCAATGAAACTTTTATATATAGAATGAAGGATAAGATCATGTACTACTCTGCAAAATACATTACCAAATGGCACGACACTGATCCGACGGGTGTCATGCGTCCCTCCCGCATTTTGGAATATATGCAGGAGACTGCCAATCTTCAATGCCGCGAATACGGTATGGATCTCAACGACTTATTTTATAAGGAAGGCTTGGGGTTTCTCCTGAGCCGCCTTCAGCTTCGCGTAAATACTCCCCTGCACGCCTACGAAGAAATTGAGGTACGCACCTGGTGTCCTCCTTCCCGCGCGCTCAGCTTTTTGCGTTGCTTTGCTATCCTGCGGGGCGGCGAAGTGGTGGCTGAGGCTTTGTCCACCTGGGCGCTGATGGATGTCAAAAACAAGACCCTTGTGAAGGTCAGCGATTTTGACCGTGAGTTTCCCATGGGGGATCCCATTGATGAGGCGACGCTTCCAAAGAAGGTGCGTATTTCTGCCGCCGCCGAGATGGAGACCGTGGGGGAGCGCCATATCGTTTACAGCGATCTTGACTTCAACTTCCATATGAACAACACCAAATACCCCGACATGGTGTGCGACTTTTTGCCTGACATGAAGGGCAAGTATGTCTCTTCCCTGTCTCTGGCTTACATGAACGAGGCGGCCTATGGAAACACTCTGACGGTACAGCGCACGCAGGTCGGCGAGGGTGAATATCTGCTCCGCACGGTGCGCGGAGACAGCAAGGTGTGTCTTGAAGCAGCGATTGGGTTGAAAAATATCTGAAATCTACTTGACAAGGCTCGACAGTTGTGGTATAATACAGAATAGTAAATTTTATGGAGGTTACCACCATGGAACACATTAAGACGATCGAAACTCGCAACCTCTGCGAGAGCGCTAAGAACGGCGGCTGCGGCGAGTGCCAGACCTCTTGCCAGTCCGCTTGCAAGACCAGCTGCGGTATCGCTAACCAGCAGTGCGAGAGCAAGGAGAAGGAGAGCAAGTAATTCTCCCCTGCTCTGAAAATGCCGCCCACAGGGCGGCATTTTTTATGGCCCCTGCGGGGCGGCTCTCAATACCGGGGTAGTGATCCCGGACCAACCACATCCCGCGAGGGGCAATAAAGCGGTAAATTGTTGTTTACACGGGTTACCACGAAACCAAGCCTTCCCTTGTGAGGGAAGGTGGCACGACCGAAGGGAGTGACGGATGAGTAGCCTAATGAATGGACATTTTCCGAAGGAAA
>JAFTIL010000104.1 GCA_017456905.1 Clostridia bacterium
CGGTAGTGGTGCAGGAGGGTATAGAGCAGGTCGTTGCAGACGAAGGTGCCCGCCGTGTAGGAGAGGGCGCAGGGGATGCCCCGCTCCTTCACCGCCCGCGCCATGTCCCGCACAGGTAAAGAGGCGAAATAGGCGGCGGGGGCGTTCTCGATCACGGGGGTATTCACGGGGATGTTACCCGCGTTGTCGGGGATGGTTGCCTCGCGGAGGTTGATGGCCACCACCTCGGGGGTCACCGCCGCTCTGCCTCCCGCCTGGCCTACGCAGAGGATGGCGTGGGGGTGAAGCTCTTCCGCGACGTTCAGGACGGTCTCGGCCGCCAGACCGAACACAGTAGGGATCTCCAGCTTGGTGATCTCGTAGCCACCCACGGTATCGGGCAGGCGCATCACCGCCTCGCGGGCGGGGTTGACGGGCTGGCCGTCGAAGGGGTCGAAGCCGGTGACAAGGATCTTTTTCATGGGGTACCGCCTTTGCGTTTGATTGCTTTTATTATAGCACGGCAGGGGCGGGATGTCAACCGCTTGATATAAGGATCCCGCCCGACTGTCAAGATCGGGCGGGGTTTTACCTTTCAATCACTCGAAATCATCCAGAATCAAATAGGGCAAGCCAAAGGCACCGTCCTGCATGGTCGCACCCATGCGGTCACCAATTTCGTAGGTGCGGTACTCTTCTGCTGTAGTAACACGTAATTTTTCTTTCTTTCCATTCACCGTTATCACAAAATAATATTCATCGGAACGGCGAAATCTTTCGTATACTTCCTTATCCAGTATGGTCACTTGTATCTCGGTTGGGGGCGAGGTGTCCAACGCATAGTTGAGCGCGACCGTTACGTTCACGGTCAAGCCAAGCGTAAGAATGGCAATGGCCAAGGCAATCACCACTTCCGTTTTGACAAATTCTTTCAAGCAGAGTGTTTTATTTCTACGAACCGTGAATACCACGCAACCTGCAACAGCACCGACGGTTATTACCAATGCGGGTATATAAGCAGGTCTCAGAATCGAGCTGTCCAAACTGTGAAAGCGAGAATTCACGGCAAACAGCATGACAATCATTAAAAACATGGCAGCTATAGGCACGAGTGCTCGGTAAATGATCTCCCCCCGGCATTCTTTCTTCCACGCGACTCGCAGGTATCGGATGGTGTAAACCGCCAGTACAACCAGCATGACGAAAGCAAGCAGCGTCACGATCCGCGAGGATTCGGGCACAAGCACGCCCCAAGGGAGCAGAAAGGCAACCGTGGCCAATGCTTTACCCATCACAGGCAATTCTTTCGTGGATTTATGAAGCCACGTCCAGTACAAAACGGGAATCGTAAACACGCACCGACTGACGAGCAGAAGCACGGGATATTGCCGCAACGAAGAAAGCTCTATAACGAACAGCACGCCCAAAACCACAATACCTGCAATAAAGCAAAAAATGGTCATTTTCTCTTGCCGACTCATCCGTCTGCGCACCTGCTTGCGCTTTGTCATAGCTGAAAACCGTTTCCTTTCTTCGGATTGTTCTTTTCAGTATAGCACATTTGTTGGGCTTTGTCAACTATCAAAAGACAGCCCCACCCGACTGTCAACATCGGGCGGGATTTTTAGTGGTGGGGATTACTTCATGGGTTGTGTAATGCGGAACACAGCCAAGGGCTCCTTGCTCTGCGCCCTGCGCTCCTTAAAGCTCGGAACTCGCGCCTCGGCCTCCTCCATGGTACAGTAGAGCCACTCATCATAGCCTTCCTCTGTGCGGAACTGCATAGCCACCAGATCCAAAAAGTTCATGGCAAAGCAGTTGGAGTCCTCAACTCCCGTATACACGGTAATGGTGTTTTCCTCCTCACAGCCGCCTCGGTCGTAGGGAGTCCAATGGAAGGCCGAGCCGCTGGGGTTCTTGACGGTGACGCGGAGGCGATCCTCGTCCTTCTCGATCAGGAAATATTCCAAAAAGGTAGGGTCGCCCCGCGCGATGATACGGGCTTGCTCCCGCGCGCCGTCGATGATGCGGACGCGACAGCAGTTGTTGATACTGAAATCAATGTACTTCAAGGGTTCAAAAATGCAGGTCCTCCCGGGAATATGCGGGTTGCTCACAATAGGGTCGTTCATAGCTTTGTTCTCCTTTGCAGAGGCAGTCTCCTCCCCGAACAGAACGCCGATGGGTACGCCAAAGAGATCGGCAATGACGGGAAACAGGGTGACGTCGGGGTATCCCACGCCGCACTCCCATTTGGACACCGACTGGGGCGCGATCCCGATCCGATCGGCCAGACTCGTCTGCGTCCACCCACGCTCCTTTCGGAGAGCTGTGATGATGTTACAGAATTGATTCAGATGATACACGTGCATTCCTCCCTTCTGTACCCACATTATACCACGGACTGTTTTTGATTGCAATAACCGCGAAGTTGTAAATCTTTCCCAAGATCCTCATTCACCCCTTCTCGTAGCACAAAATCCCCCTTGGTGCGATCATCGACCGACCGCATCAAGGGGAATCTCATATGTCAAGCAATTTGGCGAATGCACAGATCATCCACGTCAAAGGACGTCCAGCCGCGAGCGATCAGGTGGATCACCTGATCCACGGTCACCAGCGCATCCTCTACCTCAAGGAGCGTGGTGCCGCCTGCATCCATCAGCTTGACGGATTTGGCGTACTCGTAGGAGGAGCCTTGATAGGTGCCCACGTTTCCCAGCTCCAAGGAGCAAAGCAGAGCATCTTTCACATAGATCTCCATCCGATCTCCCGTATCGATCACGGAAAAGTGTTGGAAGGTGTTGCCGAGGGGCAGTTCAAAATAGACGGATTCGCTGGTGACCTGATAGTTACTGCCGTCAGGCACGTACTTTTTGACGGCAACGCGGATCCCGTTTTCATCGGGAATGATCATGATACCGCTACCGCCCACCACGAGGTTCTGATCCTCGTCGTGATGGTTCAGCTTTTTGTCCGCGCTTCTGAGGGCGATACCGCCCAAACGCTCGGAGGGACCGCCAACGGTCTCACCCGTAAGAAGCCGCCAATTCACCGAGAATTCGTAATCGCCTTCAATGGCACCGTCCTTGAGTCCCACGACCCAGTAGGCGGTATTTCTGACAAACCGATTGCCGTCTTCTTCGGTGACCGTAGCGTAAGGACGGCCGATCTCGGTGCAAAGGGAGAAGAGCACAGACCAGACGTCCCCGAAGGTACCTGTCAGATCGGTGGCACCCACCTCCAGATCCTCAAAATCGCAGTTAATCTCAAAAAGGGGAGCTGTCACCTGCACATAGGCTTCCACGGGATAGGTCTGACCGTTCAGCGAAGCCGTACCCTTGACTGTGATCAGACCCTCATTTGCGGTATTGACGGTACTCTCCCAAGTGACGTCGGCGGTTCTTCTGAAGCCGTTATCCATCAGAATATCCACCTGTGCGGGCAAGGCATAGTCCTCCCCCACGGAGGTATAGCCCCACACGTTGAGTGCTTTCACGCCCTTGGCTTCTTTTGCCGCAGGATCATAGGTCACCGCCTGCTGACCGTAGGTGGGGCCCAAGATGGTTTTGCCCGTGGCGGGGTCCACCGCCATCAGACCGTGGGTCTCGTCAAAGGTCAGCTTGTCGATGACCAGCGCCACACCGTCCACAACACCGCCGCCCGTGACGTGTGCCGCGATCCAAAGCCCGCCGTCGGGGCCTTCGAACACGGAGTTATGTCCGCATTCACGGTATTTGTCCTGGTGCAGGTAATAGCCTTCTTCATATACGCCGCCGTAATAGTTACATCTTTCTTGGCTCATGGCACCGTAGATGGGATCCTCATACATCACCCAGGGGCCGTTGATATCCTCCGCCACGGCCACACCGATCTCATAGCCTCTTGCCCAGGTGGAGTAGAAGCAATAGTACTTCCCTTCGTGCTTCAGAACATAAGGACCCTCAAAGCCCACGTTGGGACGCTGAGCGTTCCAGGCATCCGAATCGGGGATTGGCTCAAGGATCGTCTTAGGCGTAGAAAGAAGCTGCAGGTTCTCAAGATCCAGCTTTGCCATGGAGATGCCCGAGCCAAAGAGATAGACCTGACCGTCGTCATCAGCAAACAGATGGGCATCGTTGCCCAGGATAAAGGGCTCGTCGGGGTTCATGATGGTATAGGGACCTTCGATCTCATCTGCCACGGCAAAAAGGAAGCCGTGGTTACTGCCGTCGAGGCGGCAACAATTCACCGTCACGTAATATTTACCGTTATGGCAGAACAGCTCCGCCGCCCAGAAACGCTCGCTGTACCATTTGTTTTCCGCTTCAAGGGGTGTTTCGATGATGTAATCCACAAAGTCCCACGTCAAAAGATCGTCCGACTTATAAAGAGGAACGCCCTTGGTTCGGTTTGCTTGTTCTTCCTCCATACCGTAAGGCGGCAGTGTGCCCGTCATGTACCAGACATCTCCCACCTTGAGAATAAAGGGGTCGCGCAAATGCTCCACGTTTTCGCTGTCGTCATAGCTCATGGGGTTGCTCCATGCAAAGGACAACTCGTTCGGCTCGGTAGCCGTCGTCTCCTCGGACGCGTCCGAAACAGTCTCGGTCTCAAGGGTGGTTTCGGTTTCTTTGATCGTTTCCTGTGGCATCGTTTCATTCGTCTCGCTTTCGGAGGGTTCTTTTTGGGTTTCATGGGCGGGCGCCGTCATGGACTCCTCGGTCACAGCGGGGTCCTTTGGCTCCGTACAAGCGCAAAGGAGCGTCGCCACCGCAAGTATGCTCATCAGCACCGTAAGGAATACATGAAATCGCTTTTTTTGATTGAGATCCGGATGTTTCATAAAATCACCTTTCCACGGCCCAAGCCGTCGGATATTTTGTGTATTGCGCTTGACCCAAAGGTCTTTTTATGCTATAATTATAGCATAACCGTGAAATCATGGGTATCTTATTCTTGTGTCTTTACATTGAATAATATACGATTCTTGCTATGGAGGTCACCATGCAATATCTGAAACACCAGCCGGACGGCATTCAAGATCGTATTGTCAGTTATATTGGAAACGCGCACCATACGCTGCTCCCACATTACGTGGAATCCATGGGGATCAACGCCCAGGGAGAGCGGTATTTCACCGAACGCTGCGGCTACGACACTTTTTTTCTGTGCTTGACCCAATCGGGTGAGGGATACCTGCGCTACGGTGAGCAGGAGCTGTCCCTGCACCCGGGAGATCTGGTCATTATAGACTGTATGGAACCCCATTTCTACTGTAGCCGATCCTCGCCCTGGCAGTTTTTATGGATCCATTTCAAGGGCTATGGATGCCGTGAATTTTTCCGCAACGTATGCGCTGACGGTCTTTTTTTCCTGCACCCCGAAAATCCCGAGCCGATCTACAGACTCTACAGACAGTTGATTCCCCTCTTGAGTACGCACACCCTCTCGGACGATCTGCAAATATCGGAGCTTTGGGGATCTTTTCTTCATACGGTCGCCCGCTATCAATTATGGGGCGAAGAAAAAAGAATTCCTGCCGCCATTGAGGAAACCGTTGCCTTTATTCACGAAAACTACCAAAGAAGCCTCTCCGTCGAGCAGCTTGCCGAAAGAGTAAACTATAGTATGTATCACTTTACCAAGCTCTTTAAAAAATACACGGGCCAATCCCCCTATCAATATATTTTGTCCACGAGGCTTCGTCATGCCCAGCAAATGCTCCTGTCTACCGACTACTCCATTGAGGAAGTGAGCCGATTCAATAATTTTTCAAGCTGCAGCAGCTTCATTTCATTCTTTACCAAGACCTTTGGTATGACACCCCTGCAGTATCGTAAAAATTCCGCCTTCATGAGTGGTGCGAAAGAGTAAATTCCCCTTTACATCCTCGCCAAATTATGCTATAATATCCCCAACAAACCACCATACCGGAGGTATATTATGTCCGAAATTCTTGAGATCATCATGATCCTTTGCTTTGGTGCGTCCTGGCCTTTTAACGTCTACAAGTCTTATCACGCCCGAACCGCCAAGGGAAAAAGCCTCTTGTTCCTCATCCTCATTGAAGTAGGGTATATCGCGGGCATTGCCGCTAAATTTACCAATCCCGCTTACATGGCCGCCTTCGGGGAAAAGTGGTACGTTCTGTTCTTCTACTTCCTCAATTTTTCCATGGTCGCCGCTGATGTCATTCTGTATTTCCGCAACAAACGGTTGGATCAGTTGGCCAGCGTGTAAATTGTTGTTTGAAGGGGTACGGTTAGGGAAAACTTTTTGAAAAAAGTTTTCCCTAAAACCCTTTCAAAAACCTTTAACAAAAAATATTTGCAAAGAAATCAAACAGCGGAAAGAGTGTGGAAATCTCATGACCCGTCGAGGGAAATTCGCATCATATCGAGTGCCCCGTTTACCGCCCATGTGGGGCCCCTGCCCCACAAGTATATCCCAATGACCCCTCGCGGGAGGTTGTTTGCATGGGTTGAACATCCCCGGCATTGGCAGCCGTCACTGCCGTCAAACAACAATTTGAATACATCCATTTTCACAAGAAAGGAGAATGAACATGAAAAAATCCATCAAAATCCTCGCAATTGGCAACAGCTTCTCCATTGATGCCATGGAATACCTGTGGCAGATCCTCCGCGCTGGCGGGGTGGAAGAGGTGATCCTCGGTGATCTGTTCATCGGCGGCTGTCCTGTGGCTTTGCACGCACAGAACATCCGCGAGGATGCCCATACCTACATCTATCTGAAGAACACCGACGGCGTGTGGCATCAGGCCCCCGACAAATCCCTCACCGACGGTCTGCTCGACGAGGATTGGGAT
This sequence comes from Clostridia bacterium, assembly GCA_017456905.1. Lineage (GTDB taxonomy): Bacteria > Bacillota > Clostridia > Oscillospirales > CAG-272 > CAMEON01. The sequence goes on from JAFTIL010000104.1 coordinate 6,791, forward strand.
ATCGTCACCCTCCAACAAGCCAGCCACGACAGCGGCCTCCCCGAGACCTACGCCCCCATGGACGAGGTACTGGACTATGTGAAAAAACACCGCCCCCTTGCCCGTATCTACTGGCACATGACCTGGGCATACCAAAGCGACAGCGACCACGGGGCTTTCCCTCGCTACGGGTGCGATCAGGCCAAGATGTATAAAGCCATTGTAAACGCGGTTCAGACCGAGGTGCTGACCCGCCCCATTTTTGCGGGTCTCCTGCCCGTGGGTACGGTGATCCAAAACCTCCGCGCCACCCCCTTAGGTGACACCCTGACACGAGACGGATTTCATCTCTCCCTTGACCACGGCCGCTATGCCGCCGCGCTGACCTGGGCGCAGGTGCTCTGTGGGGTTTCCCCCGATAGCGTGGACTGGATACCCACGGGATGCGAACATATTCGCAAGGATCTCTCCTATATCCGAGAGTCTGTAAAGGATGCGATTTCTCATCCTTTTTTGTCAAAACCTACTGACAACTCATAACGTTTTCTTTATAATATTGTCATTATAAAGGTAGAGGTGCGATCCTCAAGAGTCAGGCAGGCCAAACGATGCGGAACCGCTGCTCCCCGATCTCGGACACCACCATCATGGCCTCTGCGGGCGCCCAGTGCAACCACGTCAACCACGTGGCCACCCAGCTCCCCTACGCCATCACGGTAGCGGCAGTCTCCTTCGTCTGCTTCATCATCGCAGGCCTTATCCGGAACTGGCTCATCTGCTTGCCCATCGGTATCCTGTGATGATCGTAACCCTGGTTGTCATCAAGCTCATCACGGATAAGAAAAACGCCCCTCCCGTCGCTGACGAGTCTAAAACCCCCAAGCAAAATAAAATTTCACAGAAACGGCCACCGTTTTTATAAGCGGTGGCCAAAATATTTACGAAAATCAGCAGTTTATTGTTGACAAGTCAACCAAAATGGTGTATAATATAGAAAAAGCGACAAAATCCTTTTTACAGATAGGACAAAACAAGGAGAAACCATGACTACGAGATTCGAATTATTCTCTTCTTCCATCTACGGTATTTACCGTGACATCCTCAAGATCCAGCGGGATGAAATGATCAAGCATGGCCTCAAGGGCTCCTATGCCTTGTATCTCACCGTTCTGCACCATAATCCCGAGGGGCTGACCGCCACCCAGCTTTGCGAAGTTTGTGATAAGGATAAGGCCGCCATTTCCCGCGTGGTCTCCGAGCTGGAGCAAAAGGGGCTCGTCACCCGTGTCAGCACTCGCGACACCTTCTACCGCGCCAGACTGAAGCTGACAGATAAGGGCAGTATGATCGCAGAGCGCGTGGACAGAGCCGCGAGTATTGCTGTAGAAATGGCTACCAAGGGTATGTCCGACGAAAACAGAAAGATCATGTACGAATGTCTGGGCCTCATTGCCGTAAACCTGCGGGGGATCTGCAAGGATGGCATTCCCGAAGAATGAATCTATCGAAAGTTCCCCGACGGAAAGCGTCGGGGAACTTTTTGTTTGGTTGTTTTTATGCGTTTACATAGGAGGACAGCATAGAAAGCAATTCTCTTCTGGCGATATCTGCGGCATCCTCGTCGGGAGCATAGTCGCGGAAGGTTCTTGCCACACGGCGGGCAAAGGCCTTGGCGGCATGAGGATGATAGGCAGAAAGCATACGAAGCAGCTCGTAATCCTGGATACCGTCCATGGTGGCGATACCGCGGAGGGAAAGGATGAGGTCATTGCGCTCAGCATCGGGATAAACGATGAAGCCGTCACCCTTGAAGCGGGCCTCGGGAGACAGTCCGTACAGAGGAAGGCTCCAATAGTTGAAGCCCCAGTGGAGAAAGCCTGTGATGCCTTGGGCAAAGCAGGCCCATTTGATGAGGCGGCTGCAGCGGTGAGGCAGATCAATGAATTTATTGAGCCACCAAGGCTCTTCGGGCAGACAGCAGGAATAGCACCACACCGTATCGCCCTTCTTTTGGCGTTCCGTGTAAAAATCCGCGCCCTCGTCGTAGACCTCCAGGCGGGGGATATACTGATCACAGGCGTCTGCCAGCTCGCGGCCCACGGCGTGGGTATCAATGGGCTCACCACAGGGGACGCCGGGCATAAGCTGTCGGCATCTCTCCCGCGCCCACAGCCAATAGTCTTTGGCGTGAGGCTCGTCCTGAAGGCGCATAAACAGCATATCAAGCCAGCCCTTCTCCTTGAAATGGTGATACAGGCCACCATAAAAGGCCTCTGCCCAAGCCTCGGATTCGGGAGTGCCGATCTCCACCCAGACCACGTCACCCTGCTCATCCAGGCATTGAATGGTCTTGCCGTTCACAGAGGCGATGATGGCGCTGATGGCGATAAAACGGAAGGCCCCGTGGGCAAAGAAATGCTCGATGTATTTGTCCATCAGCTCAAAGCGTAATTGCCAGCCACCCTCGGGGAGCTTTTTGGAGCCACCATCGGCCAAAAGGCTCATGATACCCACATGGAGGCAGTTGACGCGGAGGGTCTTCATGGTGCGGGCAAAGGCAGCCATCAGATCCCACCAAGCAGGGGTGTAACGGTTCAAATCGTAAAACGGCTCACAGGGGGGATCTTTCAGCCTACCCTCCTTAGGGAAATAGCTGAAGGTGTTAAGAAAATATTCGTGGCCGAAAGTACCTTCTTCGTCGGGAGCAGGAAGCGTTACGGGATAGACACGAAGCGTGACAAAGATCTCAAAATCCCCCGCCGTGGTCTTGATACTCACAGGAATCCGATACAGCCCCGCCTCAGCAGTCTCGTCCACGTCCAACATCACCCAGATCACGTGGGTCACGTTATTCTTGACCTCCACCGAGGTCACGCGGGACAGCTTATCGGGATACGGAACACCGTCGTTGTAGATCACGTTCTCCACGTGATAATAAGTGCCCATAACACCTGCAGGCATGGTGCCCCAAGACACATCCGTAACAGTAAAGCCACCCTCTACCGAGCGTAGGCATATCTGTCCCGAAACCTTCATGCGTCGGGCGGAATCCAAAAGCAGAGTCGTGCTTTCCCGCTCACCCATACGGGTATTCGTGTGCACCTCGGCGGCGCTGTTTTTACACCATACGTACATATTTTTTCTCCTTTGTTAAAAAAATATCGGGTTTATCTTGCATTTTACGATAAAATGTGTTATACTAAAGTGTATTGTTTTTCTGTTTATCTTATGAGGAAGGATGGGGTCCGTTTCCGAACGGATGGATGAAGGATGGCACACGTGGATATGTCAGGTAAAGGTATCAAAGAAGGCTTCAGTAACGAAACTTATATCAAGCTCCAGTCTCAAAAGATCAGAGATCGCATTGCTGCCTTCGGCGGTAAGCTGTATATGGAATTTGGCGGCAAGCTCTTTGATGACTATCATGCCGCCCGTGTCCTACCCGGCTTCGCACCCGACGCCAAGCTCTGTATGCTTCAGGCGTTGGCCGATCAAGCCGAGGTGGTCATCGCCATCAACGCCGCTGACATTGAAAACAACAAATACCGCGGAGATCTTGGCATTACCTACGACCGCGAGGTCATGCGTCTCATCGACTGCTTCCGCCGCGTGGGGCTGTACGTAGGCAGCGTCGTTCTTACCCGTTACACGGGTCAGCACGCCGCCGATGCCTTCAAAAAGACCATGGAGGGTCTTGGCGTCAAGGTCTACCGTCATTATCAGATCAACAATTATCCTTCTGACGTGGCTCACATCGTCAGCGACGATGGCTTTGGCCGCAACGACTATATTGAGACCACCCGTTCCCTGGTGGTGGTCACCGCGCCCGGCCCCGGTAGCGGAAAAATGGCCACCTGCTTGTCCCAGCTTTACCACGAGCACAAACGAGGCGTAGCCGCAGGATATGCCAAATTTGAGACCTTCCCCATCTGGAACCTGCCGCTCAAGCATCCCGTCAACCTAGCCTATGAGGCGGCTACCGCCAATCTGGCCGACGTCAATATGATCGACTCCTATCATCTGGAGGCCTACGGTCAGATCGCCGTCAACTACAACCGCGACGTTGAGATCTTCCGTGTGCTGGAAGCCATGATGACCCGTATTTTCGGCAAGTGCCCCTACAAGAGCCCCACCGATATGGGTGTCAACATGGCAGGCTATGCCATTTACGATGACGAGGCCGTCAAGGAGGCCTCCCGACAGGAGATCATCCGCCGATATTTCAAGACCGCCTGCGCCCGTTGTAAGGGCCAAGCTGAGCCTGAGGAAATCCGTAAGATCGAACTGCTCATGGACGAAGCGGACATCACGCCCGAATGCCGTCCCACGGTTCTGCCTGCCCGCGCCGTGGCTGAGAGAACAGGACGCCCTGCCGTAGCCATCCAGTTGCCCGACGGACATATGGTCACGGGTAAGACCACCGAGCTTTTGGGCGCTTCCTCTGCCGCTTTGCTCAACGCATTGAAATATCTGGCCGATATTCCCGACGAGATCAAGCTGATCTCTCCCGAGGTCATCGAGCCCATCATGCATCTCAAGACCCATCTAGGCAGCCGCAACCCCCGTATGCATACCGACGAGCTGCTCATCGCCTTGTCCATCTGCGCAGTGACCGACGAATACGCCGCCCGCGCCATGGAGGAGCTGGATCGGATGCACGGTAGCGAGATCCACTCCACGGTGATCCTGGCCCATGCAGACAACAAGCTGTTTTCCAAGCTGGGTGCCCAGGTCACCAGCGATCCCATCTACGAGGAAAAGAAGCTCTACCACGGAGCGTAATGACATTTGCAAGGAGAGCCCTCCCACGAGGGCTCTCTGCTTTTTATTATACCCAAGCTGCAAGGAATTGTCAAGAGGCGGCGCGGATTTGTCACCCGAAAAACAGCAAGGCGCCCAAAAGAAGCAAGGTCAAGGACAGGTCTCCCTCATCCTCCTTTTCGTCTCCTTCGTGAAGCAAAAAAAGGATAAGACCCAAAAGCAAAAGCTCCTCGTAGCCAAGCCCGTGACCGAAAGGAAAGCCTTGAGCTAAAAAGCTTTTGACGCCCGTAGGTTCGGTATCCGTGGGGGCGACCGCTTTCGTTGGGTTCTCCTCCGTCGTCAACGGTTGTTGAAGGGCCATTTCGTTTTTCTCCGTCCCCATGTGCTCGGCGGCAAGAGGCGGTTCGCTCAACACAACGCCGTCCGTTGCTGGGGATACACCGTCAGGTGGTGGATCACCTATGGCAATACCGCTGTAATTAGGCGGTATCCGAACCGATTGACGATAGCTGGGTTCTCTGCTCCCCATACGAGAATAGGGAGACGGTCCCATGGAACGGCTATACATTTTCATCCCCCCCTGTCTCATGGGTATTGCCGCTTGCCTGTGCAGGCATGATCAGCGCAGGCAGGTTCAGGCCCATGCCTTGGAGCGTTCCCCACACACGGCACAGATTGATGAGATACTCCGCAGCTTGCTGTCTGGAGGATCCAAGATAGGGCTTGAGGGCGCATAACAGAGCGGTATGGCGGTCGATGACGGGAGATTTGGCCGCCGACGGCTTTCCTTCTCCGCCCCCTGCCGCAAGTCCCCCGAAGCCCTTCAAAAGCTGAGGAATGGCTGACAAAAGCGCGGGATTGGCGGCAAGACCGTTCAGCAGGCTGTTGAGGGGCGCTTCGCCGCTTGGAGCCTCGGTTCGGTTGCCCACAGCCTCCGTTGGTGGAATATCCGAAGCCGCAGGGACAGGCGCAGCCGTCTCGGCCTCTCGGATCAAGCGATCCAGCACCGCTTCCATGGTCTCACTTCCTGCCATTGGCACCACCGTTTCCCGACAGCATGGCCATAAAGCGTTGCACGTCATCCTCGGTGGCACCCGACAGCGCCATGCGAAGCTTGCCCATGTCGAATTGCTCCAACGGAACGGCTGTGGGATCAATCCCGTACTCCTTCAAGAGCCCTCGAAGCACTGAGCGAAGCTGTTCGTCGTTCAGCGCAAGCAAACGATCCAGACTTTTTTTGTCTAATTTCATAAAACATACCCCCTTTGAAGGTCTTCACGGCAAGATACTTGCCATGAAGGTTCATCGCAGTATATGTTTTACAGAAAAAATGTGTGATTTCTCAAAAAACAATGGACAAAATTGAATTTTCGTGTTATACTATAAGATAGGAAATTGTACGGAGGCACAAATGGCAAAAACAGAGATCCTCATCATATCCGACACCCACGGAAAGGGCGATCTTGCGGAAAGAGCCGTGGCTCTGACCCGCCCTCATCTGACGATTTTCTGCGGGGACGGATTGCGCGATCTCGCCTTCAGGCCCGCTCTTTTGCCCTTGTACGCCGTGCGCGGCAACTGCGATTACTTCACGGTTCCCGACATAGGGGAAACGGAAGAGACCTTGACGCTGACGATTGACGGCTTGAAGCTTCTGATCACCCATGGCCACCGCTACGGTGTCAAAAGCGGATTGGGGGCACTCATAACCAAAGCCATACAGGAGAACACCGATGCGGTGATCTTCGGTCACACCCACGAACCTCTTGAATTAACACTTTTACCCGAGCACGCAAGCAGCCGTTTCGGCATATCCTTGAATAAGCCCCTCTATCTTTTCAATCCCGGCAGTCTCGGGTATGCGCCCCACAGCTTCGGAACATTGACTATCAAAGACGGCGTCCCCCTTTTCGGGCACGGACGTCTGGAGCATTGACATAAGGGCATCTCTAAAAAAAAGACCGAGATCTCTCGGTCTTGGTAAAAGTATTCAGATTACTCGGCAAGTTCGGCAACGGGCTCGTCGTATTCGATCTCGGCGTTAGCGGCCGCTTCCAGGGCCTCCTCATAGGCTACGATGACAGCATTCTCAAGTACGCTTCTGAACTGTGCGTTGATGGGATGTACGATGTCACGGTAGGTCTCGTCGGGATTCTTGCGGCTGGGCATCACGATGAAGAACTTGTCGCGGGCATTGATGACCTTAATGTCGTGAACGGCAAGCTGACCGTCAAAGGTCACGGAAACGACGGCCTTCATAGGGCCATCTTCAAACAGCTTTCTTACTTTGATATCGGTGATCTGCATTTGTTATCCTCCATTAGAAATTTATACTTTGTTTATTTGTCTTGTTTTGGATGATACTATTATAATCTTCCATTGTGACAGCTATTCAATGAAACGAGCATTTTTGTGTGAATTTTATTCACTTTAACTTAATATTCAGTTAATCGTTTCACGCATTACATAAGCAAAAATTGCGGTGATCCACCGATCCACCGCGGAAAGGAGCTCCATGTCTGTCAACAATACCCATGACGGTCCCGAACGGATCGGCCAATATATGAGCGACGCGCAATCGGTGTTTTTCATTGGAGTCGGCGGTGTGATGATGTCCTCTCTGGCACTATTGACAGTCAGAGCCGGGTATGCCGTGGGCGGTTCCGACCGAACGCGTACGGAAGTCACCGAGGAGCTTCGTTCCGAAGGCATTGATATGTATTACGAGCACAGCGCCGAAAATCTTCCCGAGGATTGCGGGCTTGTGGTCTACACCGTAGCCATCTCCCCTGAAAATCCCGAATACGTGGCCGCCCACGAACGCGGAATTCCTTGCGTATCCCGCTCGGATTATCTGGGCTTCCTCATGACACGATACCGCCGCCGCGTAGGTGTGGCGGGAATGCACGGCAAATCCACCTGCACCTCCATGTGTGCTCAGATCTTTCTGGATGCCGACGCCGATCCCACCATTCTCAGCGGTGCCGTATACGCTCCCATGGGCGGTGCGTACCATCTGGGCGGGGATGAGCATTTCATTTTCGAGGCTTGCGAGTATATGGACTCCTTCCTTGATTTCCACCCCACCGTGGCCATTCTTTTGGGCGCAGAGCTGGAGCATGTGGATTATTTCAAGGACATGGAGCAGATTCGCACCTCCTTTGCCAAATTCGCCTCTCTCACAGGCCCTCGCGGCGTGACAGTCGTGAATTATGACGATCCCGAGGTCATGGACTCCGCTCATCGTGCATTGAAGGCCAAGTCTACGGGACGGCTCATCACCTTCTCCATCGACAATAAAAAGGCTGATTTCCACGCCAAGGACGTGGAGATCAACGAGGGTTACCCCTGCTTTACCTTGGTGGCCTTCGGCAAATCCTGGGGCAGAGTTCAGCTCACCGTCCCCGGCCGCTTCCAGATCTACAACTGTCTGGCTGCCGCCGCTGCGGCCGATGCTTGCGGCATTGATCATCTGTCCATTCTGGAAGGCCTCGGCCATTATCGCGGTGCCGACCGACGGATGCAGCCCAAGGGCAAGGTGAACGGCGTCATGGTGTACGATGATTACGGTCACCATCCCACCGAGGTAAAAGCCACCCTTGAGGGTGCCAAACAGCTTTGTACCCCACACGAGGACGGTACGGAGGGCCGCCTCATTTGTGCCTTCCAGCCCCATACATACAGCCGCACCGCCCAGCTTTACGATCAGTTCCTCACCGCCTTCGATTCGGCTGACACCCTGGTTCTCATCGACATATACGCTGCCCGAGAGACCGACACCTGCGGTGTTTCCTCCCGTCTTCTGGCCGCCTCGATCGGCGATAAGGCCCATTATTGCCCCACGCCGCCCGCCGCCGCCGATCTCATTCTCAAGGAAGCTCAGCCCGGAGACGTGATCGTCGTCATGGGCGCAGGCGACGTCACCCGTGTCACCAAGTGTCTTTTGCCTATGAGCTTATGAAGAGCATACGGAGAATACGCAAGGGGAACTTTTGAAAAGTTCCCCTTGGGTCTCACCGCGGTTCGGTCACGCCACGGCTCTGACTGCCACCGGCAGTCATTCACTACCGTGTCGCCGCTTCGCTACCCTCAAAACTTTTAAAAGAAGAAGCATGACCAAGAGATCACACCCACAGGATCTCTAAAAACTTTTTCCCAAAGGAGTCCCCATGGTCTTCTCATCCACCCTCTTTTTATTCGGCTTTTTGCCTCTGGCCCTCGCCATATATTTCCTCGTCCCGTTCAAATTCAGAAACGGGGCTTTGTTTGCGTTGAGCCTGCTATTTTACGGGTGGGAAGAGCCCATCTATATCGTGGTCATGCTGTTCTCGGTGACCGTGGCTTATCTCACGGGCTACCCTATCGGCAAATACCGAGAGACGGACAAGCCCCGCGCCCGCCGCTGGCTCATCCTATCGGTGGCGTTGAATCTTGTTTGGCTCCTCTTTTTTAAATACACCAACTTCTTCATTGAAAATCTGGCCCTGATCCCCGGGCTGTCTTCCATTCTCAAGCCCATCGAGGGGCTGACCCTCCCCGTAGGTATTTCCTTCTACACCTTCCAGATCATATCCTATTCCATTGATCTGTATCGCGGGCACACCGACACCCAAAAGAATTACGTGGCTTTCGGCACCTACGTGGCTCTGTTCCCTCAGCTTATTGCGGGTCCCATCGTCCGATACCGAGACGTCAACGACCAACTGACCAAGCGTGATCACACGGTGGACAAGTTTGCCTCGGGCGTGCGCCGCTTTACCGTTGGCTTTGCCAAGAAACTGCTTTTGGGCGATGCTTTTGCCGCCCTGTATGCCTACCTTGGCACGGCTGGAGATTTTGATCCCTCGGTGTTGGGGGCATGGGTCATGATGGTGGCTTATACGTTGCACATCTACTTTGATTTCTCGGGCTACTCCGACATGGCCATCGGTCTCGGCCGCATGATCGGCTTTGAATTTTTGGAAAACTTTAATTACCCTTATCTGGCCTCCAGCATCACAGATTTCTGGCGCCGCTGGCATATGTCCCTGTCCTCCTGGTTCCGCGAGTACGTTTATATCCCCCTGGGCGGCAACCGCAAGGGATTGGCACGGCAGATCCTCAACATGGCCATCATTTGGCTACTCACCGGTTTTTGGCACGGTGCAGCCTGGAATTTCGTGCTTTGGGGCGCATTTTATTTCGTCCTTTTGGTACTTGAAAAAACGGTGCTTCTTAAATTCTTTGGTAAAAACAAGGTCACATCCGCCTTGGGACACATTTGGGCCCTCGTTCTCGTGGGCATCGGCTGGATGATCTTCGACCATACAGACCTTACCGAGGTATGGGTTATTCTCCAGTCTCTGGTAGGCGTGGGAACTACAAGTATTGCCCCTGCCGCCGTCAGCTACGAGGTGCTTCGCGCCCTGCCTTTGCTGATCGTCGGTGTCGTCGCCGCCACTCCCTTCCCTGCCCGCCTGTGGCGTAAACTCAAGGAAAAGTGGGGTGCTGTGTCCATCCTGGAGCCTGTTTTGATGATTCTTGGGTTGATCTTGTCCATTGCGGCCATGGTCAGCGGCACCTACAGCCCTTTCCTTTATTTTAATTTCTGACAGGAGGCGCAACGATGAAGAAAATATCTCAGATCCTAACCGTCGTGCTGTTCCTCGCTGTCATCGGCGGTTTGGCGGTAGCCTTCTGGGTCATCCCCGACAAGGCCTTTTCCGAAAATGAAAACCGCGTGCTGTCCGACTTCCCCGCCATTTCTCTTGACAAGGTGATGGAGGGAGAGCTATCCGAGGACTTCAACACCTATTTCACAGATCAATTTCCACTCCGTGACACCTGGCTCACCTTGGGAAGCCTCACTCATCTGGCCTTAGGCCAGGGAGAGGCCAACGGGGTTCTGATCGGCAAAAACGGCCAACTGGCGGTACGCAAGTTTGACTCATATATCAGCCTCACAGAACGCGCCGAGGACACCGACTACTACAGCGAGGCACATCTCCGCCGTGCCGCAGATGCATTGGGCGCGCTGACCGACAAGGTAGATATTCCCGTCACCGTTCTTCCTGCTCCCCGCACGCTGGACGTGGCCATCTCAGCCTTTGATTATCCTGCCAAGCTGTCCGACGCCTTGAACGCCAATCTTCACAGCCATCTGGCAGAGGCAGGGGTAGATAATCTCGACCTGCTCCCTGTTTTCCGTGGGATGTATGAGAGTGGAGAATACGTCTACTTCCGCACCGATCACCATTGGACCACCCTCGGTGCCTACACCGCTTACGAGGCCATCATGACCGAGTGGGGTATGGCTGACGAGATTCTCCCCTACGAAGCCTTTGAGCGCCACGAGGTAACGAATTTCTACGGCACCACCTGGTCTCGTGCAGGATTGTCCTATGTTGGGCCCGATACCCTGACCTACGTGACCATGGCTGACGATAATCAATACGTAGTCCGCGACGATCAAGGCACGATGATCATGACGGGCTTTGTGGATCAGTCCTACTTTGAAAAGAAGGACAAATACGGTGCCTTTATGAGCGGCACACACCGCTTGCTTACCGTCACCTACGAGGGGGATGACACCACAGAACGCCCCCGTCTGCTCATCGCCCGTGACTCCTTTGCTTCTTCCCTTGCCCCTTTTCTGGCACAGCATTTTGATCTGGTGATGGTAGATCTTTCGGGCGGCATGACCGATCTTTCCCAATACGCCGAGACCTATGAGTGTGACCGTATTTTAGTGGTCTATAATATGGAAAATTTCGTCACAGCCGGTGCCATAACGCAAATTCAATAATCAAGAGAACCATATCGCCGGCGATGTGGTTCTTCTTGCGTCGTAGATGTATGGTAAATTGTTGTTTAGCTTCTTTTCGCTTTTCTCTCCTCGTCGAGAGAAAAGCTCCAAAAGAGCGCCGCTCAAGGGAGAAGGCTCTCCCTTGAGAAACCCTCTCAAGGCGACGCACGCCGCCTTCGGCGGCAACAGCGTGTCATGAGCCTCCGTACCCGTTGCCTCGCCCCCACGGCGGAGCGCCTCGGGGCTCATCGACGTGTTGGTTGCTGTCGGCAAGTTGGTTCAATAGCCGTTCCTTTTCATCGCAGAGTTGGAACTACAGTTCTGA
>JAFTIL010000105.1 GCA_017456905.1 Clostridia bacterium
CTTGTTACCCAGCAAAGAGCATTAGCCTTTTGTTCACGCGTTCTCCCTCAGCCGCCCGTCGCATTCGCTGGGCGGCAGCTCCCTCCCGGAGGGAGCCTTTGGAGCGGCTTCGCCGCCGCTATCTTTGCCCCGCTAAACAACAATTTACCGCACCAACACCCCCTCGCGAGAGGTTGTTTGCATGGGGTGAACATCCCCGGCATTGGGAGCCGCACTGCGGCCAACAATTTACCGCACCAACACCCCCTCGCGGTATGTGGCTCGCATGGGATGTACTACCCCGAGCCAGAGCCCCACCGCAGGTGGCCGCCCCGCAGGGGCCAACAATTTATCTTCCTACATTCCCCGTAGGGGAGGGGCTTGCTCCTCCCGCATAGGAATTAAGATAATAGATAAAAGATAATAGATAATAGATAATAGATAATATAGAAAAGAGAAGATTGATATGAAGACCCTACCGGAGATACTCTACAAATATACCCCCGACAGGGAAACCTATGATCTGCTGATGACCGCCACCGACGTTAGGATCAGCGCGGAAAAGGAGCAACGACTCCTGCAGATCAATGCCTCATTTCCCCACATTGTTCCGAAAGATATCCTTTACCGAATTGAAGAAGAGGTCAGAGTCGCTTACGGATTGCAATATGTGAAGATTCTCCCCCACTATGACCCTACTTTGTTTGGTCAAGGCTATATTCCCGAGCTGCTCAAGGAGACCGAGCGGGTGGGTGTAGTGGCCCGCGGCTTCTTCTCCCACTACCGTGCTACCTTGACAGAGTCCACGCTGATCATTGAGATCCCCTTCATCAAGGAAGGCGTCATGCTCCTGACCGATGCCCACACCCAGGACATCATCAGCCGCATCATTTACAGCGAGTTCGGGCTGTCTGTCACGGTGGATATCCAAAACTCCGAGGATATGCAGGATCCTGTCTCCGCGCGGATGCAGGAGAAATTGTCTGCCCTGGACCGTGCCTTGGTCTCTGCCGAGCAGGCTTATGAGCAAAATCTCACCCGTCGGAACGAACCTCAAGCGCCCGCCGATCCTGCGCCTAAGGAGGAGATCCTCCCCCGCGTGGCGACCCTGTTTGAAAATGCCGAGGGAGCCTCGGGTGAGGTCAAGATTCAAGACGGCCTCTGCCGTATGGGCTTTATGACCTTTGATATCTCCGCGCCCGAATTCGTGCTGGGCGGAGAGTTTGATATCAAGCCCGTCCCGCTGTCGTCGATTGACAAGCCTATGCGCGGGCTTGTGGTCTTGGGTGAGGTCTTTGGATTTACCAAGGAAGCCAACCGCACGGGGGACAAGTTTAACATCACCTTTTCCCTTACGGACAACAGCGCCTCCTTGGAGTGCCGATGCTACGGTATGCTCCCTGAGGATGCGGACGAGCTTGGCGGTGTCATCAAAAACGGTGCCGTGGTGGCCATGAAGGGCTATACCAAGCGAGAGGTCAAGCGTGACCGCACCGAGGGTCCCGACCTTCTGTTCTACCACAACGCCGTGGCCAAGATCAAAAAGAAGGAGCGCAAGGATAACGCCGAAAAGAAGCGCGTGGAGCTTCACATTCATACCCAGATGTCCTCCATGGACGCCATCATTCCCCCCTCGGATCTGGTCAAGCAGGCCAACAAGTGGGGGCATCCCGCCGTGGCCATCACGGATCACGGAAACGTCCAGGCCTATCAGGACGCTATGCTCACCGCCGAAAAGATCGGACAGAAGGTGATCTGGGGCATGGAGGCCTACTTCGTCAACAACACGGCGGGTGCCGTTTACGGCAACTGTCCCGGTGCCATTGACCAGGCCGCCATTGTGTTTGATATCGAGACCACGGGCCTTTCTGTGCAGAACTGCCGCATCACCGAGATCGGTGCTGTCAAGATCAAGGACGGCGAGGTACTGGACAGATTTAACATCTTCGTTGATCCCGAGGAGCCCATCCCCGAGGAGATCGTAAAGCTCACGGGTATTACCGACGACATGGTGAAGGGCGCACCCAAGGAGGACGAAGCACTCAAGCTGTTCTTTGATTTCGTGGGCAAAGGAGACAAGGGCGAGGACGTGCTGTTGATCGCCCACAACGCCGACTTCGACACGGGCTTTATCCGCGCTGCCGCCCTTCGCTCGGGGATGGCATTCAACAACCCCTACCTCGACACCCTGGCGCTGGCCCGTTTCCTGCTTCCCGACATGAAGAGTCACAAGCTGGACAAGGTGGCAGAGCGGTACGAGCTGGGTGACTTCAACCACCACCGTGCCTGCGACGATGCCGAGATTCTGGCGCGGATCTATTTCTGCATGATCCGTGACCTTCACGATCAGGATATCCGCACCTTCGATATGCTGACCCGCGAGATGGCCGAAAAGACCGACCCCTTGAAGCTGCCTACCTATCACCAGATCCTTCTTGTGAAGAACAAGGCAGGCCTTAAAAACCTTTATAAATTAGTTTCCTACAGCTATTTGAATTATTTCCGAAAGCAGCCCCGCATTCCTAAGACCGAGCTGGAAAAGCACCGCGAGGGACTGATCGTGGGCTCTGCCTGTGAGGCGGGAGAGCTGATGCGGGCCATCATTGACAACAAGCCCGAGGCCGAAATTGAGGAGATCGCCAAGTTTTACGATTATTTGGAGATCCAGCCCATTATCAACAACCGCTTCCTGATTGCCGAGGGCAAGGCCAAGGACGACGAGGATCTCAAAAACCTCAACCGCCGCGTGGTGGCCTTGGGCGAGAAGCTGAACATCCCCGTGGTGGCCACCTGCGACGCCCACTTTATGAACCGAGAGGACGAGATCTACCGTCAGATCCTCATGGCGGGACTCAAATTCAAGGACTATGACAGGGAAGTGGGTCTCTACTTCCGCACCACCGAGGAGATGCTTGAAGAATTCTCCTATCTCGGCGAAGAAAAGGCCTATGAGGTGGTGGTGGAAAACACCAACATGATTGCGGACATGATCGAGTCCGACATCCGTCCTTTCCCCAAGGGCACCTTCAACCCCCACATGGACGGCGCGGACGAGGATCTGGAACGCATCTGCTATGAGACGGCCAAGGCACGCTACGGCGATCCTTTGCCCCACATCGTACAGGATCGACTGGAAAGGGAATTGCCCTCCATCATCAAAAACGGCTTTGCGGTGCTTTACATGATCGCCCAGAAGCTGGTGGCCTACTCCGAGAGCCAAGGCTATCTCGTGGGCTCTCGAGGATCGGTGGGCTCGTCTGTGGTTGCTAACCTGGCGGGTATCTCCGAGGTCAACCCCCTGCCGCCCCACTACTGGTGCCCCGATTGCAAATATTCCGACTTTGAGACGGCCAAGGCGTTGGGTGTGTTTTCGGGCTTCGATCTGCCCGATAAGACCTGTCCCAACTGCGGCCGCAAGCTGAATTATGATGGACATGACATCCCCTTTGAGACCTTCCTTGGCTTTTATGGCGACAAATCCCCCGATATCGACCTGAACTTCTCGGGTGAGGTACAGGGCAAGGTACATAAATACACCGAAGAACTCTTCGGTGCCGAGAACGTGTTCCGCGCAGGCACCATCGGCGCTTTGGCCGACAAGACGGCCTACGGCTTCGTCATGAAGTATCTGGAGGGGAAGGGCATCAGCGTCAACCGCGCTGAGGTCAACCGCCTGACCTCCCATTGCGTGGGCGTCAAGCGCACCACGGGTCAGCACCCCGGCGGTATCGTGGTCGTGCCCAAGCATTTGGAGATCTACGATTTCTGCCCCGTCCAGCACCCCGCCGACGACCCCAACTCCGACATCGTCACCACCCACTTTACCTTTGAATATCTCCACGATACCCTGCTCAAGCTGGACGAGCTGGGTCACGATATGCCTACCAAGTACAAGTATCTGGAGAAGTATTCCGACACGTCGGTATTGGACGTGCCCATGAATGACCGTTCTATTTACGAGCTGTTCCTCGGTACCAAGCCCTTGGGCGCGACTCCCGAGGAGATCGGCTGTTCCCTCGGCACCTTGGGCCTGCCCGAATTAGGCACCAACTTCGTCATCAAAATGCTGGAGGAATGTAAGCCCCAGACCTTTTCCGACCTTCTGCAGATCTCGGGTCTGTCTCACGGCACCGACGTGTGGACGAACAACGCCCAGGAGCTCATCAAGGACGGTACCTGTACCATTTCCGAGGTTATCGGCACACGAGACGACATCATGCTGGCGCTGATCCGCTACGGTGTGGAGAAGTCCCACGCCTTCAAGATCATGGAGATGGTGCGTAAGGGCAAGGGTCTGACCCCCGAATTTGAGCAAGAGATGCGAGAGGCAGGCGTGCCCGATTGGTACATTGCTTCTTGTAAGAAGATCAAGTATATGTTCCCCAAGGCTCACGCCGCGGCCTACGATATGTCGGCCATCCGTCTGGGGTGGTACAAGGTACACATCCCCTTGGCCTTCTATTGCGCTATGTTCACCGTCAAGCCGCTGGGCTTTGATGGCGAACTGGTCATGAAGGGCAAGGCGGCTGTGGCGGCTTATATCAAGGATATCAACGACCGCGCCAACAAGGGCGAGGCCTCTCCCAAGGAGCAGCAGAGCCTTCCCGTCCTGCAGCTCGTCAACGAGGCGTACGCCCGTGGCATCCGTTTCCTTCCCGTAGATCTGGAGAAGTCCAGCGACGTGGAGTATCTCCCCGAGGACGGCAAGATCCGTCTGCCCTTCTCGGCCTTGGCGGGCGTGGGTGAGAACGCCGCCGCCAACATCGCCGCCGCCCGCGCCGAGGAGCCCTTCTTCTCGGTGGAGGACCTCCAAAACCGCGCCAAGCTCACCAAGGCGGTCATCGAGACCCTGCGTGCCAACCACGTCCTCGACGGGGTTAACGAGACGGATCAGATGACCATGCAGTTCTGATGGGGAGTACGAGGAGTACGCAAGGGGGAACTTTTGCGAAAAGTTCCCCCTCGACCCCTTCAAAAGCTTTTAACAAAAAAGCAGGACCAAGTGAACGATGATCAGGCCATCCGTAGGGGAGGCGTTGCGCCTCCCGCATCCCCATAAATTATTATCTATTATCTATTATCTTTTATCTATTATCTGGCGCGCGGTAGCGCAAGAGGGGTAGCAATATCCTGACGGGTATACGGGCGAACACAGTTCGCCCCTACGAAAAAGACGCGCGGTAGCGCAAGAGGGATAGCAATATCCTGACGGGTATACGGGCGAACACAGTTCGCCCCTACGAAAAAGGCGCGCGGTAGCGCAAGAGGGTTAGCAATAACCGTTCGGGAGTTAGATAATAGATAATAGATAATAGATAATAGATAATAGATAATAGATAATAGATAATAGATATAAAGCAAGGAGAAAACCCATGCACATTCCCACTTCTCCCACCACCTATATTGACGTTTTGCCTTTTGAGGATGCCCTCGCCGAGGGGCTTTGTCCCCATCCCGATTACGACGTGGACAAATGGCTCTACGTCCCCAATCGCTACGACGAATACCGTTACATACTGGGCACGAGAGGCAAGAAACCCGTCATTTGCATCGGTATCAATCCCTCCACCGCCGCTCCCGACAACCTTGACCCTACCCTGAAGTCTGCCCAGCGGATCGCAACTGCCAACGGCTACGACTCCTTCCTCATGTTCAACGTCTACGCCCAGCGCGCTACCCGTCCCGACGATATGGAGAGGGAGCGCAACGAATGGCTCCACAATGAAAACATGAAGGCCTTCCGCTATCTTCTATCCATCGCGGGGGAGAAACCTGCCGTATGGGCGGCCTGGGGGAGCATCATCGAAAAGCGGGGGTATCTGGCCGATTGCGTCCGTGAGATGCTGGAGATCGGCTGTGAGGCGGGGGCTGTGTGGCTCCATGCGGGCCCGCTGTCGGTGAAGGGACACCCCCACCACCCCTTGTATCTGAAATCCGACACGCCTCTGGAGGCCTTTGATGCACAAGGATATTTGAATGGCTTAATGGCGTGGGGCAGGTGATTCGTCTGGCCGTTTTTTTATAAAAAGCCGTAGGTAGTAGTTTCATATGAATCACTCCTTTGTATATTCTCAAATAAGTATATACCCAAATAGAGGAATTGTCAATAGAGGATATATTGATTAAAATATATATCGAAGGGAAGTGATCATATGATTCGCCTGACCATTGCTCAGTATATGGATAGCCGTGGTATGACGCGGTATGAATTAGCGAAACAAACGGGTATCAGATATCAGATTATAGATAAATACTACAAAAACAAAGTGGTTCGATATGACAGTTATGTTTTAAACAAGATATGCGAAGCCTTGGATTGCGATATTTCCGATTTGATCGAATATCAAAAACAGGAATAAAGAGAAAGCCTTGAATGACGATGTCATTCAAGGCTTTTACATTATGAAAGGCTTTTGTTCGATCGGCGGGAGGAGCAAGCCCCTCCCCTACGGATCTTTTGATATTTAATCTCTTGGTCAATGTTTTTTTGTTGAAAGTTTTTGAAGGGTCAAGGGAAACTTTTTTCAAAAAGTTTCCCTTGCGTTTTCCCCCTCGCGTCCTCCTATTCCTCGTCAAAAAACTGTAGCTGCTCCGAGGGGGTGGGCGGGGCAACGGGGGGACGCATCCCCAGATGCTCGTAGGCGAGACGGGTCACGCATCGACCGCGCGGGGTGCGCTGGATGAAGCCAAGCTGCATGAGATAGGGCTCGTAGACGTCCTCGATGGTGATGGCTTCCTCGCCGATGGTGGCCGCCAAGGTATCGAGGCCCACGGGGCCGCCGTTGTAAAACTTGATGATGGACTCCATCATGCGGCGGTCGGTGTTGTCCAGACCCAGCTCGTCGATCTCGAGACGGTCCAGGGCATAGCCCGCCGTGGCGGCGTCGATCTCGGTCTTGTGCTGGACTTGGGCAAAGTCGCGGACGCGCTTGAGCAGACGGTTGGCAATACGGGGGGTGCCGCGGGAGCGGGAGGCGATCTCGTAGGCACCGTCATCCGAGATGGGGATGCCCAAAATGGCCGCGCTTCGCTTGACGATCAGCGCCAGTTGTTCGGGGGTGTAAAGCTCCAATTTGAGCAGAACGCCGAAACGGTCGCGGAGCGGGGTGGTGAGCTGACCTGCGCGGGTGGTGGCGCCGATCAGGGTGAACTTGGGCAGGTCAATGCGGATGGAGCGGGCGGAAGGGCCTTTGCCGATGATGATGTCCACGGCGTAGTCCTCCATGGCAGGGTAGAGAATTTCCTCTACGGTGCGGGGCATACGGTGGATCTCGTCGATGAACAGCACGTCGCCTTGATTGAGGTTGGTCAGCAGAGCCACCAGGTCACCGGGCTTTTCAATGGCAGGGCCTGAGGTGATGCGGATATTCACCTCCATCTCGGCGGCGATGATATTGGAGAGGGTGGTCTTACCCAGTCCGGGAGGGCCGTAGAGCAGCACGTGGTCCAGGGAATCTCCACGGAGCTTAGCGGCCTCAATGTAGACCTTCAGGTTTTCTTTGGCCTTGTCCTGGCCGATGTAGTCCTCCATGTGACGGGGACGCAGGGAGACCTCTGCCTCGTCGGAGCCGGGGGTATAAGACGTGGAGACGATGCGGTTTTCAAAATCCATGTCATCTCCGCCGTCAAAGCGGGAATCGTCGAAATAGGTTTCGTTCATGGTGATACCTTTCTATATGCGGAATGTGGAGCGTGGGGTGGGCGGTAACGTTAAATTGTTGGACGCAGTGCGGCTTCCAATATCGGGGAGGTTCAACCTGTGCGTGCTTCATCACGCGAAGGGTGTTGGTTCGGTAAATTGTTGTTTAGCGTGGGATGCACTTGAACGAGGCCCCCTCCGGGAGGGGGCTCCCGACGAAGTCGGGTGGGGGAGCCCGCGTTAATAACGGCAACTTGTTACCCGGCAAAGAGCATTAGCCTTTTGTTCACGCGTTCTC
>JAFTIL010000106.1 GCA_017456905.1 Clostridia bacterium
ACGGGTACGGCCCTGAATTTGCCCTATCACTCCCAATCAGGGAGCAGAAACAGGTTTTTGATGAGCCCCGAGGCGCTCCGCCGTGGGGGCGAGGCAATGGGTATGGAGGCTCGTGACACGCTGTTGCCGCCGAAGGCGGCGAGCGTCACCTTGAGAGGGTTTCTCAAGGGAGAGGCTTCTCCCTTGAGCGGCGCTCTTTTGGAGCTTTTCTCTCGACGAGGAGAGAAAAGCGAAAAGAAGCTAAACAACAATTTATCTTATCAAAAGAAAGGACACTCTATGAACAAACGCATGGACAGAAGCCGCCTGAATATCGGCGTCTATCACCTCAAGCCCTACGCCCGCACCGAGTCGCACATCAAAGACCTGGCCGACTGCGGCATTGATTTCGTGGTCTGCATGGACAACGACCGCCCCGCTCTGGATCTCTTCCACAAGTACGGCGTGGGCGCCATCGTCTCGGGCATCGTCCCCGGCTGGTGGGGCGGTGACGGCGACAACGCGGGCAAGCTGGCCGAGACCAACCCCATGGAGAAGTACGAGGCCGCCGCCAAGGCCTATTGCGATCATCCCGCCGTGTGGGGCATCGACGTGGGCGACGAGCCCTCGGCTTTGGATTTCCCTTACTACGGCAAGGTCATTGATTACGTCAACCGCGCCTTCCCGAATCAGTTCCCTTACCTGAACCTCTACCCCAATTACGCATCTGTCTCCCAGAACAACGCTCAGGAGACCGTGAACCAGCTGGGCACCGCCACCTATCCCGAGCATATCCAAAAGTACTGCGAAAATGTCCCCGCGGACTACATCTGCTACGACTTCTACCTCTACTCCATCAACGTCACCAAGCACTACGAGAACCTCCGCGTGGTGGCCGACGCCTGCCGCAACACGGGGCGGAGCATGTGGATCGTCCTCCAGGTCAACTCTAACAAGCCTGCCGAGTGGATGAGCGAGAACAACCTCCGCTTCCAGGCCTACACCTCCATGGCCTTCGGCGCCGAGAACATCATCTGGGCCTGCTACACCGCGGGCTGGTGGCACAATCAGGTGCTGGACGGCGAGGGCAACAAAACTCAGCAGTACGACAAGCTCAAAAAGATCAACGCCGAGATCCGAACCCTGGCCGACGAGTACATGAAGTACCGCCGCGTGGCCACCCATTTCGTGGGCATGAAGGGGCATCCCGATCTGCAATTTGTGGCGCAGGAGGCTGTGGATGCTCTGTCCACGGGTGTCTTCTTTGACGTGAAGGCCGACAACGGTGCGGCGTTGGTGATCGGCGAGATGGTCAACCGCAACCACGACGGCTCGGTGGCCCTCATGGTCTGCGCCGCTGACGACCCCCGCGAGACCGACCCCAAGGAGTATCAAATCACCTTCCGCGCCCCCGACCGCTGTGTCCGCGCCCTGGGCGGGGAGGGCTACAAGACCGTGACTCATCTTGGCGACGGTGTGTACGCTGTTGCCATAAAGTCCAACGAGGGTGTACTGATCACCACAAGATAAAAACAGACCGCCTCCCGTCACGCTTCAGCGTGGGAGGCGGTCAATTTTATTGGTTAAATAAGAATACTGAGAAGCACTACGACGGCGAGGGAGAGGGGGCTGGATACTGAGCCCCAGATAAATTCCTTGACCGTATGTCTACCCATGTGAACGGAAGCCCAGAAGATGGTCATGTAGAGGCAAAGGGCAGATATAATGCAAACGGGGGGCAAAAAATAACAGACAAGACCGATGGGACCTGCGATACTGCAGGCATGGCCGCTGGCTTTGACCTTGAATACTTTGTTCATGATCGTCAGTACGATGATCGACAGAAAATAGGTTCCGAAAATGATCATCTGCGCTTCGGAAACCTGCGCGATCACACTGTAGATCATACCACCCGTATAACCGACACCCGACAGGATAAACGCGAGATTACGCTGTCCTTCTCTCCCCTTGGACTTAATGGAAGGAATGAGGCCGGACAAAGGATAAGCAAGTACGGGGATCATGGCGAGGAACAGCATCATCATGAGGCTTTCACCCACCGTGGCAAATACGTCGTGGCGGAGCGTGGACAAAAGGATGATGAGCGTACCTACCATGACGGGAGGAACAGTGACAACGCGGATGATCTTTGCCAATACAAAAAGCACTTTATGGTGAGTCCTTTTGAAAATTTTGGCCTTTTCCTTTTCCGTCATTTTTTCAAATTTGACTTGATCCTTCATGGGTGAGGGTTCCTTTCGTGGTGCGCGGAATTTCTTGGGAACCTCTAAAAACTCTATTGGCGAGAAAGCCGCGAGGGAGTTTTTCGTCAAATAATACAATTTTTCGCACGCGTAGTGGAGCTACGCGAAGAAAAAGCTGTGAAATGTGACGGAAAAATCACCGTGGATTTTCCGTCAAGAGATTTTTTAGAGGTGACCTCTTGATAACAGTATAACCTTTTTTTCTCTGAAATTCAACCTACTCTTCTTTTTTTATTCTCAACGGACTGTTTTAGTCATGTAGAGCGGAAAAAGTCGGACTCTACTACGAGTAGAATTCATTGACAGCGAAGGATTATTTGCCTTTTTCAAAAAAGTTCCAAAAACTTTTCGTATGTTCATACAGAAATCACAATTTCGTGTTATACTATTAAATTGTAAAGTATTCTTATAAAGGAGAAGATATCGTGTCGAAAAAGATAGGATTTATTGGTGTCGGTAATATGGCAAGTGCCATCATCGGCGGAATTACCTCGGTTGGCGGAGTTCCCTTTTCCGATCTTGTGTTGTACGATCGGCTCCCCGAGAAATGCGAAATATACGCAAATCAAGGCGCACGGATACTTTCCTCAGAGTGTGAGGTCGCAGAGGCTTCTGACGTTCTTGTACTGGCTGTCAAGCCCCAGGGCTTCCCTGAGCTTCTCAAAACGCTGGCAGGGGCGAAAGAGATAGCAAATAAGCTGATCGTCACCATCGCTGCCGGCATCACGGTCGATACGATCTCTGCTGCGCTGAAGACATCTTCTGTCGTCCGCGTGCTCCCCAATACCCCCATGCTCATCGGTAAAGGCGTCAGTGTCATTTGCTCAAGCGAGACCGTGTCTCCCGAGGATTTTGATTTCGTCGTTTCTATGTTCAAGGCCTCAGGCGAGGTGGTGATCATTGACGAAACAGAAATGAATCGCATCATTTCGGTAACTTCCTCCTCTCCTGCCTACGTATTTGCCTTTATCAAGGCCATTTGCGACGGCGCAACGGCCCAAGGCTTGGATGGAGAGTCCCTTCTTTCCGCCGTGTGCGATATGGTCATCGGCTCCGCTATGCTTTTAAAGCAAGGCGGAAAAACGCCTGCGGAGCAGATCTCTATGGTCACCTCCAAGGGGGGCACCACCGAGCGCGCCATGGGTGTGCTGCAGGAGCGCGACCTTACGGGCATCATGGAAGAGGCCATGAAGGCTTGTACCGCCCGTGCCGATGAATTGAGCGGTCATTAAAGGTAATATTTTTTGATGATTTTATAGAAAAGGAACGTAAAAAATCGTGAAAACCAGAAAACTCAAGCTCCTTGATCCCATGAGAGATGGCAAGGGCGTTGAAAAAGGCGAGGATACTACCCCTAATCTGAAATTTTTCTTCAAGCAATTAGGCAGAAAATTCTGGAAGCTGGTCTCCATCAATCTGATCATGCTGGTGCAGATCATTCCCTTCCTGCTCATATTGCTTCTGCAAACCGCAGGCCCCAAGGAGCCTACGGTCAGTAATCCCCTGTACGTCCCCCTTCTCGGAGCCCAGTATTTGTCTCCCACATCGGCAGGTGCTACGCTTCTTTCTTGGGCCGGCACACTCAGCTTTGAGCTTGATACCTATAACACCCCCATTCATTTCATCATTGGCGCTCTGCTCGTTTTGCACGTGCTCACCTACGGGTGGCAAAAGGTGGGCTCCACCTACCTTATGAGAAATCTGGTACGCGGCGATGGCGTTTTCATTGTATCCGACTTTTTCTACGCCATCAAGAGAAACTTTAAGCAAGGCTTTATCCTGGGTCTTCTGGACTGCATCTTCTGCGGCGTGCTCTACATCGACATCATGTATTTCACCGCCATGCCCGTGTCGGGATTCTCTCATTTCCTTTATATCACCACCATCGCCTTGATCATCATATATCTGGCTATGCGTTGGTATATGTATCTCCTGCTGGTGACCTTTAACATCAAGATCTCAAAGATCTTCAAGAACTCCTTGATCTTTGCCGTTCTGGGCATCAAGCGAAACCTTATGGCCGCGCTTGGAATCGGTGTATTGGTAGCACTGGTGATTGCCCTTAACCTTCTTCTTTTCCAGATCAACCTTTACGTTGGCATCATCATTCCTTTCCTGTTCTTCCTTGCCGTAGCTGCTTTCATATACACCTATGCGGCTTATCCCGTCGTCAAGCGCTATATGATCGATCCCACACCCGCCAAAAACACTCCTTCCAATGAAGCTGAAACGGAAGTCAATACGAACGACGCAACCGAAGAAGCATAATTTACGCAATAACACTTATAACCGACGGTTCACGCTTTAGGGCGTTCCGTCGGTCTTTTTTAGGATTATTTAATTTTTTATCCCAAAACTATTGCCAAGATCCCCCTTTTTATGATATACTGTATTCGGTATTGATCCCCACCCTCATTTGAAAGGAAGTACATGACATGAGCAAAGATTACATGACAGACGGCCGTGCCGTCTGGATCACCTACGCCAATCCCCATCCCGTAGTTGCGGAGAAAAAGAATCCCTGGGAGAACGCCCTGGGCCGTGCCGATCAGTTTGCCCCCATCGAAGACGTTGGCGGTGTTGCCTTATTCCGCAAGCAGTTTACTGTGAGCGGACTGAAATCTGCCCGTGTGGATGCCACCGCGTTGGGTGTTTTCGACCTGTGGGTCAACGGCGAGCGCGTGGGACGCAAGGATGAGAATGGCCAGCTCGTTTATGACGAGATGAAGCCCGGATGGACCGATTATAAGGAGCGTGTGCTCTATTACTCTTATGATCTTGCCCCCTATCTCAAGGATGGTGAGAATACCCTGCTCTGCGCCGTAGCCCCCGGTTGGTATAACGGCCGCATTGCACTGGGAACCTACGGCGAGACTCATATCTCCTTCCTTGCCGCCGTCCATCTCTTGGACGATGAAGGCGAGAGACATCTTTATACAGACGATTCCTGGCAGGGTGCCTGGGGCAGCGCCGTCCGCGCCTCCGATATTTGGGACGGTGAGCTTTATGATGCCAACGAGCCCACCTTTGCGGGCCTGTCCAAGGGTTGCAACTGCGTTAAGTGGGATGCTGTCACCACCGAGAACCATGATATTTTCGTGACTCCTCAGGTGGGCCCCACCATCATGGTGCGCGAGGGTCTGACCCGCAAGCCTCAAAGCATCGTGATCTATGAAGGTACAGAGGACAACGGCTCTGACTACGGAAAGATCCACGTGGTACGCGAGTCCAAGGACGAGGACAGCTTCTCCTTGAAAAAGGGCGAGACCGCCGTCATCGACTTGGGTCAGAACATGGTAGGTTGGCCTACCTTCACCATTAGGGGCGCAAAGGGTACGTCCGTTCAGGTGCGCGTGGGTGAAATGCTCAACGACTCGGGGCTTGAGTCCCGCGGCAACGACAACCCCGAAGGCTCCATATATACCATCAACTACCGTTCCGCCAAGGCCAAGGCCTACTATATCCTGAAGGGTGACGAAAGCGGTGAATACTACTGCCCCAGCTTCACCTTCTTTGGTTTCCGTTATCTGGAGATCTCTGCCACGGAGGACGTGGAATTTTCCGGCCTTGCCTGCCCCGTCATCGGCTCTGCTACCCGCGAGACTGGCAAGATGGTCACCTCCAGCGCTGATGTGAACCAGCTCATTTCCAACATCATCTGGGGTCAGCGCGGCAACTACTTGTCCGTTCCCACCGACTGTCCTCAGCGTGATGAGCGTCTGGGCTGGACGGGTGACACCCAGGCCTTCTGCGGCACCGCCGCTTACAACGCCGACGTAGACGGCTTCTTCCACAAGTGGCTGCAGGATGCCCGTGACTCTCAGCATGAGAGCGGTATGTACCCCGACGTTATCCCCACCGTCCGCGTGGTAGGCTTCGGCGGCGCAGCCTGGAGTGATGCAGGTATCATCGTTCCTTACACCATGTGGAAGATGTACGCCGACACCGCTATCATTGAAGAGCATTACGCTTCTATGGAAAGATACATGGATTGGCTGTCTATCACCAATCCCATGGGTCCCAATCCTCACTACGGCGATTGGCTGGCTTATGAAGGCACCGACGCACGTCTCATCTGCGCCGCCTACTACGCCCTCGACTGTATGTATATGGAAGTCATGTCCCGTGCCATCGGCAAGGATGACCGTGCCGCTCACTATAAAGAGGTCTATGCTAAGGTGCGTGACTACTTCCGTGAGACCTACTGTGAGGACGGTATGCTGAAGCCTGAGCACCGCACCCAGTGTGCTTATCTCCTGGTGCTTCGTATCGGTCTCATCGACGAGGATAAGAGAACCGAGGCTGTAGCCGCACTCAAGAAGAAGATCATTGACAACGGCCACAAGCTGTCCACCGGCTTTGTAGGCACTTGTATCCTGAACGAGATCCTGGCCGAGAACGGCGAGAATAACCTGGCCTATTCCCTGCTCCTGCAGACCGAAAATCCCTCTTGGCTCTACAGCGTCTATCAGGGTGCTACTACCATTTGGGAGCGTTGGAATTCCTACACCAAGGCCACCGGCTTCGGCAACGTAGCTATGAACTCCTTCAACCACTATGCCTACGGTGCCATCCAGGAATGGATGTACCGTCACATGGCGGGTATTGAGACCACCGAGGATGCCCCCGGTTTTGCTCATCCCATCCTCCAGCCTAAGCCCGACACCCGTACCCCCGACGAGATCCCCGAGGGTCAGGAGCTTATCAAGTGGGTCAAGGCCTCCTTTGATTCCCCTGTGGGCACCATCAAGTCTGCCTGGGACACCACCAACGGTTTCGTTTATGAATGCACCGTTCCCGTTGCCTCTACCTTGTATCTGCCCATCCTCACCGACAGCGGCACTTACACTGTCAACGGTGAGATCAAGAAATTCGAGGACGGGGAGATCTGTCCCTGCGGCAAGGCTCTTGTTGTGGAGCTTGAGGCCGGACATTACACCTTTAAGCAGTAATATTCAAATAATAAAGGCTACCGCATTTGCGGTAGCCTTTGTTTTTGACTTAATGCGTGTGCTTGATCATGCCCACGAGCTTGCAGATCTCCATGATGACCGTGGGTACAAAAACGAGACCCAGTGCAATCAGATAGAGATTCACAGGCAGATATACGAGACCGAAGGCAGTCTGAACGCCGGGTACGAACAGTACGAAGACCACCAAAAGAATGGATGCAAGGGCTGCCCAGTTGAGCTTGCTGTTGCCGAAGGGCCCGATCTTGAAGATAGACTTATCCGAGCGCATATTGAAAGCCTGAAGCACCTGAGAAAGCGCCAGGGTCATAAAGGCCATGGTGCGGCCTGCTTCAATGGAGCCACCCATGGTCTGACCGAGCCAGAAGCCTACGAGAGACAAGGCGGCAAACATAGCACCTTGAAGCACCACACGCACACCGAGACCGCCCGCAAACAAGCCTTCGCTCTTGGGCTTGGGCATATGATCCATCACATCTTTCTCTACGGGCTCCATGCCGAGGGCAATGGCGGGGAGAGAATCGGTGACCAGGTTGATCCAGAGGAGCTGCATAGACAGAAGGGGGGATTGCTGCCAGATAAGCATGGCTACGAACACGGTGATGACTTCACCAATGTTGGTACCCAAAAGGAATCCGACCACCTTTTTGATGTTGGCATAAATGCCACGGCCTTCGCGGACTGCGTCCACGATGGTAGCGAAATTATCATCTGTAAGCGTCATATCGGCAGCACCTTTGGCCACGTCAGTACCTGTGATACCCATGGCGCAACCGATGTCAGCCGCTTTGAGCGCGGGAGCATCGTTGACACCGTCGCCCGTCATGGAAACCACCTGGCCTTTTCTCTGCCAAGCACGTACGATACGAATCTTATTTTCAGGGGACACGCGGGCATAGACCGAGATCTTTTCTACGTTGGCATCCAGTTCTTCTTCGCTCATGGCATCAAGCTCAGCACCTGTGATGGCGCGGTCACCGTCTACGAAAATACCCAGTTCTCTGGCAATTGCTGATGCTGTGACAACGTGGTCGCCCGTGATCATGACGGGTTTAATGCCTGCGCGGCGGCAAGTGGCCACGGCTACCTTACATTCGGGACGGGGCGGGTCAATCATACCCACAAGGCCCATAAAGGTCAGCTCGCTTTCCAGATCATCCGAAGTCAACTCGGCGGGGATCGTGTCGATTTTTTTATAGGCTATGGCCAACACGCGGAGGGCAGAGGCGCTCATTTCCTCGGTCAGGCGCTTAGCAGTTTCGAGGTCACCGGACACACAACGGGCAGCCAGCATATCGAAAGCTCCCTTGACGATCACGACCTTCTCACCGTTTATTTCATTGATGGTGGACATGAGCTTTCGGTCGGAATCGAAAGGAATACCACCCAAACGGGGATATTGAGCGTTCAGATCGTCCTTGGGACATCCGTTCTTATGAGCGGCCAGGACGATGGCGGTCTCGGTGGGATCGCCAATGTGCTGTTCTTTGCCGTCGTCACCAAAGACAACCGAGCCGTCACAGCAAAGGGTACCCCAAGACAGGAGCTTTTTAATTTCCTCGGAGTTTTCCGTGGAAATGTCCTCGGTTCTGCCCTGCCCGTCCACGTATGCCTTGACCAGGGTCATACGGTTTTGCGTCAAAGTGCCGGTTTTATCGGAGCAGATGATAGAAGCGGAACCCAAGGTCTCCACGGCGGGAAGACGGCGGATCAGGGCGTTTTTCTTGACCATACGCTGAACGCCGATGGACAGAACGATGGTCACGATGGCAGGAAGTCCTTCGGGGATTGCCGAAACAGCCAGAGAAACGGCCGTCATAAATACGTCCTTGATCTCCATGGTATCGCTGAACATACCCACCACAAAGATCACAGCACAGGCGGCCAATGCTACGATACCAAGGTATTTACCAAGCTCGGCCAGCTTTTTCTGCAGGGGTGTCTGGGTATCTCCCGCGTCGTCCAGCAGCCCTGCGATCTTACCCATTTCGGTGTTCATACCTGTCCCTGTGACAACGGCTACGGCAGTTCCGTAGGTGATACTACAACCGGAAAAGACCATATTCGTGCGGTCACCGATGGGGGCGTTTTCATCCACCAAGGTGTCTGCATCCTTTTCAGAGGGAACAGATTCGCCCGTCAGGGCAGATTCCTCACTTTTGAGACTGGTGCTTTGGAGCAGTCTTGCATCAGCGGGAACAAAATCACCTGCCTCCAGTTTGATCATATCACCGGGAACGAGGTCGGCGGCATCGATGACCTGTTCCTTGCCGTCGCGGATCACACGGGCATGGGGGGCAGACATATTTTTCAATGCATCCAGTGCTTTTTCGGCTTTACCCTCCTGATACACACCCATGATGGCGTTGAGGATCACGATGAGCAGGATCAGGGCAGGCTCGAAGAGCTCGCCCCAGTGCTGCTCCATGCAGACCAGCACAAAGGACACGATGGCTGCAGCGATCAGAATGAGGATCATAACATCCTTGAATTGATCGAAGAAGCGTTGGATGGTAGATTTCTTTTTCTTTTCTTTCAATTTGTTGGGGCCGTACTTGGCTTGCCGTTCGCTGACGGCGGCGGAGGTAAGACCGTGCTGTACGTCTGTGGACAATTGCTTTAGCACGTCCTCCTTGGGTCGGTTGTGATGTGTCAATTTCACGCCTCCTTGCGTTCATTTGATTGTGTATTATCGTTATTATAGCATATCAAAAACAGTATGTCAATATAACTTTTTTAAATTTTCCAATATTTGCATACCCTTCAAAGACTGTTCCGAGTTTTTTTACATATCAGAAGTTTTGTTAAATTATGATAAAAGAACGCCGCGCATTTGCGCGGCGTTCTGAATGCCCAATAAAATAATTACTTATTGGTGAGCTTGGCGATCTCCTCAGCGAAGTTCTCTTCTCTCTTCTGGATGCCCTCGCCCTTCTCGTAACGGAAGAACTCGACGACCTCGATCTTGCCACCCAGTTCCTTAGCGGTCTTCTGGATGTATGCGCCGACCTTCATATCGTCTTCCTTAACGTAGCCCATATCTACCAGGCAGTTGCCCTCGTAGAACTTGCCGAGCTTACCCATGATGATGCCATCCAGCACCTTCTCGGGCTTGTTTGCCATCTTGGGATCGTTAGCGAGCTGAGCCTTGATGATCTCACGCTCGGACTCGATCACGGAAGCAGGAACCTGCTCACGGCAGAGGTAGGGAGTGGGGTAAGCACCGATCTGCAGAGCAATGTTCTTTGCGAACTCAGCAAAGCCGTCCTTCTCAGCAACGTCGGTATCGAACTTAGCGATAACACCGATAGAGCCTGCGCCGTGGATGTAGGTAGCGGTCTCGCCCTCTACCAGAACGAAGCGGCGGATATCCAGCTTCTCACCGATCACGAAGATCTGCTCCTTGAGCTTCTCCTCAACGGTGCAAGTACCGTCGATGTACTTGCCGGCCATCAGCTCAGCAACGTTTGCAGGCTTGGTAGCCAGGATGGTCTTCAGGAGGTTCTTAACGAACTCCTTGAAGGACTCGTTCTTAGCAACGAAGTCAGTCTCAGAGTTGACCTCGATCATAGCGGTCAGGTTGCCTTCCTTCATGATGTCAACGACACCGTCAGCGGCAATACGGGTAGCGCCCTTAGCCTCAGCCTTGAGTGCGCCCTTTTCACGAAGGATCTTGATGGCGGCTTCGAAATCGCCGTCAGCCTCAACCAGAGCCTTCTTACAATCCATCATACCGATACCGGTCTGTCTGCGCAGCTCGGCAACGTCTTTTGCAGTAATGTTTGCCATTGTTATATTCCCCTTTGTTCTAAATTTTGAAGTGTTCGGTTTACCGAATTACTCGGCAGCCTCTTCGGTAGCGGGAGCATCCTCAGCGGTGAGCTGCTCGCCCTGACGGCCTTCGATGATGGCGTCAGCCATAACGGAGGAGATCAGCTTGATGGCGCGGATAGCGTCGTCGTTACCGGGGATCACGTAGTCAGCGTCGTCGGGATCGCAGTTGGTATCAACGATAGCGATTACGGGGATACCCAGCTTCTTGGCTTCCAGAACAGCGATATGCTCCTTGTGGGGGTCAACGATGAAGATAGCATCGGGCAGTCTCTCCATGGTCTTGATACCGCCAAGGCTCTTCTCGAGGTCGAACATTTCCTTCTGCAGGCCTGCAACTTCCTTCTTGGTCAGAAGATTGAAGGTGCCGTCCTCCTGCATCTTGTTCAGGGTGTTCAGACGATTGATGGAGCGCTTGATGGTCTTGAAGTTGGTCATCATACCGCCGGGCCAACGAACGTTCACGTAGTACATACCGCAACGCTCAGCCTCTTCCTTCACGGCCTCTGCTGCCTGCTTCTTGGTACCGACGAACAGGAGGTTGCCGCCGTTTGCGGAGAGGTCACGAACGAAGTTGTAAGCCTCTTCAAACTTCTTAACGGTCTTCTGCAGGTCGATGATGTAGATGCCGTTTCTCTCGGTGAAGATGTACTCCTGCATCTTGGGGTTCCAGCGTCTGGTGTGGTGACCGAAGTGCACGCCTGCTTCCAGCAGCTGCTTGATGGTGATAATAGACATTTCAATGTCCTCCTTTGGTTTTTTCCACCACAGAGGCTCCTGCGGGCCGATCGAAGCGCGGATTGAACATCCCGCTCTGACACCGAGGCCGCATATGGCGTCTGTGTGTGTATTTTTGCGTTGCTATTTTTGCGCAACAGCAGTATTATACCATACTTTTATTCGCAAATCAATACGATATGGTGTTTTTTACAAATTATTTACAATTTTCTTGCGTTGGGTCTCAAGTTAGCTTACCTCGCCGCATATACTTTGGCAAATGATGATCCATAAAGGAGGCCAATATGCGGCAGTTGACCACTCATGATTTATTTTCCATGGAAATAATCAATCTTTGTGACGGAGGAAAGCTTGGCTGTCCCACAGGCTTGGAGATCTGCTGTGAAGACGGCCGTATCACTTCCCTGCTTGTCCCCGAAAGCACGGGCTTTTCTCTCTTCGGGAAAAACGATTGCTTCCTTATTCCGTGGTGCAAGATCGAATGTATCGGAGAAGATACCATTCTTGTCAAGCTGACGGCTGCGGAACTGGACGGTTGTGCTTGCAAGCCACGCAAGGGAGGCAAGTTTTTTTAGGCCACCTCTAAAGAAATGCGGGGAGCTCCGAAAAGCTCCCCGTGTTTTTTGTATCAGTCAAGATATAACATTTTTCCCGTCTTTCGAAGGGTCAGGCAGGAGATCAGCCACACCAACGGCTGGATCAGCGGCAAGAGGAAACAATACAATACGTTAAGTCCCGATGCTAAAGACACCGAAAGCACGCCGACAAAGCAGCAGCACATGAGAACCACAGTAAAGAATCCGCGCCTGTTGGCTTTGGGAAGGTGTCCCATGGAAAAGATCACGATCTGCGTAGCCATCATAGAAAGCGCACAGAAGTAGGCCATATCTCCCAAAGCTGAATTTTTGACCACGCGAGTTACAAGGGCGATGGCCAAGGGAATGATGGAGGTGACAGCCGTCAGGATCAGCTCTGCCTTAAACAGCTTATGGGGAGCTGACAAGATCTCCTTGGGGCCTTGGTTGGTTTTGATCCTTCCCTTTTCATCGGGATCTGATCGGGCGTAGCAATACAGGGCCAGCGCGTCAACAAGAAGTCCCGAGGTGAGGATCACAGGTGCAGGCACACAAGCCGCTCCGCAAAGCAGGGGAAGAGCTACGGCCAGTATGCGCAGAAGCTGTGACAAGCAAATAAATCGCAGCCCCATGGTGAGTCCTCTTAAAAAGCTGTCAGCGACCAGCTTGGCGCGGCGGACACCGCAAACACCGCCGCCGTGGGAGGTACATCGCCTCAGAACAACGTGCGCTCCTTGACGGCAAGCATCAGAGGCACATTCGCTATCAGAGGTGCCGTCGGCCTGGGAGAGAGCGGCACCGCTCGCATTATCGATCTTTTCCGTCAAGACTTGTTTGAGTTCGTCCGGCGTGCAAGTCAAGGCAATATCGGCGGCTTGTAGGATGGGAAGGTCGATACGTTCAACTGACAAAACACCGATGCAAGCACCGTTTTTACGGAGCTCCTCCATATAGGCAAGCACGTCAGCCGTGCGGCAACCGATATAGCAAGTTTTATCGTCAAGTGCAGACTCTTCAACGCTTGTAAAGCCGTTTGTCTGGTTTAAGTCAATCACACCGTTGCGGTCCAGCAGTCCCGCATCCGTCAAGGCATTGATATCATCGGGGTAGGCATCGCGAAGGAAAGAGATCACCTTAACGCCTCCGTCCTCTAAGGCCTTGATACAGCCCCGTGTCTTTCGGCAAAGGCCAACGGTACAGGCCAAAAAGCCCTCCAGACAGCGTCTACCTTCAATTTCAGAGACGAGAAAATGGACACGGCATCCACGGTCATAAGCGCTGAGAAGCTCGTCCTTCCAATCGGAGAGCGTATCGGCATCCATAGGCGCTTCGCCATCACCGTAGCGGCAAGTATCAAAGGTGGGCATGATAGACGGATCATCCGTTAAGTACAAGGCCATGGGCGGCGTGTTGCGCAGCTTAAACTCCACGTCGTCTCCCTTGGCCTCCATACGCTCCAACAAAAGGAGAACGGCCTCGGTATCGGCGTCTGTCCATTCGATCAGCGTTTCGGTCAATTCTTCGAGAGATGGAAACGCCCCGTAGAGACCTCTTCTGAGGCGTTCCGTTTGTCCCATGGAAAGCAAAAACAGCTTTTCGGAAAAGGCCTTCAAAGAGGCGTCAGGCTGGGTTTCGCTCACATGATAGGTGTTTCCCGAGGTACAAACGGATACGGGATGATATGCACCGTCATGAAAGGCCGCCGTGCCCATCAGGATCAGATGATTCATGCGGCAAAGCTTTTCCAGGGTCTCGGGCGTGCGAATGTCCACCGAATGATCCGCGTCCTTATCCTCGGAAGCAGTTTGAATCACACGGGCGTAATGAAACCTTCCAAAAGACAGGATATGCTCTGTCAGCGTAAGAACCGAGAGCGAGAGAACGCTGAGAAATACGTTCATAAAGGCATCTGTAAAATCATAGCGCACGCTCTGGGTCAGAATGCCAATGACGGTAAGCGGAATAACGGCCAAGCATAGGATCAGATTTATCTTGGCGAGAATATGCTTCATTCCCTCGAGATACCCGGGCGTACGGTAAGGTTGGTCAGAAGGAAGCCTACCGACCATGGCACCTACATGGGTCTTTTGCGCAACGGCAACCACCATGGCCTTACAAGAGCCTTTTTTTACCCTGCTTCCCGCATAAACCATATTTTCGGGAGAATGGTCGAAGGGAACTTCCTCGGGGATCATATTGGCGTTCTTTTCGAGATCCAGAGTGCGGCGTAAGCGTTCGTCCCCAAAAAGGGTGTCCTCTGCCACGAGAAGTCCCCGGGAATTGATCAATCGCAAATCAGCCGGTGCCGTATCGCCCCTGCGGAGAAGAACAATATCTCCGGGAACCAAGCGGTCGCCCCGCACACGGAGCAAACGTCCGTTTCTTATGACGCGAGTTAAGGGAATATCATAAGCTTGCAGTTCAAAATGCTGTTTTTCCGAGCGGTAGGTCATCCAAACGCAGAACGCGGCGTGCAGCAGCATGAGTGCCGCTGAAAAGAAGCCCATGCCCACGTGCTCAAAAAGCATGGCGACCACGCAGATCACCAGTAAAAGCCACATGACGGGCTCAGAGATCACCGCTTTGATACAGGGCCACAGAAGCGGTCGCTCAGCTTCAAACAGACTTTCATCGTTGCGGCTATGCAAGCGTTTTTCGGCTACCTTGGGAGCCAGGCCACGGTGAATATCCGTTTTGAAATGTGCTTCCAACGCCTCGATGGATGAGGTTGCCCCATTGAGGCGCTCCGGCGTCTCCTTAGAGGCTTGGTCGTTGGGTATGGAATTGTCATTTACAGGGGGCATAATCGTCCTCCATTGAGTTAAAGTTGATGATTTACATACAGACCACGGTCAAATGGTTCTCTTCAAGGATGAGCTTGGCCTGAGTAATGGCACGGCAGTAATCGGCGATGATGGCCTCGGCCAACTGATCCTCCACGTGGCGACGGATATATCGACGCATATTTCTGGCACCAAAGCGAGCGGAATAAGACTCACGTGCGATATGGTCTGCGGCTTCGTCTGTGTAAGTGAAAGTAACGCCCTGTTCCGTCAGGGCTTCTTTCAGCTCGTTCAGCAGAATGCGGGCGATGGAAACGAAATCCTCTTTGCTGAGAGAGCGGAAGGTGATGATCTCGTCCACACGGTTGATGAATTCCGGACGCAGGAAGCCCGAAAGCGCCTTCATGGTGGCATCTTCATCCACGTTGTCGGAATCCGAGAATCCGATAGTGGCTGTTGAGCGATCCGAGCCTGCGTTGGTGGTCATGACGATGATGGTGTTCTCAAAGTTTACCGTTTTGCCGTGGGCATCGGTGAGGCGGCCGTCGTCCAAAATTTGGAGCAGGACGTTCAGCACGTCGGGATGAGCCTTTTCGATCTCGTCGAACAGCACAACGGAATAGGGCTTACGACGGATCTTTTCGGTAAGCTGACCCGCATCGTCATAACCCACGTAGCCGGGAGGCGAGCCGATGAGACGAGACACCGAGGCCTTTTCCATAAATTCGGACATATCCAGGCGGATGAGGGTCTCGGGAGAATGGAAAAGATCAGCGGCCAGGCGTTTGACCAGCTCAGTCTTGCCCACACCTGTAGGGCCTGCGAAGATGAAGGAAACGGGCTTGCGCTTGGCGCTCACCCCTGCGCGGTTGCGCTTCACGGCGCGAGCCACCGCATCTACGGCGGCATCCTGACCGATGATATGAGTCTTGAGGCGATCCGAGAGACGATCCACCTGTTGAAATTCGTTTTCGGTGATGGTGGTGGCCGGAATACCCGTCCAGACCTCGATGACCTCAGCCAAATGGGCAGGCGTTAAGGAGATCGCTTGGCAATCCGGCTCCAACTCATTCAAACGGGCGCTGTATTTCAGCTCGTCAGCCTTGATGCTTGCCAGCTCTTCGTAACGTCTCTGCTCGGCCTTTTCATCCCCTGCGGCGGTCTCGGCGTTCTCAATGGACTCGCGGCGGACCTTGAGTGCCAGCAGCTTATCGCGAAGCTCATAGGACTCGTTCAAAGACACACTGGAAAGAGACAAGTGGGCGGCGGCTTCGTCGAGAAGGTCAATGGCCTTGTCGGGCAGATATCTATCGGTGATATAACGCTCGGACATGATCACGGCCTTATAGAGCACGCCTTGGGGGATGCAGATATTATGAAAGCTTTCATAGTAATGCTTGATGCCGCCCAGCATCTCCACGGCCTCGGAGATCGAGGGTTCCTCTACGGTGACGGGCTGGAAACGACGTTCCAAAGCGGTATCCTTCTCGATATATTTACGATATTCGGTGAGGGTGGTAGCACCAATGATCTGTACTTCCCCTTTGGACAGGGCGGGCTTCAGCATATTGGCAGCGTTGACCGCGCCCTCTGCTTCTCCCGAACCAACGATGTTGTGTACCTCGTCAATAAAGAGAATGACGTTGCCCTCGGATTTAACTTCACCCAAAAGGCCCAAAATCCTCTGCTCAAACTGACCTCTGAACTGGGTACCTGCCACCAGGGCGGTCATGTCCACAAGGTACAATTCTTTATTTTTCAGCTTGTAGGGAACGTTTCCGTTTGCGATGCGGATGGCCAAGGCTTCGGCGATGGCGGTCTTACCGACGCCGGGCTCACCGATAAGGCAGGGATTGGACTTCTGCCTGCGGCAAAGGATCTGGACGGTTCTGGCCAACTCACGCTCGCGGCCAACGATCTTATCCAGCTTCCCTTCTCTGGCAGCGGCAGTCAGATTGCGGCAATAGGTCGTCAGATATTTCAGCTTAGGCTCGGCGGCTCTTTGCTGACGGTTATCCCCCGAACGGCGGTTATTTTTGCCGTTGTCGCGTCGAGGTGCGGGAGGATTGGGACCTTGGGGGCGGTCAGAGGGCAGATTTTCACCCAGGACATCCCCGAAAAGGCGGGGGAGATCGATGGCGGGAGCGCCGCCGTCCTCATGATCGTCATGATCCGAAGGGGTGATCATATCCGTCATGCTGTCCTCCATGGATTCCAGCTGCTCGGGGGTCATTCCCATTTGGTTGGCAATACCATCCAGCATATGATTGACGGGGAGGCCGCTTTCCTTAGCGCAGCGAAGGCAAATACCCTCGCTGACTCTTTCCCCGTTTTCCATTTTTGTTATAAAAACCACAGCAAGGCGCTTGTGGCATCTTGAACACATAACCATTGTGATAGGAATCTCCTTTCAAGGTAAGCAGGCTTAAGCCAAAATTACCTATGATATATAATACCACGATTTTACGTCTGTGTCAAGAGCTCGCGCCATTTTTCAAAGGTCGAACACAAGAACTTCACTTGACAAATAGAGCGTCATCATGTATAATGATAGCATATATTTATTTTGGAGGTTTTCACATGAGAACACACATGAAAAAATGGATTTCCGCTATCCTATCCCTGCTCTTTCTGGCGACAGCCGTTGCCTGTACGGAGCAGCCTGATCAGCCCACCGTTACTGATGATGCTACCCTCCCCTCCACCCCTGCAGAAACGGTAACCGAGGCTGAGACCTTCCCCGACGATTTCGTGGTGACTGAGACCAATGGCACCTCAGATATTCTGACTCCCACTGGTCTGAAATACAGCGTTACGAACTATAAGAACAGAGCCAAGGCTGCCTTCTCCTTTGAGAATACACTGAGTATCACCTTCCCCGAGGGTTCCTTTGCCGAGGCGTTCAATCGCTTCTCAATGACGTATAAGTCCACCGAACCCGTGAAAGTCACCATAGCCTACAAGGTAACCAAATATGATGTGACCGACTATTATTTCCTTGAGGCCGGTGAAGGTGTATTCTCGGGTCTGTCCAGCAGCTTTATGAATGAAGCAGATTGCTTCTCTATTGCAAGCATGACCGTGGAGCCGTTGAACGGCAAGACTGCCATGTTTACCTTGGGCGGACTGACCACCGAGAAGATCGACGTTCCCTCTACCTCTCTGTATATCGAGAATGAGCGTTTTAAGCTGGGCATCGACATGGGTTGGGGCGGTACCATCAACTGTGTGGAAGACAAGCTGTGTACCATTCCTCAACTGACCAATCTGGTCAACAAGCATGATACGGGACGCCTGATCCAGCAGTCCTTCTACGGCACGGCAGGTGTTCCCGGTGAATATGAGCCTGGCATCTCTTTTGATAGCAAGTGGGTCTACAACCCCGTACAGGGCGGCGATCAGTACAATAACTCCAGCCGTCTCATTGATTTCAAACTCACCGAGACCTCTGTTTATATCAAATCTCAGCCTCAGGACTGGTCTTTGGATAATCAGCTCACCCCCAGCTATATGGAGAACACATACACCTTGAAAGAGGATCGCATCCAAGTAGATAACCGTTTTGTGGACTTCTCCGGGTGGGAGCATCCCTATAGCGGTCAGGAACTGCCCGCCCTTTATACGGTCAGTTATCTGGACACCTTTGTTTGGTACGACGGAGAAAATCCTTGGACGGGCGACACCCTGTCTTCCCGTGACAACCTGAACTTCTGGGGAGACGCCAAATACGTTGCGGATTGCACCTTTGCCATCAAGGAAAGCAACACCGAGACCTGGTGCGCATGGATCAACACAAGCCAAAATTACGGTTTGGGCGTATACGTTCCCAACGTGGATCAGTTCAAGGCAGGACGGTATGAGTATGACGGTTCTAAAAGCGCCAAAGAGGATTCCACCAACTACGTAGCGCCTGTCAATCTCATCAAGCTGGTATCCTTCAAGCCCTTGGAATACAGCTATATTCTGACTACGGGCAGTCTTGAGGACATTCGCGCCACCTTTACGGCGCACAAGGATTTTTCCACCAATGCCACTTTACATGAGAACTACATCAGCTCCCGCATTCCTTCTGTAGGCGGTGACGTGACCAAGCTGGTCTTTGATGCCGAGGGCAAGATCAACGTCCTGACCAATCCCTTCAGCACCACCGTTTCTTTTGATGCAGATGAGCAGGCCGCCAAGTTGACCGCAGGTCCCGAGGGAGATGTCAATGTCAGCATCAACTACGGCGACTACGCCGATCTTTCTGCCGATACCTACAAGACCCTGAAGATAGAGTACATGATCCCCACAGACAACAGCAAGGGCGCTTATGAATGTGATCTGTTCCTTTGCACCGGTACGATTCAGGCGCCCTCCGGAGATGCCCGCCTGCGTAAGTCTTTGGTGGTTGACGGCGAATATCACGTGTTGGAGATCGACCTTTCGGGACAATCCTTTTGGAAGGGTGACATTCATAAGATCAGATTTGACTACTTCGACTTTTCCTCCGCGGAAGATGTGATGTACGTCAAGAGCATTACGCTGGAATGATGATAAGAAGGTAAATTGTTGTTTAGCGGGCAGTGCCCGCGGCCAATGCCGGGGAGGTTCAACCTGAGCGAGCAACATCCCGCGAGGGGTTATACAACGGTAAATTGGTGTTTAGTGGCTAAGGGGGTGCAGGGGCA
>JAFTIL010000107.1 GCA_017456905.1 Clostridia bacterium
GAGAACGCGTGAACAAAAGGCTAATGCTCTTTGCCGGGTAACAAGTTGCCGTTATTAACGCGGGCTCCCCCACCCGACTTCGTCGGGAGCCCCCTCCCGGAGGGGGCCTCGTTCAAGTGCATCCCACGCTAAACAACAATTCACCTGAACAAACACCTCATCGCGTGATACAGTTGACATAGGATGCACATCCCCGAGCGATGGCCGCCGCACTGCGGCAAACAATTTATCTTTGTAAATTCAGATAATAGATACATAGAAAGGACGGTACGACCTATGACCAAGCACTTCAAGCTCCTCCTCCCCGACGAGGGCAAGGACATCTACGCTCCCCGCAAGTCCCAAACCTGGGGCTACCGCTACGGCCCTACCATCATGGTGGAGGACGGCGTTTGCCACGCCTGGTTCGCCTCCCCCGGCGACGCCTTTGAGGCCGACTGGTTTACCTACCGCCGCTCGGTGGACGGCGGCAATACCTGGACGGAAGAAAGGGTGGTCATGGCCCCCACCGCCGACTCTATGGACTGGTTCTCGGTCTGCGATCCCGCTGTGATCAAGTACGGCGAATACTACTACATCGGCTATACCTCCACCGTCTTCGCCAACGGCGGCGGTGTGTGCAATAACGGCTTCATCGGCCGCTCCAAGTCTCCCACAGGCCCCTTTGAGCGCTGGACGGGAG
Source organism: Clostridia bacterium (assembly GCA_017456905.1). Lineage (GTDB taxonomy): Bacteria > Bacillota > Clostridia > Oscillospirales > CAG-272 > CAMEON01. The sequence goes on from JAFTIL010000107.1 coordinate 683, forward strand.
ACGGCTGGGGCGAGCATCGCGTGACCCCTGAGGGCGAGTGCCATTGGCTGGGCAAGCCTGCCCCCGTCATCTATTTCGACGAGGACTGGCACAACTGGGGCGCAGGCGAATTCTCCTTTGTCATCAAGGATGAAACCATCTACATCTACTACACCTGGACCTCCCGCACCATGGACGGCAAGGGCTTTTCCCAGACCCGCGTGGCCACCGCCGATATCACTGACGAGAACTGGCCGGGCAAGATCGTACTGCGCGGCGTGGCCGTGGATCGTCCCTCGGGCAGCAACGACTCCTACGACGTGGTCTACTGCGAGGACAACCAAAAATTTATCGCTCTGTCCACCGATCACCGCTTCACCGAGGACAGCATTCTGGCGGTGTACGAGTCGGACGATGGCCTCCGCTTCACCCGCGTCAGCGAGATCAAAGTGAATACAGGCTGGATGTGCCACAACTGCGGCATCTCGGGCGATGCTCAGCACCACATCAAGCAGGGTGACACCATGCTCCTGGCCTACGCCTATGGCAACAAATGGGGATTTTGGGGCACCCGTCTCCACAAGTACGATTTTGAGCTGATGGACGAGGCCTTCTACAGCGAATCCCACCTGCAGAACGTCCACCGCTCCCCCGAGCCCATGGAGGATCCTGCCGAATACACCCCCACCATGATCTATTGCGGCAAGCCCCACTTTATCAAAGTCAAGAAGGGGGACACCGTGACCATCCCCATGAGAACGGGCAACGTGGCATACGCCATGCGCCCCGTCACCGAGGGGGTCACCTTCTCCAACTATGACAAGTCTATCGTGTCCATCGAGGGCATGAGCCTTACCGCCAAGGCCGTGGGCTATACCTACGTGACCGCAAACTACGCCGACGTGCGTACCGAGTTCCCCGTGTATGTTACCGAAGAAGAACCCGCCCCCTGGTGCTATCGGCAGCCCTATCCCGACAAGAAGGTGGTCTCCTTTGTCCCCGTGTGGAAGGACTACAAGGTGAGCCTCTCTGCCCGTGAGCTGAAGCAGCTCCGCGGTATCGCCACCTACGAGGACGGCTCCTGGTTTGAGCTGGCAGGCGTTGTGGACAAGGTGACCTTCGAGAACCACAATCCCGAGTTGTTCCGCATGAGAGCAGACGGCCACGTGGAGCCCACAGGTAAGCTGGGGCAGGGAAGGGTCACCCTCATTTGCGGTGAGCATTCCTTTGACGTTTCTGTTACCATCCTGCCCTGACCCTTACGCATTTGGCCCGAGGGCCTTCCTGACCGCCGCCTCAAAGAACTCGTCGGTATCAAAGCTGCTTTCCTCACCACACGGGGGAGACCCTTGGGGGGATGAAGCGGCGTGCTTCCAGTAGAGCTTGTTCTTTTCCTCTCGCCACCAAGCGGATATAGCCGCGGCGTGGTCGGGATATTGATAGCCGTGATTTGCCAGCTTTTCCGAGAAGTGGTTGATATACGCCTCGGGGATGCCCATGCACTCGGTGATGAGACGGTACCCCTCGGGGGTCATCGAAACGTTTTTGTGGGTGCCGTAGGCCTGCTTCTTGTCGCTTCTCTCCTGCGGGGGCGGAGTAACCCCCGGCGGAATGTCCAAAGGAGCGTCCTTGCGGCTTTGATAGAGTTCCTCTTTCTCGCTCTTTTCCTTGGGGGAGGAAGTTACGGACGGCAGACCGCCATCAATGGCGGTCTTGCCGTCCCTATGGTTTAACTTTCTCTCGACTTGAGATTGACTTAAGGTTATCTTATCTTGACTTAACTTAGGTGCCGCACAGGGTGTGCTACCCCCTACGGCAGGGGGTACGGCACCCCCCGTTACACCCCCTGCCGTACCCCCACCTTGATCAGTGGTTTGTCTTACGGCGGGAGAGCACGCCCTGTCGTCGGGTGTCCCGACGGTGGCTCGTTGGGAAAAAAGTCCTGATGCCACAATGCGATTTTGGATCTGTGGCACCACGAAGGAAACCACCGTTCCGATGAGGGGGTTATCCTCGTAGACGGGCACGGCTGTGCGTCCTCCGCTCATTTGGAAGTCGTATAATTCCCAGAAAAGCTTGTGAAAATCCTTGGGCTTCAGTCTGCGGATGGCGGGTTCCCACTTGCGGTCAAATAAGAATCCCGTGGTGATGTTCGGTTTTTGTCCCATGATTACCTCCTATTAAGTAAACTTAAATCTATGGTCATTATACCACGGCAGAGGCGTTTTTTCAATCCCCGTTTTGAAAATATTTCACTCCGTCGCATATTGTTTACAAAAAACCTCTTATATTGGAGCGAAGTTTGTAGTAAAATAAAGAGAACCGCGTGAAAGTTCAATGATAGTTAAAACCCAGGGTTACTGTTTCACGCACAATTAACTGTATTTATGCCGCTGTAAGGCGGTAGAACGGATATTAAACGTATGCGAGGTGGCAATATGAACGGACGACCCAGATACAAGAGGATCTTGCTGAAATTATCGGGCGAAGCCCTCTCTCCCAAGTGCCGCGAGGACGGCATTCTGGACTTCGCTTTTATGGATCGCGTGGCCGAGGTGCTGAAGAAGTGCCGTGATGCCGGTGTGGAGATCGGCGTCGTTGTCGGTGCCGGAAACATCTGGCGCGGTGTGACAGGCTCTGTTAAGATGGAGCGCGCCCGTGCGGATCACATGGGTATGCTGGGTACCTGCATCAACGCCCTGGCTCTGCAGGACGTGTTCATGCGTCACGGCATGGATACCGTGGTCATGTCGGCGGTGGAAATGGACACCTTTGCCGATCACTACAGCGCACGAAACGCCAACCGCGCACTGGCTGCAGGCAAGATCGCCATTTTCTCCTGCGGTACGGGCGCACCCTACTTCTCTACCGACACGGGTGCGGCACTCAGAGCGGCGGAGATCCATGCGGATGCGATGCTGCTGGCCAAGAACATAGATTACGTCTATGATTCCGACCCCAAAAAGAATCCCGACGCCAAGCCCCTCTACGATCTTACTTATGCCGAAATTATCGAAAGAGATCTTCGTGCTTTCGATATGTCTGCCGTCATTTTCTGTCAGGACAACAACATCGAGGCCTACGGCTTTGGTCTTGCCGATCCCGAGAATATCTATCGTGCCGTCATGGGCGAGCCCGTAGGCACGCGGATGCATAATTGACTTTTATATGGGACGTTTTATATGGGGCGTTGTCCCATGCCCCGCAAGAACCTTTTTGAAAAAAGGTTCTTGACTCCAAAAACTTTTAAAAAATATATCACAAACATAGAAAGGAAGTATCACCATGAAGTACGATTCCAAAGCCCTTGAAGCAAGAATGCAAAAGACCATCACCGCATATGAAAACAATCTGGCAGATATCCGCGCCAGCCAGGCAAACCCTGCCGTCCTCAACCGCGTGACCTTTGAGTATTACGGCACCCAGACCCCCATCAAGGATATGGCCAGCATCAGCGTCAGCGATGCCCGCACCCTGGTCATCAGCCCCTTCGACCGTTCCACCATCAAGGCCATGGAGAAGGCGATCCTCATGTCCGACGTGGGTATTACCCCCTCCAACGACGGTCAGGTCATCCGTTTGGTCTTCCCCCAGCTCACCGAGGAGCGCCGTAAGGCTCTCGCCAAGCAGGTCAAGGGCATGGGCGAGGATGCCAAGGTGGCTATCCGTAACCTTCGCAGAGACGCTAACGACGAGGTCAAGAAGGCCAAGAAGGACGGCAGTATGACCGAGGATGACGTCTCCGCCGCTGAGAAGGCTATCCAGGATGTGACCGATAAGCTGATCAAGACCGTTGATACCATCACCGCTGCCAAGGAAAAGGAACTGATGGCTATCTGAGCCGCCTTTGTTGGTTGTTTGTATGAAACCTCACGGGTGGGCAGAAATGTCCACCCGTTTATACTGAATATTTATTATCTATTATCTATTATCTATTATCTTGCGCGCGGTAGCGCAAGAAGGTTTCCCATACCCATTCGGGTATTCTCCCGATAAAAGATCCTTCGTCGGGCATCGCCTTCCTCGTGTATAGCCCTCTTCGGGATGATAGGTGGTGCTTGGGCTTTAGATAATAGATAATAGATAAAAGATAATAGATAATAGATAATAGATGCGGAAGGAGAACGATCCCATGCCCCTATTCAAGAAAACCAAGCCCGACGAGACCCCCGTCGAAAAGCTCCGTCCCGACGAGCATTTCAAGCATATCGCTTTCATCATGGACGGCAACGGCCGTTGGGCAAAAAAACGGGGAATGCCTCGTGAGTACGGCCACAAGGTAGGTGCCGCAACCTTCAAGAAGATCGCCATCTACTGCAGCGACATCGGCTTTCAGGCGGTGACGGTCTACGCCTTTTCCACCGAGAACTGGAAGCGCCCCAAGCATGAAGTGGATGCGCTCATGATGATTTTGGACCAGTACCTTGACGAGCTGAAGCGGGATCACGAGCAGTACAAGAGTCACTTCCGCTTCATCGGGGATCTGTCCTTCCTCACCCCTGAGCTCAAGGCTAAGATCGACGAGGTGGAGACCTTGAATATGCACCATCCCCAGGTGCTGAACGTGGCCATCAACTACGGCGGCAGAGCCGAGCTGGCCCATGCGGTCAACACCCTCATGGCCGAGGGAAAGACCTCGGTCACCGAGGACGATATCTCGGGTGCGCTTTACACAGCCGAGGCGGGAGACCCCGACATGATCGTGCGTACGGGGGGAGATCTCCGCATCTCCAACTTCCTTTTGTGGCAGGCGGCTTATGCCGAGCTGTACTTTACGGATAAGCTCTGGCCCGACCTGAGCACCGACGACATTGACGAGATCGTCCGCGACTTTTACTCAAGAAAACGCCGCTACGGCGGACTTTGATGATTTGACAGGAGCGTTTGAATCATGAAAACCCGTGTGTTGACAGGCATCATTGCCTTTCTCATTCTGATCCCCTTTATTGTTTTCTCCGACACCCTGCTGTTTCCCATCGGTATTGCTACCTGTGCGCTCATCGCCGTGTGGGAGGCTCTTCATTGTGTTGGGCTCCACAAGAATCTGTGGTTGCTCATTCCCTACGGGCTGGTGGCTCTGGCCGCGCCCTTTTCCATTCGCTACCTGGGACCTGATGAGACTTTGATGGCGGCTGTTGCGGCGGTGCTTTTGCTCCTGCTCTACACCTATGCCGTGTGCGTGTTTGCCCGCGGCAAGATCAATATTGCGGATGCTTGCGGCGGCTTTGCGACGGCTCTGTACGCCATTGGAGGCTTCTGTGCCTTGATCTATCTCCACGATTTCCACGTGGGTGGGCGGTTTTTGTATCTTCTCGCATTCATCGGCGCGTGGATCACCGACATTTTCGCTTATTTCAGCGGCCGTCTCTTCGGAAAGCATAAGCTGATCCCCGAGATCAGCCCCAAGAAGACGGTGGAGGGAAGCATCGGCGGTATGCTGTTCTGCGTTTTGGCCTTCCTTGGCTTTACATACGTTTACAACACCTGGCTTGTGGGTTTTTTGCCCGAGGTGACCATCCCCGAGATGACCACCACCTTGTCTTATCCCCTCATGGCGATCGTGGGCTTTGTGGTGTCCATCGTGTCCCAGATCGGAGATCTGTCCATGTCTGCCCTCAAGCGCCACTACGGTATCAAGGACTTCGGCAAGATCTTCCCCGGTCACGGCGGTATGTTGGATCGCTTTGACTCGGTGCTGGCAGTCAGCATCACGCTGGCCTGCGCGTTGGGGATGCTGCTATAAGGCGGCAGTGCCGCCGGCCAATGCTCGGGGATGTTCAACTCGTGCGAGCGGCATCCCGCGAGGGAAAGTTTAGTCATATAAATTGTTGTTTAGCTCCGCTAAACAACAATTTGATGTATGCCTGCGACAAGCGCATCATTATTTATATCACGAGGAAACTATGTACCAAACAAATTCCTACCCCGACCTGATCATCCTTGGCTCCACGGGGTCGGTGGGTACCCAAGCGGCGGACGTGGCGCGAGGCCACGGTATTCCCGTCCGAGGGGTCACCGCTCACCGCGACGTGGCCGCCATTGAGGCCCAGATCAGAGAATTTCATCCCGATTTTGCGGTCATGACCGACGAGGCTGCCGCCGCTGACCTGAAGGCCAGGGTGGCGGACACCGGCACAAAGGTGCTGGCGGGCTTCGAGGGCATCCGTGAGATGCTAGGCACTGTTAAAACTGAAAATCCCATGGGCGTGACCGTGGAAAACTCCATCCTGGGCGAGGCGGGTCTGGCGCCTACCCTCTATACCCTGGAGGCAGGCCACCGTCTTGCCCTTGCCAATAAAGAATCCCTGGTGGTGGGCGGCGAGCTGGTCATGGCCCTTTGCCACGCTGCGGGCCGTGAGATCCTGCCTGTGGACAGCGAGCATTGTGCCATTTTCCAATGTATGCGCGCAGGACGCCCCGAGGAGGTCAGAAAGATCTGGCTGACTGCGTCGGGCGGACCATTCTACAGCTACACTAAGGAGCAGCTGACGGCTGTCACCAAGGCGCAGACCCTGGCACACCCCACCTGGAAGATGGGCGCCAAGATCACCGTGGACAGCGCGACTCTCATGAACAAGGGCTTTGAGGTGATCGAAGCCGTGCATCTTTTCGGCGTGAAGCCCCAAGACGTGCAGGTCGTTGTGCACAGAGAGAGCATGATTCACTCCATGGTGGAATATAATGACTATAGCATCATTGCCCAGATGTCGGTGCCCGATATGCGGCATTGTGTCCAGTACGCTTTGACCCACCCCTGCCGCAGCACGGCGGAGGGTGTCATGAAGCCCCTGGATCTCTTTGAGGTGGGCAAGCTGACTTTTGCCCGCCCCGACACCGAAACCTTCCCCCTGTTGAGGCTTGCCGTGGACTGCATCACCTTGGGCGGTGCCGTTCCTGCCGTGCTGAACGCCGCCAACGAGGTGGTGGTGGCCGCCTTCCTGCAAGAAAAAATCCGTTTCTGCGAGATCGCAGAGTACGTCACCCGCGTGGTGGAGGACATGAAGGGCGTGTCGAACTGGCACAGCTACGACAGCATTATGGAGGCGGACGGCTTGGCAAGACAGAGCGCTCGTGCGCTGATTGGGCATAATGAAAGGGGTTTTACCCCTTGACCCCACCAAAGAACCTTTTTGAAAAAAGGTTCTTTGGAATCTCCAAAAACTTTTAAAAAGTTAGAGTTTTTGAAGGGGAAGGGGAAACTTTTTGCAAAAAGGTTCCCCAAGAAAAAAGTTCCCCTGCCGCACTCTGCACTCATATTACTCCACGGAGGATTGATATTTTTCCATGCAAATCCTGAAATTCGCATTTTACCTTTTGCTGACCTTCTTTCTCATGGGCATTCTTATTTTCGTCCATGAGCTGGGTCACTATCTCACCGCCCGCGCCTGTAAGGTGACCATCCATGAGTTTGCCATCGGTATGGGCAAGCGCATCGCGGGCTTTACCTCAAAAAAGACGGGGATCAAGTATTCCTTCCGTCTCTTTCCCATCGGCGGCTACGTGGCCATGGCGGGAGAGGACGAAGGCGGCGAGGGCACCGACGATCCCAACGCCTTCCACAAAAAGAACGTCTTCCAAAAGATGCTCATTTTGGTGGCAGGCGCGGGCATGAACGTCATTGCGGGCTTTCTCGCCATGCTGATCCTGACCGCGGGCATGGCCATCGCCGACTATCAGATGCCCTCCAACGTGGTGGGTGAATTCGCCCTGGGCGCGCCCAGCGAGATCACAGGCCTCAAGACAGGGGACGAGATTTTGGAGATCAACGGCACCCGCGTTCACACGGGCTATGATCTGATCTATGAGATCACCAGCCAGGGCTATGAGCCTGTGGATCTGGTGGTCAACCGTGACGGTCAGCGCCTACTTTTGACCGACGTTCGTTTCCCTGTGACCGTGGAGAACGGTCTGGCCGTGGGCAATCGGGACTTCAACGTGACTGCTATGGAGACCACGGTACCCAACGTCCTCAAGACGACCTTTTATCGCTCCACCTCGGCCATCAAAATGGTGTTTGATTCCATCGGCGGTATCATCACGGGCAGGTACAGTATCAAGGATCTGTCGGGCCCCATTGGTGTGACCAACACCGTTTCCCAGGTGGCACAGCAGCCCATGGCAGGGTGGAACATCCTCTATCTGTTCGCCATCATTGCCATGAATTTGGGGATCATGAATCTGCTCCCCATTCCCGCTTTGGACGGCGGGCGGCTGTTCTTCCGCGTCATTGAGGCTCTGCGCTTCGGCAAGCCCTTCAAACCCGAGCTGGAGGCCAAGATCCACGGCGTGGGTATGATGATCCTCCTGCTTCTCATGGTGGTCATCGCCTTTAAGGACGTATTTACTTTGTTTTAACTAAAAAGGGACCGTGTGTCCCTTTTTTAGGATGCAGCGTGTCGTATGATGAGGTAAATTGTTGGCGGGCAGTGCCGTCACATTTTATAAACCCAACAGGAGGTCTCCTATGAATTACAACGCCATTCGCCGCGCCACCCGCTCTGTGACGGTCGGCCGCGTGGGCATCGGTGGGACAAATCCCATCGCCATTCAATCCATGACCAACACCGACACCCATGATGTGTCGGCTACCATAGACCAGATCAAGGCCTTGGCCGCGGCAGGGTGCGATATCGTGCGCCTCACCGTCCCCGACTTGGAGGCCGCCGAGACCATTCGCATCATCAAAGAACAGGGACTCGCGATCCCTATCGTGGCGGACATCCACTTCAACCATAAGATCGCCCTGCGCTGTGCCGAGTACGGCGTGGACAAGATCCGTATCAATCCCGGCAATATCGGCGCGGACGAATACGTAAAGGAAGTGGCCGACGCTTGCAGGCAGAGAAATATCCCCATCCGCATCGGTGTCAACAGCGGTTCTCTTGAAAAACATATTTTAGCGAAATACGGCGCGCCCACCCCCGAGGCTCTGTGCGAAAGCGCGCTTTATCACGCCGCCCTTTTGGAGAAATTCGATTTTGAGGACACGGTGATCTCCATCAAGGCCTCTACCGTACCGAATATGATCAAGGCCAACCGTTTGTTGGCCGAAAAGTGCAGTTACCCTCTTCATTTAGGCGTCACCGAAGCGGGCGGCGCTGAGATGGGACTGGTCAAATCTGCCGTGGGCATTGGTGCTATGCTTTGCGAGGGTATTGGCGATACCTTCCGCGTGTCCTTGACTGCCGATCCCGTGAAGGAGATCGACGCTGCCCGCAAGATCCTCAACGCCGTGGGCGTGGAAGGGCAGTGCGGCTTGCAGATCGTGTCCTGCCCCACTTGTGGACGCACTAAGATCGACCTCATCGACCTGCACACCCGTTTTGAGGCGGCCGTCAAGGCCGAGGGACTCACAGACCTGCCTGTGAAGGTGGCGTTGATGGGCTGTATCGTCAACGGCCCGGGCGAGGCGCGGGAGGCTGATATCGGCATTGCCGGCGGCAAGGGTGAGGCTTTGCTCATTTCCCGCGGCGAGATCCTCGGAAAGATCACCGAGGAGGCCATCATCCCGACATTGATCGGGAAATTGAAGGAAATGAAAGGCTAAATTGTTGGCCCCTGCGGGGCGGCTCTGGCTCGGGGCAGTGCATCCCGTGCGAGCCGCATACCTCGATGAATTATATAACGGTAAATTGTTGTTTAGCAGAGGATACACTTGAACGAGGCCCCCTCCGGGAGGGGGCTCCGCGCAGCGGTGGGGGAGCCCGCGTTAATAGCGGCAACTTGTTAC
>JAFTIL010000001.1 GCA_017456905.1 Clostridia bacterium
AAAGTAATAGGACAAAGTCTCAATAATTTTACAGAAAGATTGTAAAAACCTATTGACAAGAACCGTATTTAGTGGTATAATCGTTATGTTAATAAATCGGAGGCACAAAATGCGGCTTTTAACCGAGTTGCAATTTTGTCCTACGAGCTCATCTGATTAACACCTCAATTTCGAACTATTAGTGTTCGGTTTGAGGTGTTTTTCTTTTTCAAAATCCCTTATATTACAAGGCTTTTTGCCACTTTTTTATTGAAAATGTTTTTTAATTTGCGGTTGCTGATTTTTGACGAATCAGCAGCCGCTTTTGATTTTACTGTTCCTCTTGAACCACACATGTGCGGTTTGGATTGTAGAAATAGTACATCTCCTCGTATTTGTCCGGTGTTTGATAGCGGAGGAGGGAATGAGGTCTTTCAGAATTGTAGAACGCAATGTAATTATGCACGCCGTTGAAGAACTCGGTTGCGGTTTTATATTTCACATTCACCATAAGGTGAATGTTTCACTAAATCTGCAAGTTGCAATTTTGTCCCATGAGCCCAAAACGGAAAAGGTCGCGCAACGCGTGGCCTTTTTCGTTTTGTTTTCTCTATCGAAATCGAACAGCGGCATCTTATACTTGACAGTCCGTAGCCCACGGGGCGGCTGACGATAAGCTTTCCCGGTCGCCTCAGCGTGCGGTCGTGATCTCAGAAGGGCAGAGCGTTTAGCTCAGCTGGTAGAGTAACTGACTCTTAATCAGGGGGGTCCGGGTTCGGATCCCTGGCAGGGAAGGATAACACCATGTTCTCGCGTTTTAATAGAGAGAAAGTTTTTTGAAAAATTTTCAAAAAGGTATTGACTCTCAACCTACCATGAGGTTTATAATATACTCACAAGATATCTTGAACAAAAAATAAGGAGAAAACCGTATGCAAATAGGAGAGTTCGCGCGTATATGCGATACGAAAGTATCCGTACTGCGGCACTATGATAAGGAAGGATTGCTGATCCCCGATTATGTTGACAATTTTACGGGCTACAGGTATTATTCCAAAGAGCAAATACCCATCTTTGTGCGTATTACAGCGCTCAAACAGGCGGGATTTACACTTCCCGAAATCAAAACGATTCTTTCCTCCTGTGAAAGCAGAGAGCAAATTTTGTCCTTATTTGAAAGCAAAAAATCAGAACTGTTGCAAACAATGGCTAATTTGACGGAAGCCGAAAAAATTATACTAGAGGAGCATGAAGCCATGAGCGTGACTTTTTATGAAAAGAATCGGATTACTTATGCAAAGAGCGAGCTTTGCGACGCGAATCTTCAAAATCAAATGAGAAATGAGGTGGAAAAAGCGATTTTGGAAAACGGTTATCAGCGCATATCCGTTTATAAAACTTGTGGAAATGAGTATTCCAATCAAGTATACGTGACCTGCGAGGTCGTCAAGCTTTCCGACTCGGTGACTGCGCTCAATGATGATGTCAACATTGCATTTGAGGATGACAGTTCCATTGTCGGCAAATGGCAAACGGTTGGTGAGTATGCCGTTAAGGAGGACTTTTACGGTAATATCTGTCCTGTGGATTATGTGGCTAAAGAAATTTACTTTTTACCCCATGGCGAAAGATATTGGTGCTACAGTTGGAGTAAGGGTAAGCTGATCTGTGAGTTCGGAGATGCTTCCGCTGTCAATGACTACGTTGTGGAGGATCATGACGGAAGCAGATATATGTTTGTAACGTTCAAGTCGTATGAATATCGCAGAAACGGGAAACCTACAGTGCTTGTTTTGCGACAGATCGACAATGTAGCATACTCGGCAGAAGATATTGCACGCAAGGATAACATTGAGCTGTCTTTTGTCAACGACAGGGCTATACTGGGAACGTGGGAAGTCAAAGGCTTTTGTCGGAATATAGAAGCGTTTGACCCGTCAAAAGCACCTCGAGCAGATCTCTTTTTCAAACAAATTGTCTTCAAAGAGAATGGTGAGGTCATCAGCGTTTATGGTAACATGACCGTTTGCGGAGCACATATGCAAACCTGGACGAAGGGTTTTGTGCTTCGAAAATGGAACAATACTGCGTGCGCGTATCAGCTTTGTCAAATCGACGGCGAAGAATATTTGTTCGTCGAATGGAAAAGTGGGGATTATACATATGGAGGATTAGAACCTCAGTATTATGTTTTCACAAGAGCATTAAAATAAATTGTTTTTATTCCCGACAGATTTTCTGTCGGGATTTTTTCAATCCCCCTTGAAAACCGCACTGTCTTTTGCTATAATATAAAATGAGTGAATTTAGCGAAAGGAGGCCGCGAGAGATATGACCAGCCACCCCATCCCGCCCGTTTATGACAGCCGTTCCCGCATACTGATTCTTGGCAGTTTTCCGTCGGTGAAGTCCCGCGAGGTAGGATTCTTTTACGGGCATCCGCAGAACCGCTTCTGGAAAGTGCTCTCTATGGTGCTGGATTGTCCCGAACCCATAACGGTGGAGGACAAAAAGCAACTACTGCTCGACCGCCATATCGCCCTGTGGGATGTGATCGCCTCCTGCGAGGTTACGGGAAGCTCGGATAGCTCCATTAAAAACGTTGTGCCCAACGATCTGCGTGTGATCCTCAACGCCGCGCCCATTGAGGTCATCTTTGTCAACGGTAAGACAGCCGAGAAGTATTATCATAAATATATGAGAGACAAGCTCGGCCGTGAGGCGGTGTGTCTGCCGTCCACGTCTCCTGCCAACGCCGCGTGGGGAATGGGGAAACTCGCCGAGGCATGGCGAGTGATTTTGCCCAAGAAAGGAAACCCTATGATCTGTGATCTTCATGCGCACTCCAATTGCTCCGATGGCACTCTGACCCCTGCTGTGTTGGCGTCTGCTGCCAAAGAAGCGGGACTTTCCGCCATCGCTCTCACTGATCACAACACCGTGGCAGGACTTCCCGATTTTATCAAAGCTTGCGAAGATCTTTGTATCGAGGCTGTCCCCGGTGTGGAGATATCTACTGAATATGAAGGCGTAGAACTACACATCTTAGGCTTGTATATTCCCGAAACGGCCTTTGCTGAGGTGGAGAATTACATGGCGCAGTACAATGTCCGCAAGGAAAAGAGCAATCGCGACCTGGTGGAGCGGCTCCGTGATGCGGGGTATCTCATTGATTATGACGAGATCGTGGGCGCGACTCCCGACGGTCACATCAACCGTGCTCATATTGCCAAGGCATTGCTGGACAGGGGCTACGTGGACAGCGTCAAGGAGGCGTTTTCTTCTTTCTTGAAGGAAGGAGAGGGCTTTTATATCCCGCCCGAGCGCATCGGAGCCCTGGATGCCGTGACTTTCATTAAGTCTGTAGGCGCGGTTCCCGTGTGGGCACATCCCTTTCTGCAAATGGACGAGGACGGCGCACGGAAATTTCTTGCCGAGGCGGTCCCCTTGGAACTTGCGGGCATGGAGACCCGCTATAGTCTTTACGACATCGAGACCGAGGCGGCGGCTGACCGTCTTATCAAAGAATTCAACATTTTACCCAGCGGAGGCAGTGACTTCCACGGAGAGGTCAAACCTGACATCAAATTGGGGGTAGGGAAGGGGAACCTGCAGATCCCTGTGACCTTTGCCCGTGATCTACGCCGACGAACGGAGGAGAAAACATCATGAAACCGCGAGATTATATCGACTTTTTAGGCGTCATTGAGAAGTTGAAATGCAACACCCGTCACTCCTGGAATTCCCAGGGAAAGCAGGAGAGTGTGGCCGAGCACTCCTGGCGGCTGTCGGTGATGGCGCTCCTGTGCGCCGATGAATATCCTGAGCTGGATATCAACAAGGTCATCAGAATGTGCCTTATCCACGATTTTGGCGAGGCCATCACGGGAGATATTCCTTCTTTTTATAAAACTGACGACCACGAGGCCGAGGAAGAAAAGGCCATCGCCCATCTCATGACCCTTTTGCCCCCTGCCATGGCCGAAGAATTTACCGCTCTGTACGCCGAGATGAACGCCCTTGAGACCCCTGAGGCCAAGCTGTTCAAGGCGTTGGACAACATGGAGGCGGTGGTATCCCACAACGAGGCACCCTTGGAAACGTGGATTCCCTTGGAGTACACAGAGAATCTGGTCTACGGCGAGGCCAACGCACAGTGGTCTCCCTGGACACGGGAATTGCGTGAGACCCTCAAACAAGACAGTATCAAAAAACTGGAGAATGCGAAAAATGGATAACAAAAAGTGGTTTAAAGAAGAAGCGAAATTTGGACTCATGATCCATTGGGGGCTGTATTCTCTCCTGGCGGGTGAATATAAAGGTCAGCGAATGGACATGATCGCTGAGTGGGCACAGTCTTATTTCCGCATTCCTAATGCCGAGTACGAAAAACTGACGGCAGCCTTCAATCCCGTGTATTTTGATGCCGAGGAGTGGGTAAAGCTTGCCAAGGACGCGGGGATGAACTACATGGTGGTTACCTCCAAGCACCACGATGGCTTTTGTATGTTCAAATCCGATTACGATCACTACAATGTGGTGGATGCCACCCCCTTTGGGCGTGACGTGATTGCGGAGCTTTCTGCTGCCTGCCAAAAGCACAACTTGAAGTTTGGCTTGTATTATTCTCAGGAGTTGGATTGGCACGAGCCTCACGGCGGTGGCTATTTCCCCTCCCACCTAAACGTCTGCGATACCCATTGGACCAATAACTGGGATTTCCCTGATGATGCGGCTAAAAATTATGAGATCTGTTTCCGCCGGAAGATCCTGCCCCAGCTCACCGAGATCCTGACCAAATACGGAGACCTGTGCCTTTTGTGGTGTGACACACCTCATCAGATCACGCCCGCCCAGTCACAGGAGATCCGCGACCTGGTGAAGTCCCTTCAGCCGAACTGTTTGCTCAATAGCCGTCTTGGCAACGGCCTTGGTGATTACTGCGCTATGGGGGACAACGAGATCCCCGAGGAAGAAATGGGTACGGCGCTGGTAGAAGCTCCCACCACCCTCAACGATACATGGGGCTTCAAATATTACGACGACAACTGGAAGGATGCTGACGAGGTGATCCGACTGAAGGAGCATCTTAACAGCCGAGGTGTCAATTATCTCTTGAACGTAGGCCCCGATCATCTGGGGCGTATTCCTGCGCCCGCACTGGATATTTTGCGCGAGGTGGGGCGGCGCTTGAAGGGGTGAGACTGCGAGACCGGGAAAATATGGTCTTTGATACCCGAAAACCGCTGTCGCTAAAGGAAAAAACAGCCAAAAGACTTCGTTTTATTGCAATTTATTGTATCTTTTGACCAACCAAAGGGGAGCGGAATCGTGTAAATTGTTAAAATCGTAGAATCTTTTCTGATGAAAAATTTTTGTTGACAAAACGAACTCGGTGTGTTATAATATTCTTTGACCGTGCGTTTGTTCTTGCGGTCTCCCGCAAGGGAATTCGTTACGACAGTTCCGCTTTTCCCGCAAGGGATTTCGCGGCTGTATATAAACATTCAAATTCAGAAGAAGGAGGAAAAAGGAACAATGCCTACTTTTAATCAGCTTGTCAGACAGGGTCGTACCGAGCGCGTGTACAAGTCTAAGGCTCCTGTACTCCAGAAGGGCTTCAATAGCCTGGAAGGTAAGCCCACCGACCAGTCTTCTCCCCAGAAGAGAGGCGTCTGCACAAAGGTTTCCACCACCACCCCCAAGAAGCCTAACTCCGCTCTGCGTAAGATCGCAAGAGTTAGACTGACCAACGGTCTGGAAGTCACCTCTTACATCCCCGGTATCGGTCACAGCCTGCAGGAGCACTCTGTGGTTCTGATCCGCGGCGGTCGTGTACGTGACCTCCCCGGTGTGCGTTACCACATCATCCGCGGCACCCTGGATGCTCAGGGCGTTGCAAACCGCAACCAGAGCCGTTCCAAGTACGGCGCAAAGCGTCCCAAGGCTGCCAAGAAGTAATTCTTAGCCCGACGCTAAAGACGACGCCCGTCACCGGCGCACGGTGGCTTTGTCGGGAAAATCCGACGAAAGACGGTAGACGAAAAGCAGTTTGATTGTATCAGACCCGCTCGCCTTCTTGTGAATTTCAATGTTTATATGCAGAAATCCCAAGGAGCCTGTTCGGGCAGTTGGACAGAAGAATGCTTTTGAGTACCTATGATTTCATTTTTTATTCTAATGAAGGAGGGAAGATACAGTGCCTAGAAGAGGTTCTATATCTAAAAGAGATGTATTGCCGGATCCTTTGTATGGCTCCAAGCTTGTAACCAAGCTGGTCAACAATGTGATGTATGACGGCAAGAAGGGTGTGGCCCAGACCATTGTGTATGATGCATTCACCATCATCGAAGAGAAGGTCGGCCAGAATCCCCTTGAGGTATTCCAGGCTGCGCTTGACAATATCAAGCCCCAGCTGGAGGTTAAGGCTCGCCGTGTAGGTGGTTCTACCTACCAGGTGCCTATGGATGTCCGCGCTGATCGCCAGCAGACCCTGGCTCTGCGTTGGCTCATCACCTATTCCAGAAACCGCTCTGAGCGTACCATGGCTGAGCGTCTTGCAAACGAGATCATCGATGCAAAGAACAGCATGGGCGGCGCTTTCAAGAAGAAGGAAGAGACCCATCGTATGGCAGAAGCCAACAAGGCTTTCGCCCACTACAGATATTGATTTTCAGGGCTTCCTGAGAGTCAGTTGATTTGAAAATCGAGGAGAAAATCAATGCCTAGACAATTTTCGCTTGATCGTACCCGTAACATCGGTATCATGGCTCACATCGATGCCGGTAAAACCACCACCACCGAGCGTATCCTTTTCTACACCGGTAAGACCCACAAGCTGGGCGAGACCCACGAGGGTGCCGCTACCATGGACTGGATGGAGCAGGAGCAGGAGAGAGGTATCACCATCACCTCCGCCGCTACCACCTGTTACTGGAACGATCACCGTATCAACATCATTGATACCCCTGGCCACGTGGACTTCACCGTTGAGGTGGAACGTTCTCTGCGTGTGCTGGACGGCTCCGTCACCGTGCTTTGCGCAAAGGGCGGCGTTGAGCCCCAGTCTGAGACTGTTTGGCGTCAGGCTGATAAGTATAAAGTTCCCCGTATGGTGTATATCAACAAGATGGATATCACCGGTGCTGACTTCTATCGTGTCGTTGACATGATGAAGACCAGACTTCACACCAACCCCGTTCCCCTGCAGCTCCCCATCGGTAAGGAGATGACCTTCCGCGGTATCATCGACCTTCTGAACATGGAGGCTGACGTCTACTACGACGATCTGGGTAAGGACGTTCGCATCGAGCCCATCCCCGAGGATATGGTTGAGCTTGCTGAGGAATACCGTGCCGCTATGGTTGAGGCTGTTGCTTCCACCGATGACGAGCTCATGGAGAAGTTCCTCTGCGACGAGGAGATCACTATCCCCGAGCTGAAGGCCGCTATCCGTAAGGCTACCATTGCTAACGAGATCGTTCCCGTTGTCTGCGGTTCCTCTTACCGTAACAAGGGTGTTCAGAAGATGCTGGACGCTGTTATCGACTATATGCCCGCTCCTACCGACATCCCCGCTATCAAGGGTATTCTGCCTGGTACCGAGGAAGAAGCTGAGCGTCACGCAAGCGATGACGAACCCTTCTCTGCTCTTGCATTCAAGATCATGACCGACCCCTTCGTGGGCAAGCTCTGCTACTTCAGAGTTTACTCCGGTGTTGTCAACTCCGGTGACACCGTTTACAACTCTACCAAGGGCAAGCGCGAGCGTCTCGGCCGTATCCTGATGATGCACGCAAACGACAGAACCGATATCGACACCTGCTACTGCGGTGATATCGCTGCTGCCATCGGTGTGAAGAACACCACCACCGGTGACACCTTCTGTGACGAAAAGAACCCCATCATCCTCGAGTCCATGGAGTTCCCTGAGCCTGTTATCAGCGTTGCTATCGAGCCCAAGACCCGCGCCGGTCAGGAGAAGATGGGTATCGCTCTGTCCAAGCTGGCAGAGGAAGACCCCACCTTCCGTACCTACACCGACGAGGAAACCGGTCAGACCATCATCGCAGGTATGGGTGAGCTTCACCTGGATGTTATCGTTTCCCGTCTGCTCCGTGAGTACAAGGTAGAGGCTAACATCGGTAAGCCCCAGGTATCTTACAAGGAGACCGTCCGCAAGGAAGCCAGCGTGGACTGCAAGTACAAGCGTCAGTCCGGTGGTTCCGGTCAGTACGGTCACGTTAAGATCACCCTTGAGCCCAACGAGCCCGGTAAGGGTTACGAGTTTATCAACGCTGTGGTTGGCGGCGAAGTGCCGAAGGAGTATATTCCTTCTGTTGACGCCGGTATCCAGGGCGCTATGCAGTCCGGTGTTCTCGCCGGCTACAACGTCGTAGACGTTAAGGTCACCCTCACCGGTGGTTCCTACCACGAGGTTGACTCCTCTGAAATGGCATTTAAGATCGCCGGCTCCATGGCATTCAAGGATGCTATGAAGAAGGCAGACCCTGTACTCACCGAGCCCATGGTTAAGGTTGTAACCATCGTGCCTGAGGACTACATGGGCGATGTCATCGGTGACTTCAACTCTCGCCGTGGTCAGATCCTGACCATGGAAGCTACCAACGGTGGCATCGAGGAGATCACCGCTTACGTTCCTCTGTCCAATATGTTCGGTTACGCAACCGACCTTCGTTCCAAGACTCAGGGACGCGGTCTCTACTCCATGGAGCCCAGCCACTTCTCCGAAGTGCCTAAGTCCATTCAGGAAGAGATCATCAAGGTTCGCGGTAAGAATCAAGGTTGATCCTGACCTCGACCGCTTCTCTGCCGCCATTTCATAAACAATGGTAGCGGAGCTTCCCCCTCGTGGGGGACCCCAGCCCGTCAAGGCTCAAAAATTGTCACTCTTAAAAAAAATAAAAAATTCTGGAGGAATTTACAATGGCAAAGGCTACATTCGAACGCAGCAAGCCCCACGTTAACATTGGTACCATCGGTCACGTTGACCACGGTAAGACCACTCTTACCGCAGCAATCACCAAGACCCTGTCCCTGAAGCAGGGCAACGTCGAGTTCTTGAGATACGATCAGATCGACAACGCTCCTGAGGAGAAGGCTCGTGGTATCACAATCAACACCCGTCACGTTGAGTACGAGACTGACAACCGTCACTACGCTCACGTTGACTGCCCCGGTCACGCCGACTACGTTAAGAACATGATCACCGGTGCTGCTCAGATGGACGGCGCAATCCTCGTCGTTGCTGGTACCGACGGTCCTCTCCAGCAGACCCGCGAGCACGTTCTGCTCGCTCGTCAGGTAGGCGTTCCCGCAATCGTTGTCTTCATCAACAAGGCTGACCTGGTTGACGATGACGAGCTGCTCGACCTCGTCGAGATGGAAGTTCGCGATCTGCTCTCTTCCTACGATTTCCCCGGCGACGATCTGCCCATCGTTCGTGGTTCCGCTCGTGACGCTCTTGAGTCCGCTTCCAGCGACCTGTCTTCTCCCGAGTATGCTTGCATCCTCGAGCTGATGGACGAGGTTGACGCTTATATCCCCACTCCCGATCGTGAGGCTGATAAGGACTTCCTGATGCCCGTTGAGGACGTCTTCTCCATCTCCGGCCGTGGTACTGTTGCTACCGGTCGTGTTGAGAGAGGTACTCTGAAGGTTAATGACACTGTCGAGATCGTTGGTCTGACCGACGAGAAGGCTACCACCGTCGTTACCGGTGTTGAGATGTTCCACAAGCTCCTGCCTCAGGCTCAGGCCGGTGACAACATCGGTGCTCTGCTCCGCGGTGTTGCTAAGGACGGCATCCGTCGTGGCCAGGTTCTTGCTAAGCCCGGTTCCGTTAACCCCCACACCAACTTCAAGGGTCAGGTTTACGTCCTGTCCGAGAAGGAGGGTGGTCGTCAGAAGCCCTTCTTCGCTGGCTACCGTCCTCAGTTCTACTTCAGAACTACTGACGTTACCGGTGTTATCTCCCTTCCCGATGATGTTGAGATGTGCCGCCCCGGTGATAACGTTGTTATGACCGTTGAGCTGATCACTCCCATCGCTTGCGAGCAGGGTCTGCGTTTCGCTATCCGTGAGGGTGGTAGAACCGTTGGTTCCGGCGTCGTTTCCGAGATCATCAAGTAATTAACCCATCATAGGGTTGTTCACCCCCGCAGCCCTGCTGCGGGGGTTCTTAATTTGGGGAAACTTTTTGAAAAAATTTCCCCATACCCCTTCAAAAACTTTAGAATGTAATAAAGTTCTTTGATCCAAACTTTCTTTCAAGAAAGTTTGGCGGGTTCAAGGGCAGAGCCCTTGATACACTCTCAATCTTTGGGAATTGGTGAAATTCCATACCGGTGGTATAGCCCACGAACGCACGAATGAACGTGCGCCGAGCAGGGGAAGCTCCTGCGCCGACGGTAGCCTGTTGTGACCTTGCAAAACTGAGTGAGGGCGACAGGGAAAGTCCGGATGAGAAAAGATGCACCCTACGGCTCTGTATTTGCCGCACGCCTCTTTTCCCCACTATGAAAGGGGATTTTTTTCATGTCTGTCAAAAATCTTTCTGCTCGCAAGGGCAATAAAAATTATGTTTATCGTACGGTGGTCATGGCGCTCTTCTGTGCGCTGGCTTATGCCACCATGTTCGTATTCCGTTTTAACGTTACTTTTTTGACCTTTGACCTCAAGGATGTCTTTCTTACCATCGGAGGTCTCCTGTTTGGCCCTGTTGCCGCCGTTGTCATGTCCTTGTTGGTTGCCTTGTTGGAATTTATTACGGTGGGCGACACGGGATTTTACGGCTTCCTCATGAATTTTGTCTCCAGCGCCGTCTTCACAAGTGTTTGCGCGCTGGTGTATCAATACAGAAAAAAACTCAGGGGTGCTATCATTGGTTTGGTTGCCGCTGTGATCATCATGACGGGCGTGATGATGGTCATGAATTTGCTCGTGACCCCCTTGTATACGTCCTCTACCTCGGCCGACGTAGCCAAGATGATCCCCACCCTGCTCCTGCCCTTCAACCTGACCAAGGCCGTGTTCAACGCCGCTTTTGTGCTTTTACTCTATAAGCCCGTCTCGCGGGCGCTGAAGGCCGCAGGATTTACGCCTTCGCCCGGCCGTCTTTCCGAGGATACCGCGGAAAAGCCCGCCGAGGATGCCGCCGCCCGCAAGTCTGCGAACTTGAAAAATACCCTTTTTGCCCTTTCCATCGGCGTGGTGCTGCTGGCCGCGGCGATCTTTGCCTTTGTGTTTATCCTTCATGGCGAAATGGAATGGCTACATAATCCCTTTGCGGATCTTATTACAAAATAAAGGAAGTATCTTATGTCCGAAGCAATCATGCATTTTTTTGAGAATATCGTGGGTAAAGAATTGACAGTTCTGCTCTGTTCCATGATCCCCATCGTGGAGCTCCGCGGGGCTATTCCCGTGGGATGGTTCGCTTTTGATATGCCCTGGTGGCTGGTCTATATGTTGGCTGTTATCGGCAACTTGATCCCCGTGCCTTTTATTCTCCTCCTCATCCGCAAGGTGCTGGAATGGATGGGCAAATCCAAGGTAAGATTCTTTAACCGCTTGGCTGGGTGGATCTCCCGCAAGGCCGATAAGAACATCGACAAGATTCAAAAATACGGTTTTTGGGGCGTGTGCCTGTTTATCGCCATCCCCCTGCCCGTGACGGGTGCCTGGACGGGTTCACTGGTGGCAGCCACCATAAAAATGAACTTCTGGAAGGCTCTTTTGTCCGCGCTTCTGGGTGTCATGATCGCAGGTGTAATCGTTACTTTGATCTGTTTTGGTATCCAAAGCGGTATTTCCTGGCTGGAATTTTTAGTTTGAACTAAACTGAGAGTGAGATTTCTCGGAACTTTCAACGCCGGGGTAGTCATTTTGATGGTGGTCGGGTCTTTCTTGAGAGTCTATTTCTTGAAAGTTAATTTTCCGTGCCCGCTTGACAAAACGCCGATTTGTTGTATAATATAATCAAGTCCCCTTTTCAATAACAAATATTTGTGTAAAGGAGTTTATACTATGAAGATTCGAAGTGTAAAGTTGCTGTCTGCCTTGCTGGCTGCGGTTATGATGATGGGCAGCCTGGTTTCCCTTGCTTCCTGCGGTGAAACAGTCGAAGAGGATCCCAAGGATACCGTTGTTACCAAAGGAGAGGCCGGTACTGTTGCTGAAGAAGAAACCAAGTTTATCGCTTATGATAACGTAGCCAAGGAAAAGTTCGACCGCGAGTTTGTCATTTTGTCCCGAGATGATATGAAGGATCAATACGAGGTCGAAAAAATTACGGGCGAAATTTTGAACGACTTGATCTACGAGCGTAATACTGTTGTCTCCGAAGATCTTGACATTGAGATCGTTGTGATCGACGGCGGTGATTTCTCTGTAGTCAACAGCGAACTGATCAGACAGGTAGGAGCCAACGATGATGACTACGATATGTATACGGGTCATAAGGTGGCTTTTATGAACTGTGTGACAGGAAACTATCTGTATGATCTGAATCAGATCGACACCATGGATCTGACCCAGCCTTACTGGGATCAGGCTTGCCGTGAAAATCTGTCCTTGATGGGAAAGAACTTTATGATGACGGGCGATATCGACCCTGCCTCTATGCTGATCTCTGCCTGCTTTGTGTTCAATAAGGATCTGAATACCGAGTTGGGCAAGACGGCTCCCTACGAGCTGGTGGATAACGGTCAGTGGACCTTAGATACTTACCTGGCGCAGGTTCAGGATGTCAGCCGGGATTTGAACAACGACGGCGCCCTCACTTATGGCGACGACCTGTTCAGTAACACCATCTGGAGCCTGGATGGCGGCTTCAGTATGTTTTACGGTGCGGGCGGCAGGTTTGTTACCGTTAACGAAGAAGGCGAGCCTGAGCTCACCTACCGCGCTGATCACGTGATCAGTATTTACGAGAAGCTCTATAAGGCTATTGTTACCGAAAATGCTTTCTGGCTTCCTGTGTCTGAAATCAACAATTACGGTGTGAACTATGCTATTTTCACCGAAGGACGTGCTCTGTACTGCGATATTACCTTGGCTAAGATTTCCAGCTTTTTGGCTGATATGGATTCTGACTACGGTATCGTTCCCGTGCCCAAGTATGACGAGGCACAGAAGGAATATCTTTCCTTTGTGAATGGTGCGTCTCCCTTTGTCATGGTAGCGCAGAACGAAAAGGATCTCGATTTCGTGGGTACCGTTTTGGAGGCCATGGCCGCCTATAATTACGACAACGTGACCCCCAAGATGTTCGAGATCGTCACCAAGCTCCAGAGTGCACGTGACCCCGATTCCAGCCGCATGGTGGACTATATCATCCGTAACCGCGTTTATGATTTCGGTTATTTTGTAGAGTTGGAGCTCACCAACGTGGTGATGAACGCACTTTCCGGCCAAAAGGAGAATATCGCTTCTGACCTGAAGTCTAAGAACAGAGCCGGCGAGAAAGCCTTGGAAAAACTGATGGATAAATTCGGAGGAGAATGATTAAGGCTCTGCCGAATATCTGATATCTTTGTTGAATCAACAGGAGCCCCCTGCGCGGTTTGGAAGACGTCCGCGTAGGGTGGCTCCATGCGTGCCTAAAGCCCGAGGCCGGGGCACTGTTATGAAAGGAACTGATCATGAATTTTAATGCAAAAAAATGTTTGTTTACCAGTGAGTCGGTGACCGAAGGTCATCCCGATAAGATCTGCGACAAGATCTCCGATGCCATTCTGGATGAAATGCTTCGTCAGGATCCCATGTCCCGCGTGGCCTGCGAGACCTTCTGCACCACAGGTCTCGTGGCGATCATGGGTGAGATCACCACCAATGCTTACGTGGATTTCCAGAAGGTGGTCCGTGATACCGTCCGCGATATCGGTTACACCAGAGCCAAGTTTGGCTTCGACTGCGATTCCTGTGCCGTCATTTCCTCTATCCACGAGCAGTCTCCCGACATCGCCATGGGTGTGGACAAGTCCTTGGAGGCTAAGTCCGGTGAAGATGACGACGGTCTGGACACGGGTGCAGGCGACCAAGGTCTCATGTTCGGTTATGCTTGTGACGAGACGCCTGAGCTCATGCCCCTGCCCATTTCTCTTTCCCACACCTTGGCTAAGCGCTTGACTGCTGTGCGCAAGGAGGGTATTTGCGACTATCTCCGTCCCGACGGTAAGACCCAGGTGACGGTGGAATACAGAAACGGCGTACCTGCCCGTGTGGATACCGTGGTGGTATCTACCCAGCACAGCCCCGATGTATCTCTGGAGGAGATCCGTGCCGATATGATCAAGCACGTCATCACCCCCGAGCTGCCTGCCCATCTCTTTGATGAGCAGACGAAGATCTTCGTTAACCCTACGGGACGTTTCGTTATCGGCGGTCCTGCGGGTGACACGGGTCTGACGGGCCGCAAGATCATCGTTGATACTTACGGCGGCTATGCCCCCCACGGCGGCGGTGCATTCTCGGGTAAGGACCCCACCAAGGTGGACCGTTCCGCCTCTTATGCCGCTCGCTACATTGCCAAGAACGTGGTGGCCGCAGGTCTGGCCTCCCGTTGTGAGGTGCAGGTGGCCTATGCCATCGGCGTGGCTAAGCCCGTATCGGTTTTGATCGACACGCAGGGCACCGCTCGTGTGGACGAGGAAGCCATCGCCAAGGCTGTTCTCAAGCACGTTGACCTCCGTCCTGCCGCTATTATCAAGCGTTTTGATCTCCGCCGTCCCATTTACTGCCAGACCGCCGCTTACGGTCACATGGGCCGCGAGGATCTGAACCTGCCTTGGGAGGCAAGAGATCTGGCCGAAATTCTGAAGGCCGAGTTTTGAGGAGGATAACGGGGGACTTCTTAAAAAGTCCCCTTGAACCCTTGAGCGCTTTAACAAAAAGATCAAATGCTTGCGGCTGATCACCGTTTTCCGAACTCCTGCATACCCTGTAGGGGAAGGGAGGTGGGAAGATGACTGCATTTGCCGTTATCGGGCAGATGGTTTTGTCCATCCTGGCAATTTTTGGCTTGATCTTTTTATTTCGCGCCGTGTTTGATTGGTATTTTGCCCCCTGTGCCATCACCGTGGCGGTGACCATCAAAAGCAGGAAGGATGCCGATGATCTGGATATCCTGCTTTGCGAGGCCGAAAAAAGTGTTTTTCGCCGCCGAGGCGTCCCTATGGTGGTGCTGGTCTCATCAGAGCTTATGCAAGGGGAGATCGGTGACAAAGAAGGGCTTTATCCCGCATATCAAGACGTTGTGACGGCATATAGTGCCGCTGTTTACATGATTTCAGAATAAGAGCAGCCCTCCTCGGCTTGATACCGACGGGGGCTGAATGTATAAACCCTTGAAGAAAGGAGATCCCATGGCGTATAGAGAAGATGAATTTCTGCCCCAAATGTCCATGCCGGGACTGGAAGAGACCCGCCCTGACGACAACATGACCCGCATGGAGGGAACCGTAGAGCACATCATTTACTGCAACGAGGAAAACGGCTATACGGTGTTTGACTTTGGCATAGAAGCCTCGGGAGAGGTCATCACGGCCCAGGGGATCACGCCTTACGTGACCGAGGGGGACACCTTGGTTTTATGGGGGAGCTGGATCCATAGCCCTAAGTACGGACGTCAGTTTAAGGTGTCGCAGTACGAGCGGCATATGCCTGCCGACACGGCCGCCATTCTGCGGTATCTTTCGTCTCGCACCATCAAAGGTGTCGGACCCAAGCTGGCCGCCCGCATTGTGGAGACCTTTGGAGAGGATACGCTGGAGGTCATGGAGAATCACCCTGAGTGGCTTTCCGAGGTGCAGGGCATTTCTCGTAAAAAGGCGGAGGAGATCTCGGAGGATTTCAGATCCAAGGCAGGCATTCGCTCGGCCATGATGTTTTTCCGTGATTATTTCGGCGCGGCCACGACGGTCAAGATCTACAAGACCTTGGGCAGCGGGTGTGTGGATATCGCTAAGAAGAACCCTTACCGTCTTTGCGACGAGGTAGAGGGCGTGGGTTTTGAACGGGCAGACCAAATGGCAATGGCCATGGGGCTGGATCCCGAGGGCAACGAGCGTCTCATGAGCGGTGTCAAGTATCTTTTGACAGGCAACGCCCAACGCAACGGACACGTCTGCCTTCCCCGTGAAAAGCTGACGGTAGCCTCGGCACAGCTTTTGAATACCACTCCCGAGAAGGTGGAGCAGGCTGTTGACAGCCAACTGGTGCGAGGCGAGCTGATCAAGCGAAAATACGGCGGTCAGGAATATATCTTTGACGCGGCCACCGACAAGCAGGAGCAGTATATCGCCGATAAACTGGTGCTGCTGGACAAGCTGTGTCCCGCCATTGACGCAGGGGACATCCATGGTTTTATTGCCCGTGAGGAAATGAAGCGGGATATGGCATATGCCGCAGGGCAGAAGCAAGCCATCGACTATGCGCTGGAGCACGGCGTTATGATCCTGACGGGTGGTCCCGGTACGGGTAAGACCACGGTGGTCCGCGCACTTTTGGGCATTTTTTCTTCGCTGGACTTCCAGGTCGCCTTGGCTGCTCCCACGGGGCGCGCCGCCAAACGGCTGTCCGAGGCCACCTCCTGTGAAGCCAAGACCATCCATCGCCTTTTGGAAATGGATTTTTCTGAAGGCGATCGAGGGCATTTCCGACGCAATGAGCAGGATCATCTGGAGGAACACGTCATCATTGTAGACGAGGCTTCTATGGTTGACAACTTCCTCATGTGTGCCCTTCTTAAGGCGATCAAGCCGGGTGCGCGGCTCATCCTCATCGGTGACGCCGACCAGTTGCCAAGCGTGGGTGCGGGGCGCGTGTTGAACGATCTCATTGACAGCGGTTGCTTTGCGACGGTGCGGCTTACCGAGATCTTCCGCCAGGCGAGGGAATCCCTCATTGTTACCAACGCCCATGCCGTCAACGAGGGGCAAATGCCTGATCTGACGGTGAAAAATAACGATTTCTTTTTCATGCCCAGAGCCACTGATTGCGCGGTAGCCGACACCATCGTGGAGCTGTACGGCACCCGCCTCCCACGTGCTTACGGCAAAGAGACTGAAGGGGGCATCCAGGTGATCACGCCCTCCCGTCGAGGCGAGGCGGGGACCGAAAATCTCAACCGCCTGTTGCAGAGCGCTCTCAATCCTCCTGCCAGACATAAAAAAGAGCTGAAATTTCGCGAGACCGCCTTCCGCGAGGGAGACCGCGTCATGCAAACCAAGAATAATTACGACATTCTTTGGGAGAGCGAGGATGGCGAGGGCAGCGGTATTTTCAACGGCGACATCGGTACCATCCTGCGGATAGATCCTATAGAACGGGAAATGATTGTCCGCTTTGACGATCGCGAGGCTATCTATCATTCGGATATGCTGGATGAGCTGGAGCACGCCTGGGCTGTGACCGTTCACAAAAGCCAGGGTAGTGAATATCCCTACGTCATTATCCCCATGTACGCCGCACCGCCCATGCTGCTCACGCGAAATTTGCTTTATACCGCTGTGACTCGAGCACGTCGTATGGTCATTTTGGTTGGACGCGAGGATATCGTTGCCACCATGGTGCGCAACAACCACCAAACCATGCGGTACACGGGTCTCGTTCATCGGTTGACCGATCAAGGATAAGCAGGTGAAGCTATGAGAAAAACAGGACATATGTCTGTTGGACAAGGGGTGTTGATGCTTCTGTTCCCACCCAAATGCGTGGGCTGCGGAGAGCTGATGCCGCTCAAGGACGGTATGACCCACGTGTTTTGCCCCTTTTGTCGCACCAAATGGGAGGCAAGCCGTTTGGATCCTCAGGAAAGGATACTTTCATGGGATGATTCCGTGTGTGGGCTTGTCTCGGTTGTGGGATATACCTCGGGAAAGGCGGAAGGCATACCCGAACGGTTGATCTACCATCTCAAACATAAGGACGAATCCCGAGTTTTCAAATATGCGGCAAGAGAGATGTGGCCTCTTCTTTGCGACATTCTCCAAACGCGGGATGCTTCTCAAGAGAATATCCTCATTACCTATCCGCCACGCCGCCGTTCTGCCCTTGTCAAGGAGGGCTTTGACCAGGCACGCCGTCTGGCTGAGGCGCTTTCCAAGCTCAGCGGTTGGCCTGTGGAAACTTTATTGGAACGTACGTTGAGCGGACGAAGGGCGCAAAAGAAGTTGAACGCCGAGGCGCGGGCAGAGAATGCCGTAAAAGCCTATCGGATATCGCGGGACGTGGTTGAGCTTTCGAATACCACCGTGATCTTAGTGGACGATCTCTATACCACGGGCGCCACCCTGCGCACCTGCGCCGACCTGCTGATAGAAACAGGCGCCGCGAGGGTCATTTTGGCTACCTTGGGAAGGACGAAGCATCATAGTGGATAATAATATGGTGTCTCACTTCGAAAAGCTGTCTGAAAGCGATCTGCGTTGAGCCTATAAGTTTTAATAAAAAAGAGGTTGAGTCAAATGCTTGGTTTGAAAGCGATTGGCTCAGCCTCTTTGTATTGTTGAGGGATATGATCATCCGTTCCGAATGTGGGTGTCTGCATTTCCTCTATCACCCGTAACCATGTCAGGAGCATCTAAATTATCTCCGTATAATACAGACACTGCGCCAAACAGGTGACTGTAAGGCTTGGTTGCAATTCTTGTGGAATCATAATTGGGGTTGCTTTGCGCTGCGTAGCAATATTTCGAAGCGTTGGCTGGGGTGCTAGGATTCTGAACCTCGTTTGACGCCGAAGGATATAAAAATCCAAGTGCCTGAAGCGCAAAACAAGCAACTGCTTCTCGTTTGCGAATTTCTTCATCGACAATCTCAACTAAAAGCAAAAGAGAGGAACAAAGTTCCTCTCTTTTATTTTTGTGTAAAGACTACGAAAAAGATATTTTTTACGTTTTGCAATAAGGTTTCGAACTCAAACCGATTTTAGTGAAATATTCGGCGCCCGCCGAATGTGAAATAATTTCCTTACGGAAATTGTGAAATATCTCATTTTGTTCGATGTGAAATGAAATTCGCCTCCTCACATTTGCGAAGCAAATATTTCACAGCGAAGCTATTTCACTTGGCGAAGCCAAATTTCACTCGCCGAAGGCGAATTTCGTTGAAAAAAGACCAACTCACAAGTGAGTTGGTCTTTTTTCTGGCTGGGGCACTAGGATTCTGAACCTAGCCGAGCAAAGCTCGGCGGCAAGTTGCACCTACATATTTATGTTTCACAGCAAATTGTAAATTGTGCTAAAAATCGTGTAAATTTGGTCTTGCATCTCCTCCCCCGACATGGTATAATAGAAGCAGTCCACCCAATCACCCCAAAAGAAGGAGCCCTTCATGGAATACCGTCCCGACCTGATCGCCCTGAGTTCTGAGCCTCGATTCGCTCCCCCCATGTACTCGCTGATCCTTCTCAAAGCATCTGCGGTCTCCTGTGCGTTGTCGGGAGTCCGTTGCTATCTGGACGGGCACTACCTGCTCTGTCTGCACGATGAGGACACTGTGACTATCCACGCTGGGCGGCATGAGCTGTTGAACCTCAGCTTTCGTCCCTTTTTCTACAACGTCAATCTGAACCGCGAGGTGATCACCGGCGAGGAGTACGAGCATCTGCGCGCCCGTCACGGGTATCCCGATTTCCATTTGTTCCACACGAGGGATGAGGTTTTCTGCGGTATCGTCCGCCTGCGGTGCGAGGAATACGAGTTCCTGCGAGGACACTTCATCCGCGCGGGAGAGCATATTAAAAATCACGAGACAGACAATGGGTGGTCCTGCCGCGCGCGCTCCGAGCTGGTCTCCATCCTGCAGGCGGCCGAAAACTGCTACCTGGGCGGTCTGTCCGAGGGAGGACAGACCGATGTCGGACAGGAATTTCTGCGCTACATCCGCAATCACATTGACACCCCACTGACTTTGGACAGCCTCAGTGCCCGGTTTCACACCAACCGCACCACCCTGTCCCGCCGCATCAAGGAGCTGACGGGGCTCACGCCCGCCCGGTACGTGCTGGAGGAGCGTCTAAATCAAAGCCGCCCGGAGCTGCTGTTCACAGGGCTTCCCATTGAGGAGATTGCGCTGAAATACGGATTTTCGGGGGAGAATTACTACATCCGCGCCTTCAAAAAGCGGTTCGGCAAGTCCCCCCTGCAATACCGCATCGAGGGCCGCTCCGCCAGGCCGACCTATGTGCCGTAATCGGTTAAATTATCCAAATGTTTTTCAAAGAGGCCGTTTCGGCCTCTTTTTTGATAAGTATTGTAGATAGTGCTAAAAACGGTGTAGATTGTGACTTGACACGCCATACGGACGAGTTTATAATGATAGTATCACGCCCCAAATAGGAGGATATATGAACAAACATTCTATCGGAGAAAAACTCATCAAGCTTTCCGCCTTTTCAGCCTTTGCGCTATCGGTGATTATACTGGTTTATAAAATCATCACGACCAAAGGCGCATTCTTGATCGTTGATCTTCACGGTGTTGCGCTGTGCATCGCTCTTCTGGTGACGGGCTTTTTTGGAAAAAAATATGTGGACGCGCTCATTTACGGACGGGAGCCGCAGGTGAAATACCCGCTGATCAGCGGCGCTGTCTCCGTGTTGCTGTCCTTGACCTATTTCATTCGCCGGATATCCGTATTCATGCTCATACCCACGGTAAGCGGTTTCCTGTGTCTTCTTACCCTGCCCGTGTCCGTTCTGTTCCTTGTGGGTGTTCTCCTGCGAGGCAAACCCGGTCAGCAGTCGTGATGTTTTACATAAAGGAGCATAAACTATGTTACTGACATTTTTCGAGATCTGTTTGGGAATCATATTTGTTGTCACGTGTTTCGTTGATTATGCGTGGATTTACATCCTTTTTTGGATCATTATTGTTCTGACAATTATTGAGGCACTGATCCGTACCCGTATATATGTCAAGCATACATACCGATGCAAAAACTGCGGAAAAAGATTTTCGCTGAAAGGGTATAGGCTGTTCAATGTGTATGCCCCTTGGCGAATGCCGATCCGAGTCAAGAACGGACAAGAAATCGAGCCGCGTATTTACGGCCGGTCATGGATCAAATGTCTGGAGTGCGGCTCCTATGAGTGTGTCCTTTGGCTGGATGAGTGATCATGATGCTGCGCCTACGGTGGTGTAGTCCGAATCAAGGAGAGAATGCCATGTTTACTGATTTTTTGGGGACATTTATTGATGTTATTTTTATAGGTTGCTCATTTTTGATTTCTTTGTCTTTTTTTACGAGGCGTTGGAGGTTCCACGTTTTCCTTGATATTTTTTTGATAGGTGTATTCATATTATTGCTTGCTACTACGAGAAAGTGGGAACTCGTCTTTTTCTTACTTTTTCTTATGCCTCCGTATGTAGACGCACTGATTCGTACCTGTAAGCTTTCCAAGCGAACCTTTCGATGCAAAGACTGCGGCAACAGCTT
>JAFTIL010000108.1 GCA_017456905.1 Clostridia bacterium
CACGCGATAGCCGCTGAAAGCGGCGTGCGTCACCTTGAGAGGGTTTCTCAAGGGAGATGCTTCTCCCTTGAGCGGCGCTCTTTTGGAGCTTTTCTCTCGACGAGGAGAGAAAAGCGAAAAGAAGCTAAACAACAATTTATCTTTCTGCAAAATATTTTCCGAAAAAATTTCGATTTCTGTAAGAATTCCCCCGTTTTGGTAGTCTATATAGATGAAGACCTTTTGGAAAGGAGCCATCATGCAAGACCACGAGATCATTGAATTGTATTTTGCCCGTAATGAGCAGGCCATTGTTGAGACCGATAAGCAGTACGGCGCTGCTTGTATGCGCGTATCCCTCAATATTCTCAACAGCCGCCTGGACGCCGAGGAATGTGTCAGCGATACTTACCTGAAGGCTTGGAACAGCATTCCTCCCCGAAGACCGAACGTATTGAAGGCCTTTCTCTGCCGCATCACCCGCAATCTATCTCTTACCCGCTACAGACAGCTCCACAGAGCAGGATATAATAAGGACCTGGAGGTCTCCTTTGACGAGCTGGAGGCCTGTATTCCCATGCCCGAGGAGCATTCAAGCTATCTTGCAGGATATATTTCGGATTTTTTGAAAAAGGAGAATAAACAGGATCGTCTCCTGTTCATGGGACGTTATTTCCACGCCTGCTCCACGAAGGAGTTAGCCAATCTTGTGGGCATGACGGAGAGCAATGTCAACGTCCGCCTGCACCGCACCCGCGAAAGACTGCGGACATACCTTATGGAAAGGGGGTACAGCCTATGAAGGGCATGACCGCATTTGCCTGTATCGGCGACGTGGACGATAGCCTGATTGCCGAGTCCCTGTCTATTTTTGAAAACTCTTACGTTTCTGCCCTCAAGGAATATCGCCGCGAGAGACGGCGTGCCTTTTTCCAAAGCCCCCTGTGGGCGGCCATGATCTGTGCTGTGGTGTCTTTGTCGGTTCTGTCTGCCATCGTTATGGCAGGGAACGGCGTTTTTACCCCGCCTGCCGCCACTCCACCCGAGACCGAGATCACGGCAACCGAAACCGATATCCAAGAGCCCACCGAGCCTGAGACCGAACGCCGCCCGGCAAGCACGTTGCCTAATTGGCAATATGGCGTCCCTGAGGATCCTACGCCTCAGCGTCCTACGGTTCCCGAGGTGACCGTTGACGCTAACGGCCCGTTGTTCCCGGGATATGGCTTCCCTGAGGTCAACATTCCCGAGAGCCCTGTCCCCGAAGTGCCCAGGCCGACCATTCCTCGTCCGGGTTTTCCGTAATTCTCTGAAACTGCGCATATTTTATAAAAGATCGGACATACCGTGAGGTATGTCCGATCTTTTGTTTAGACCGTTCCCACTACGGTCAGAGTCACGCTGCCGGGTGCTACCGTCCATTCACCTGTGGTGGGATCCTGGGTGTAGGTGGCGGCAGGGATGGTGATGCGCCCGGGGACGGTGGCAAAGGCACCCGTAGCCTCGTCGTAGGTGTAGTCTGTTCCCTCGGTGAGGGTCACACCGTCAAGAGTGACGGTGATGGGGTTAAGAATGGGGTCGAAGGTGTCGGTGACCGTTACGTCATCGGTGGCTACGGTGGCGGTATTGCCGAAGTTTTGGATGACAAAGGTGTAGGTCAAGGGCTCGTTGTCGGCCACAGACACGGGGCTGATGGCCTTGGTGATGGTCAAGAAGGCGGCCGACTCGGCGGTGACGGTTTCGGTGACGGAGAAGGGAGTAGGCACGCCCGCGCCTGTGATGGTAGCTGTGTTGACGATGGAACCGTCAGTCCCTAACGGTGCGAAGCTATTGGCGGTGGTTTCATAGATCAAGAGTCCGTTGCCGCCTGCGGGCAGAGAAAGCCCAGAAACTGTCAGAGGCGATACGGCGTTGACGTTCGGCGTTGCCTGAAGCACGCCATTTACGAAATAGCGGACAGAGCCATCGGTGTAGTCCAGAGGGACGACTGTGCCTGCGCCAAAGGGATACGCCCCCAAATTATCGGTGACAGTCAGCCCCGAGAGAGCCGTTCCGCCCGAATTGACCATACTGATCACGTAGGTCACAGTATCTCCTGCCACGTAAGTCTCGGTGACGGCAGTTTTGTCGGCGGTCAACACCTCGCGGATCTCCCCCGTGACCACGTTGGACGCGGTAACGTTATTACGATAAGATAAAAAAGCCTGGTTGGTAAATGTTGCCATGATGTCCTCCTGAGATTGTTTTGAGGAGGGAAGGAAAGTACCCCTCCTCATGCTATTTTATGAGGAGGGGTTGTTTTATGTGACAAAATTCGACGTTTGTTCGTCATCGCTCATGGCTCTCAACCGCTTTACTCAAGCAGCGGCCTTCTCCCAAAAGGCGACAGGCCTTTCTTGGCGTGCATATTGATCCCGATTTTTCTCATAATCGTATGCCTCAATCCAGCTTGCTCAAAACAGAGACAGCACGACCCACGATGCGTACGCGGTTTAGATCCTCTCCCTCGTAGATCATAGGGCGATATTTGGCGTTTTCGGGCTCCAGCACCAGACGATTTTCCTCGGGGTAGTAGAAGAACCGCTTGAGGGTCGCCTCATCGTCCACAATGACCGCGGCGATCTCGCCGTTGTTGACCATATCCGCCTGCTTGATGAACACTTCGTCTCCGTCAAAGATCCTGGCGCCGATCATACTGTCACCTTTGGCCACGAGGATAAAATCCGCGTCGGTGTCGTCGGGAGCGGAAATGAATTCGTCCATCTGCTCTACCGCAAGGACGGGCAGACCGCAGGCGATGTCACCCAGCACGGGGAAGGGACGGTAGTGAACGCGGGAGAGTCTGTCGGGAAGTGAAGGATTTTCAGGCTCTATGATATCGGACTTGCCCAGCAACCACGCCTCCGAAACAGACAAGGCGGTAGCTAAGCGGCACAAAGCGTCGCCGTTGGGAGAATAGACCCCATGGGTGTACTGGCTGATACGGGCTTTGGACAATCCCGTGGTCTGAGACAGCACGGTGGCGCGGATCCCGCGGAGGGACATGGCCTCTTTTAATCGGTCAGGGAAGGTAGACATAAGGCACCTCGTTGTGATGATATTTGAGTTGTAAATTGGCCCCTGCGGGGCGGCTCTGACTCGCCACCTGCGGTGGGGCTCTGGCTCGGGGCAGTGCATCCCGTGCGAGCCACATCCCGCGAGGGGGTGTTGGTGCGGTAAATTGTTGTTTAGCGGGGCAACCTCCGAATCTTTCGGGGGTCAGATGATCCTGGGGGTTCAGGGGGCGTAGCCCCCTGAACCTATGATAAATGGCCGGCGGTTTCGGGGGCGGCCTTGAGCGCCCTGAAAATAATCAAATTGTTTTGCGAAGCAAAACTTCCTTGTTCCACAAGAGAATTTTTGTGGGTTCTACTTTTTCGGAAACACCAATTTTGTTTTTCGAAAATTTTCTTGCGGCTTCCGCCGCGCGCCGAGGCGCTCACGGCCGCCCTCGGCACTGCCGGCCACCCGCATGAGGTGCAGGG
>JAFTIL010000109.1 GCA_017456905.1 Clostridia bacterium
ACCGTTAACACCGCCCAGCTGCTTAGCAGCGTCGATAACGGGCTGTTCGGTTGCATGAGTCCAAGCAGCGTCATAAACGGGGGTGCCGCCGTTAAACTGATAACCAAACTGACCGATGGTCTCAGACTTGGTAGCGACCCAACCCCAGTAGGTCAGATACTCGTGATCCTTACCCTCCATATCTGCTACGAAATCCCAGTCGGGACGGTTAGCAGCATGGTACAGCGTGAGGTTTTCGTCGAGAGCAGCTTCATCGTGACTGCCGTTGCCGTAGTAGAACTGGTCGAAGCTCTGGTGAGCGATGACAGACTTGTCAGCATCCCACATGGGAGCCTTGTGCATCTCGAAGTTGTACTTCTCTGCTGCCTCGGCACTGCTGAAGAAGCCGATGTACTCTACGTCGAAGTAATCACCCTCAGCACCTGCCTCGGTGAAGAAGTCGAGACGTGCGTAGTTCAGGACGTAGTCGGTCAAAGCGGTCAGACCAACGTTATCCAGGTCGATGATGGCCAGGTTCCAGTTGCCATCCTCGTTCCAATCCTGGAGGAACTGGTCGCCGTTACCGGTCCAACCCTGACCGGAGCCCATGAAGAACTGACCGACCTTAGCGGAGTTGGTGCGGTAGGAGATGGCCATGTAGCGGCCAACCTTCAGGTTCTTACTGCCGTCGATGAAGGCGATGTAGGGATCGCCGCCGGCGGAGGTCAGGCGGAAGAAGGTTCTGCCTGCTTCGGTAAGGCTCTCGGTGGTGCCCAGGTCATTGCAGCAGACCATGTTGCCGGTCTGTGCAGCGTAGTTAGCCAGGAAATCAGGCGCTACGGTGTGCAGGGGGGCATTGGGGTCTACGGGAGGCTCAGTGGGAGCTTCCGTAGGCTCCTCGGTGGGCTCCTCGGTGACGGGAGCGTCGGTGGGCTCCTCAGTGGGAGCGTCTGTGGGCTCCTCTGTGGGAGCGTCTGTGGGTGCTTCAGTGGGAGCCTGGGTAGGTTCCTCAGTAGGAGCATCCGTTGCGGGTTCCTGAGTAGCTTCGACAGTCGATTCTTCGCCGGGACCTGCGGGAGTCTCGGTACAAGCAACGACAGCTACAACCAGAACCAACAGGAGGGTTGCAAGAATGAGTAACTTTTTCATTGCATTTTCTTCCTTTCTTGTCTTTACAGCTTTGAGGGAAGCACAAAAAGAGCATCCCCCAAAAATGCTTACTCAGATTTTAACACAATCCAACTCTTTTGTCAATAGATTTACACTATTTTCCACAGGCTGTCCGACCATGTTCGGCGTGTTGCACAAAACGGACCACCTCTGAAATAGTAAAACCGCCGCATAAATTTTCCGCGGCGGTTGAGATATTCAGTTTTTATAGTTGTATCCAAGGATCTGATCAATGAGCACCTGATCTCCCGTGCTGTCGGAAAGGATAAAATACTGCTTTCTCGAGTCGTCGTGCCCCAGATCGGTGCGGAAGGTACCGTTATTTTTATGGATCTTATATTCCACGGTGTATTCGTACTGAGTGTATCTGCCGAGCTTCTCGTCTATCACGTCGGTCACCTCAATGTGGGTGATGAGAATATCGTAGACCTGTTGCATGGTAAAGGGAGGCTCGGGTTCCCTGCCCTCCACGGCAAAATAATTGCTGCTGAACAAGGAATTATAGGTTTCATGATCGCCTGCGATGATGGCGTCGATCATGGCTTTTAACGTGACCATGCCTTCACCGTAGCCGGGTATATCTTGATCGAGCAGGATGATGGTCTCACCCGTGCGCGCATCCTTATAATAAATGTAGCGATCCAATTCCAGATACTCCCGATCCTGCATGATATCATAATCATAATCGGGGTCATAGTAGATGACGGTATTATATCGAACGGTGGTCTCTTCGTTTTTTTGCTCGGAGCCGCTGATGGCTCTGTCGAGGATCGGCATGAGCACGAGGGCAGCCACGACGAAAACCACCATGGCGGCGGCGATGATGAGGATGATCCTTTTGAGGCGGTTCGTGGCCTCTTTGGCAAGGCGGGCTTCCTCTTCAAAACGGTTAGGGGTATTTCCCTCCTCCTGCGGAGACATCTCTTCGGGGCGTTTATCTTCTTGATTCATATCCATTTCATTCCTTTCGGGAGCTTTACCCATACAGTATAACATACATTCGGACACAGTACAAGAGAAAAGAAGTAATTTTTTATAAATTTTTCTTGAATTATTGCGCTACCCTGTTGTCTTTAAGATAAAAATATGTTATAATATACTGATTTTAAATTTTGAAAGAAGGTCTGTCTTTCCCATGAAATACCTCGTACTGATTCCCGACGGCATGGCCGACGAGCCCGTTGCCGCATTGAACCATAAAACGCCCATGGAGGCGGCACACAAGCCCACCATGGATATGCTTGCCGCCAAGTCTGTGGCAGGACACGTACTGAACGTACCTCAGGGCATGGTTCCCGAGAGCGACACGGCCAATATGGCCATCCTGTCCTTCGATCCCAAGATCTATTCCCACGGGCGCTCTCCTTTGGAGGCGGTGAGCATGGGCATCGAAATGGCACCCGATGAAACGGCGTATCGTTGCAACGTTTGCACCATATCCGACGACGATCTCCCCTATGAGGAAAAGATCATGCTGGATCACTCGGCCGACGAGATCACCACCGCCGAGGCTGACGAGCTGATCAAGGCGCTGGACGCGGCTCTTGGGAATGAGATCAGAAAATTCCACACGGGTATCAGCTACCGCCACTGTCTGATCTGGAAGGACGGCGACGAGCATTACGATTTTTCCCGCCCTCACGACATCATCGGCCGTTGCATCCGCGATTATCTCCCCTCTGAGGCAAATGGCGGAGCGGAGTTCCGTGCGCTCATGAAGGCCAGCTACGATATTCTCAATCATCATCCCGTCAACGAGGCGCGCCGTGCCCGCGGGCTGAGGCCTGCCAACACGGCCTGGCTGTGGAGTCCCGGCAAAAAGCCTCAGCTCCCCAATTTCAAGGAAAAATGGGGGGTGGACGGCACGGTCATTTCTGCCGTTGACCTGATCAAGGGCATCGGTTTGTGCGCGGGAATGAAATCCATCGACGTGGAGGGTGCCACGGGCAACGTGCACACCAACTATGACGGCAAGGCCCAAGCGGCCATCAAGGCGTTCGCCGACGGTGCCGATTTCGTGTACGTCCACGTGGAGGGGCCCGACGAGTGCGGTCACCGCGCCGAGGTTGAAAACAAGGTGCTTTCCATTGAAAAGATCGACGCTTTGATCTTAAAGCCTGTATATGAATACCTGAAGGAGAGCGGCGAGGCCTTCAAAATTCTGGTCCTGCCCGACCATCCCACGCCTTTGGCCATCCGCACCCACTCCTCCGCTCCCGTCCCCTTCTTCCTGTACGACTCCGAGCAGGAGGCAGAGGGGATCACCGCCTTTACCGAGGCGGAAGCGGGCAAGACAGGTATCTATATCCCCGAGGGGCATTCCCTGCTCTCTCGCATGATCCAATAAACAAAAGGAGGTCTGACATGACGGATCCCACGTTGAACAACCAAGAGCCTACCAACACAGAGGGTCTTGAAACACAAAAATCCGCGGCAGGAGAAGCCGTCGTTGAAAAGAAAAAAGAGCCCTTTGTGGCCGTAATGCTTGAGTATCTGGAAATACTCGTGTTATCCGTCTGCGTCGTATTGCTGATCTTCACTTTTGGCGTGCGCCTTTGCCGCGTCAACGGCAAATCCATGATGAAGACGCTGTACCACAACGAGATGCTGCTCACCGCCAGCCTTGCCGAGGTAGAGGCGGGTGACATCATCGTGTTCCATCAGACCAGCGATACCTACACGCGCTTCAACGAGCCGCTGGTCAAGCGCGTCATCGCCACCGAGGGGCAGACCGTTAAGATCAATTATTTTGACGGAAAGGTCTACGTAGACGGCGTTCTCCTTGACGAGCCCTATATATCTTTGCTCAATGACGCCGGCACCGCCGAGATCCCCTACTGGACCCTGCCTCCCGCCTATGATTTCGACTACACCAAGGGTATTTTTGAGACCACCGTCCCCGAGGGGTGTCTCTTCGTCATGGGTGATAACCGCAACAATTCCGCAGACAGCCGCTCCATCGAGGTGGGCTTCGTGGACGAGCGCCGCGTCCTCGGCAAGGTGATTTGCAGATTGAATCCTTATACGGAGTTTGAGTGAGGAGTGAGGGGTACGCAAGGGGAAACCTTCTTGCAAGAAGGTTTCCCCTTGACCCCTTCCAAGAACCTTTAAAAACAGGAAATTATTAGAGCGGTGATCACACACCCACAGCCTCGCGTCGCACCCCATGGGGCCCCTGCCCCATTCGGGTATTGATGTTACGAGGGCCCCTTCCAAGAACCTTTAAAACAGGAAATTGTTAGAGCGGTGATCACACCCCATAACCTCCGAAAAAAAGAAAGCGAGGTATGCCCATGCCCAGTGAGCATATTCAATGGTTTCCCGGCCACATGGCCAAAACACGGAGACTGATATCCGACAATTTAAAAAACGTACACATCATCATCGAAGTACTGGACGCCCGTGTACCCGTGAGCTCGAGAAATCCCGAGCTTCGCAAGCTGACGGGTCAAAAGCCTACCATCCTTTTGCTCAACAAGGCCTCTTTGGCTGATCCCGCCAAGAGCCGCGAATTTGTTAAGCGCTACACCGACGATCACACCGTTTGCATCCTTTGCGATTGTGTGACGGGTGAAGGCATCAACAAGCTTCCCGACGCCATCCGCAGGGTGCTTCACGAGCGCGTGGAGCGCTACGAGGAAAAAGGTATGTCAGGACGGCATTTGCGCGCCATGGTGGTGGGTGTGCCCAACGTGGGTAAATCCACCCTCATCAACCGCATGAGCGGCGGTGTCAAGGCCAAGGCTGAGAACCGCCCCGGTGTCACGAGAAACAAGCAATGGGTCACCACCAAATTGGGGCTTGACCTTTTGGATATGCCCGGCGTGCTCTGGCCCAAGTTCGAGGATCAAGTGGTGGGCGAAAATCTGGCGCTGACGGGTGCCATCAAGGACGATATTCTGGACGTGGAGCGGCTGGGTCTGATTTTGGTGCGCCGTCTGCGGGATATGTATCCCAAGGAATTGGCCGCCAGATACAAGCTGGCCGACACCGACGGATGGCAAGAGCTGTCCGACATTGACCTCATGACCCTGATCGGCAAGAAGCGGGGCTGTCTCATCCCCGGCGGACACGTTGACACCGAGCGCGCGGCCAACCTTTTGGTGGACGAATTCCGCGCCGCCCGCATCGGCAAGATGACCATTGACGAGCTCCCTCCCCTGCCCGAAAAGAAAACCGAGATCTTCAAAAGCGAGGCGGCTTCCGATGTAGCTGTACCTGCCGAAAGCGAGGATAAAAATGCCTGATTTTGAGATTGAAAAGTCATTGAAGCATCAAGGTTTTTCCGCGATATGCGGTGTAGACGAGGCAGGGCGCGGCCCTTTGTGCGGCTCTGTGGTCGCCGCCGCCTGCATCCTTCCTGAGGACGTGGAGCTGCCCGGGCTCAACGACTCCAAAAAGCTGACGCCCAAGAAGCGCGAGGCTTTGTTTGATCTGATCTGCGAGCGCGCCGTCGCTTACGGTATTGCCGAGGGCACGGTGGACGAGATCAATGAAACCAACATTTTGGAGGCCGACCTTCTGGCCATGCGCCGCGCCATTGAAAATCTGAAGACACCCGAGGGTGTCCCCTACCCTGCGGACTACGCTTTGATCGACGGCAACATCAGCCGCGACTTTCAGATCCCTGCCGAGGCTGTGATCAAGGGAGACGCTCGTTCTATGTCCATCGCCGCCGCCTCCATTCTGGCCAAGGTCACCCGTGACCGTCAATGCCTGGAAATGGACAGGGCTTACCCCCAGTATGGCATTGCCAAGCACAAGGGGTACGGCACCAAACAGCACATGGAGGCCCTCCGCAAGCACGGCCCCGCACCCATCCATCGGACGAAATTCATTCGTTTTTTGAACGGGGACGAAGCATGAATACCGCCGAAAAGCCCGACAAGCTGACGGTCGGCCGCCTCGGAGAGGACGCCGCCGCTGCATATTACGAAAAGCAAGGCTATCGCGTGGCGGGACGAAACCTGCGTTTTTCTCACCGCGAGCTGGATCTCGTCATGGAAAATGACGTATCCCTGGTATTTGTGGAGGTCAAGACCCGCAAGCAATCCTATGGTGAGCCCTCTCCCTTCGGACGCCCCGCACGGGCTGTGGGCCGAGACAAGAAGCGAAACACCGTGCTGGCCGCCGAAGCCTATCTTCGCGCACACCCGACGAATAAACAACCCCGTATCGACGTGGTGGAGGTCTACGTATCCTATCAAGGAAATACGCCCGTTGTCGACGAGGTGGTCTGCATCCGCAACGCCTTCGGGGCAAAATAATCACTTTGAAAGAAGGTTTTTACATGATTCCCTGTTTGTTTGACACCCATTGTGACACCGCCTACGAGCTGTATCACAGAGGATGCGGACTTTCCCAAAACAACTGTCACATAGATCTTGAAAAAGCGTCCGTTTATCCGAAATACGCCCAGTATTACGCCGTTTGGAGCAATCGGCGGAAGGACGACGAGACCTGCTGGGAGGATTTTCTCAAGATCGCCGAGAATTTCGACAAGGAGATTGCCGCCACCGACGGAAAAGCGGTGCGTGTCACCAATGCGGAAGGCTTGAAAGCCGCTTGGGAGAAGGGACAGCACGCCGCCATTCTCGCCGTGGAGGATGCCCGTCTGACCGCAGGTAAGATCGAGCGTGTGGACATTCTCGCCGAGATGGGCGTTAAGTATATGACCCTGCTTTGGGGCGGCGAGACCTGCATTGGCGGCTCTCACGACACCCATGGCCATCTCACGGATTTCGGCCGCGCCGTGGCGCGCAGATGCTTTGAGGTGGGGATCACGCCCGACGTATCCCACGCCTCGGAGGAAGTGGTGGACGACCTCATTCCCATCGCTTATGAATACAACAGACCTTTTATTGCATCCCACTCCAATGCTCATGCGGTCTACGGACACACGAGAAACCTGCGCGACCGTCATTTTGAACACATCAAAAAGCTGGGCGGTATCGTGGGCATCAGCCTGTGTCCCTCTCATCTGACCGACACTTCCCTGCGCCCCGCCGACGAGACCGATCTACTCCGCCATTTGGAGCACTATCTGTCCTTGGGCGGTGAAAGCATCGTAGGTTTCGGCGCGGACTGGGACGGCACCGATCCGCCCCAAGGCTTTGACCACGTGGGACATCTGGCGAATTTCGCGGAGCTTCTCGGCAAGCACAACTACAGCGACGAGCTGATCGACAAGATCTTCTGGAAGAATTTCTTCGAGTTCGCCATGAAAAATCTTTGATTTAAGTATTTCCAATTTTCTCATATAGGAGCAAAACACCATGATGTATCAATCCACCCGTGACGCAAGTCACAAGAAGTACACCGCCGCAGAAGTCATCAAAATGGGTCTGGCCCCCGACGGCGGTCTGTTCATCCCCGAGACCATCCCCGCTCTGACAGCCGACGAGATCACAGTGTTGTGCAACGAGTCCTATCCTGTCCGTGCGGCCAAGATCCTCGGCAAATTCCTCACCGACTACACCTATGACGAGCTTCTGTCCGACTGTACCGCCGCTTACTGTGAGTCTTCCTTCCCCGGCGGCGCGGCTCCCCTCGTTCACGTACATGACAATATTTACAGTCTTGAGCTTTGGCACGGTCCCACCGCCGCCTTCAAGGATATGGCACTTCAGATCATGCCCCGTTTGCTCTCCCGCGCTCTGGTCAAAACCGGCGAGACCCGTGACGCTTTGATTCTGGTGGCCACCTCGGGTGACACGGGCAAGGCCGCACTGGAGGGCTACAAGGACATTGACCGCATCAAGATCATGGTGTTCTATCCTGTGGACGGTGTCAGCCGTGTGCAAAAACTGCAGATGGCCACCCAGACGGGCGACAACGTAAACGTCACCGCCATTTACGGCAATTTCGACGATGCTCAGACAGGCGTCAAGAACATCTTCTCGGACAAGACCATGGCTGAGACTCTGGACAAGGAGGGCTACGTGCTTTCCTCTGCCAACTCCATCAACTGGGGCCGTCTCGCCCCCCAGATCGTCTACTACGTATCCGCGTATTGCGATCTGCTCTCCAAGGGTGTGATCAAGATGGGCGACGTCATGGACGTTTGCGTGCCCACGGGCAATTTCGGCAACATTTTTGCCGCTTATATCGCCAAGCTCATGGGTCTGCCCATCCGTCATTTTGTTTGCGCCTCTAATAAAAATAACATTTTGACCGACTTTTTGCGTACGGGCACCTACGACCGCAACCGTGCCTTCCATCTGACCATGTCTCCCTCCATGGATATCCTCATTTCCAGCAACCTGGAGCGTCTGCTCTGCTTCACCGCCGGTGAGGATGCCACCGCCGCTTATATGGCTTCCCTCAAGGAGACGGGCGCTTACACCGTGGATCAGGCTGTCAAGTCTGCCATTTCCGAAAATTTCTCGGGTTATTTTGCAGACGAGTGCGCCACCGCCGCCACCATTCAGAATTACTACAAGAGCTACAACTATCTGC
Organism: Clostridia bacterium; assembly: GCA_017456905.1. Lineage (GTDB taxonomy): Bacteria > Bacillota > Clostridia > Oscillospirales > CAG-272 > CAMEON01. The sequence continues at coordinate 8,608 of JAFTIL010000109.1, forward strand.
CCGACACCCACACCGCCGTGGCGCTGTCTGCCGCAGAGCAGTATCTCGCCGACAAGGGCGAGGAGACCGTTCCCATGGTGGTTGCCTCTACCGCCAGCCCTTACAAGTTCGCCGCTGACGTGTATGCGTCTCTGTCGGGCGGAGAAAATCTCCCCAAGGATCCCCTGTCCGCCTTGGATCAGTTGACCGAGGAAACGGGCGTGGCGATCCCCTACCCTCTGTGCGGCCTGGCCGACCGCGAGGTGCGCTTTTCCAAGGTCATCAAGGCCGAGGATATGCCTTCCGCCGTTCTGAGTTATTGTAAGGGGTAAGGAGTACGCAAGGAGTACGCAAGGGGAACTTTTTGAAAAAAGTTCCCCTTGACCCCTCAAAAACTTCTATCGTAATAGCTGCTTGGGCAGAGATCACGCGACCGTAAGCTCGCGTCGCACCCCATGGGGCCCCTGCCCCATTCGTATGATACTTATTCCTTGACAAAACTCCCCCGAATCACCAAGACTCGGGGGAGTTTGAGAATGACGATCAGCCCTTCATTTCCTCGTTGGGCTTGAAGGTAGCGCAGACGGTGTCATTGGAGGAAGATGCATAGGTGGGACCTACGGTGATCTCCTTGGCGGTGCAATGGGTCTCGCCGTCGTGATAGGTGCAGTTCTTCACGTCGCAGCAGACGCCCTTGATATGATCGCAGCCAAAGCCGCCGCAGTTGCGCTTATTGGATTCGGACATGGTAATACCTGCCTTTTTATAGTTTTTCGGAAGCCATCGTGAGTACACAGTAGCTCATCGCGCCTTCCTCGCGGTTATTATGCAAGGCTATGGTGAGTTTTATGCGTTTTATTTTTTGTTAAATTGTTGTTTGGCGGCAGTGCCGCCGGCCAATGCCGGGGATGCATATCCCATGCGTACGACATCCCGCGAAGGGCGATAAAGCGGTAAATTGTTGTTTAGCAGAGGATGCACGATGTAAGGCTCTCCCTTTGGGAGAGCTCCCGCCCAGCGAATGCGACGGGCGGGTGAGAGGGTAAAAACGCGAATTACCACCTAATGAACCCTCTCCGTCACCCGAGCTTGCGAGGAGGACACCATCCCC
>JAFTIL010000110.1 GCA_017456905.1 Clostridia bacterium
AGGCAAAGAGCCAATTTCTCACTTCCATTCGCTGTCAGAACTGTGGGTTCACGGGTACGGCCCTGAATTTGCCCTATCACTCCCAATCAGGGAGCAGAAACAGGTTTTTGATGAGCCCCGAGGCGCTCCGCCGTGGGGGCGGGTAAACGGCGTTGGCTGACAGCCTATACGCGATAGCCGCTGAAAGCGGCGTGCGTTATCTTGAGAGGGTTTCTCAAGGGAGAGTCTTCTCCCTTGAGCGGCGCTCTTTTGGAGCTTTTCTCTCGACGAGGAGAGAAAAGCGAAAAGAAGCTAAACAACAATTTACATTTTTTCACCTCTCTGTAAGATCCCCCGAAAATATCGTCATAAATAATGGGAGCATCCGCGCCCCCATTACTTATAAGGAGAAAAACATGAAAAACCTATTCACTCACCAAGTCGTTGAAGACAGCGAGGCATACGAACCCTTTGAAAACCCTTACCTGGTGTCCCGTGTCTCACCCGAGACCGAGGTCATGATGAACTACGAAGACGATGACGATGCCCCCAAGATCAGCGACGAGGAAAAGGAGAGCATCAAATCCAAAGAGAAAAAGTATCTTTTGGCCATCCTCGTAAGCTTTGGCTTGTCGCTGCTCTGCTTCATGCTGGCCACCCGCGTGGAGGCTTTGGAGAACACGCCCCTCATCTTCCTCCCCATCGTGGGCATGATTGCCGCCCTTATCTTTCTTTATAAGATAAAGCAACTTCAATGGAAGAAGAACGGCATGGACTCAAACGGTCTGAAGGACGTGGATTTTGAGGCCATGGCTGCCCGCATCGACGAAGCCAGCAAGATTGCACGTGCTGAACTGGGCATTCCCGACGATGATGTGTCGGTGGAGATCCTGCCCCACGGCTATAAGAAAAAGGGAGAGAAGCAAATTCCCGAAAAGAAAGCCAATCAATTTGACAACTCCCCCATGTCTATGCATACAAAAGACGGCAAGCTCTGTATTTTTGACGGCGTGGGACTGTACGAGATCCCCCTTGGCGACATCAAGGGCTACCGCACCTACGATCAGGATTACCGTATTGAGTTCTGGCTGAAGGACGACGAGCCCACCGACGAAAAATACGCGGCCTACAAGCTGAAAAAGTGCGGCATTTTAGAGTACAAGACCCGTATCTATCACGGCGTGGAAGTGGTCTCAGAGTCCACGGGCGAAACCTTTGAGATGCTGGTGCCGGGGTATGACCTGAAGGAGCTGAAAAAGGTGATCGACATCGAGGCTTTGGCGGGAGGGGCGGCAACATGAAGCATCCATCATCCGATCCCCCCATTTCCCGCGGGCATGACAATCTGTTTGCTTACAGCAAGACAAAGCCCTTTGACATATTGGATGACAATGAGTTCGTGGTCAAGCGGCTGTCTCCCGAGGCCGAAAGATTATCCGAAAAAGCGGCACGGTTGGAGCTGAACAAAGACAAAACGCCATGGTACGCATATTTGGTTTCCATCGCTTTCATGTTCTCGATCCTTCCCCTCTCTCTGTTGCTCAAATGGCTTTTCCCCGATTTTTGGGAAGCATGGGGCGATCTTGTTTTCGAGATTTTATTTATTGCGTTTATTATCTTCAGTTCTAAGATCGAAGCTCTGTTTCGCCCCTCGTCCAAGCAGCGCGAAATCCTGCTGACCACCAGCGCCATGGCCATCCGCGCCGAGTTGGGCATCCCCGAGGCCGTCCGCGAGATCGACGTGCTTCCTTACTTATATATGGAAACGCCCAAGGAAGTTGTTCCCGCACGCAAGGACGGTCAGTTTGAAAATATCCCCGTGTGTATCTGGCGAGAGGGAGATGACCTCTGCCTTTCCGACGAGGACGCCCTGATCAGGATCAACGTCAGGGACATCGGAGAGATGCGCGAGGTGAAACGCAAGGTCCACATCGACGCGTGGTACAAGGCGCACGCCTTTGATTCGCCCGGCTACAAGCCTTACGTCAAGCAGGGAGCCTGGGCGGGCATTAACGTTCTCTCCTATCTGGAGGCGGAGATCAAGGGGGTCAATGGTAACAAGTATCTTTTGATCCCCGGTTACGATGCCTTCACCTTCCGCGAGCTGGCCGATCCCACTCGGATCTCATGATTTTTGTGCCGTTTGCACAATCCAATCCCAAAAACTTTGTGTTTTTTTCACGAATATTTTTTGAAACTGCCTCTTGACAAATCCCTCGTGGTATGTTATAATACACGAGTGGTTACAAGAGGCAGTTTGCCTTGAGATGTAACAATCAATTATCCAAAGACAGCAGGTTCCCGTAAAAGTTCTGCTTCCCTGCCGAGGAGATCATATAGAGAAAGTCGCCAAGTTGCGGCAATTTTTGTGAGGTCTTTCTTCGGGGGCGTAAGCTTTTCGGGAGAAGGATTTCTTTTTTTGCGTTATACGCACCATTCTTCACACTGGGAGGTGAAAAACAAAAATGCCTAGTATTGCAATTCTGGAACAAAAGCAGAAGCAGGTCGCTGAGCTGGCCGAAATGATCAAGGGTTCCGCTGCAGGCGTGATCGTTAACTATCAGGGTATCACCGTTGATAACGACACCGCCATGCGCAAGGCTCTTCGTGAGGCAGGCGTTAAGTACATGGTCGTTAAGAACACCATGACCGGCCGTGCTTGCGAGATGTGCGGTTACGGTGAGCTCAAGAACGTACTTGAGGGTATGACCGCTATCGCTATCAGCGAGAACGACCCCATCGCTCCTGCAAAGATCCTGAAGGAGTACGATCAGAAGATCGAGTCCTTTAAGATCCTGGCCGGCTACGTAGACGGCGAGGTTCTGGACAACGCCGGTGTCATGGAATTGGCCGACATTCCTTCCAAGGAAGTCCTCATCGCCAAGTTCCTGGGCAGCATCCAGTCCCCTGTTTACAAGTTCGCTTACGCCATCAAGGCCGTTGCCGAGAAGCTGGAGGAGGGCGAAGCCGCTCCCGCCGAAGCTACCGAGGCTCCCGCAGAGGCTCCTGCCGAGGCTTAATCAGCCCGCATGAGTTGCCGACGGCTTCCTAAAAAAGCCACTCTGCTCTTTACTGAAAAGTAAATCATTCACACGGTGAGGCCAAGATCGCCCACCTACACAAAAAACTATTCATTCATTTAGGAGGAATACTAAAATGGCAAACGAGAAGATTCTTGCTATTGTTGAGAGTGTTAAGTCCCTCTCTATTCTTGAGCTCAACGAGCTGGTAAAGGCTGTTGAGGAGGAGTTCGGCGTATCTGCTGCTGCTCCCGTTGCTGTTGCCGGTGCTGCTGCCGGTGCTGCTGCTCCCGCTGCTGAGGAGAAGACTGAGTTCGACGTTATCATGACCGGCTTCGGCGATAAGAAGCTGAACGTTATCAAGGTTATCCGTGAGATCACCGGTCTGGGTCTGAAGGAAGCTAAGGACATGGTTGAGGGTTGCCCCAAGGCTGTCAAGGAAGGCGTTTCCAAGGACGAGGCCGACAAGATCAAGGCTCAGCTCGAAGAGGCTGGCGCTTCCGTCGAGATCAAGTAATTTTCGCCACCAGGCAAAATCGCACAGGGGATCCGAAAAGGTCCCCTGTGCAAAAAACAAAAACCTGCTGTATAGAAGTCCGTCCTTTATGGGCGGGCTTTTTTTGCAATTTACCTTCCCTCCTACGATATCTATGACAAAATCTTACGAGCACATGTGACAAATTTTTGCAAAAAAATTTGTACTTATTTCCTTGTTACAAATCAACAAAACAACTTGACGGAACAACAAAAGTATGTTATAATAAAATTAATGTAAGCACAGCTTACATATAACACTATTATAAGGAGACAAATCATGAAAACAGCTGCAAAGGTATTTATTATCCTGGGTATGATTTTCCAGTTCTACCTCATTTTCCCCCTGATCCTGGGCGCTATCGCTCTGAAGAAACTCAAGACTGCCGAAAAGGCTGATGACATCAGCACCGGTTGGAAGATTGTCACACTTCTGTTCGTAAACATAATCGCCGGCATCATTCTGCTGGTTATGAAAGACACTGATTATACCAAGGCGTAAAATAATGGTCAAAACGGCGTGGCCAATCGGTCACGCCGTTTTTCTCTTATTAAAAATGCACGGTTTTCCCCGTTCTCGCGGATTCATATACCGCGCAGACGATCTTGACCGCCTTAAGCGCTTCCGCAGGCATGACCTCGGGGTCACGGCCGTCTCGGACGGCGAGGATCATATCCTCCACCACGTGAGCGTGGCCAAAAAGACGGCGGGGCTCGTGGGACAAGACTTCAAGATTTCCGCCACCGTACAGAGACAGCATCTCTGCCTCCTCTGCCTCCTCATCGGGGGCGTTTTTCATTTTCCAGACCTTGAGGGTATCGGCGTCGGCTTCGATGGAGCCCCCCGTGCCGTAGAGCATGATCTCGGTGGAGATACCGGGATAGGCGCAGGTAGTGCTGACAAAGGTAGCCGCTGCACCGCTTTTGAACTTTACGAGAGAAGCAGTCATGTCCTCTGTCTTGATATCGTGATCATAAATGCCCATGGTGGAGGTAACTGATTCCACGTCCCCCATAAGCCATTGCATGAGATCCACGGTATGCACGGCCTGGTTCATCAGCGACCCGCCGCCGTCCATCTCCCAGGTGCCGCGCCAGCCGCCGTTGTCGTAATAGGACTGCTCTCGGTACCATTTGACGCCGAAGGTGCCGAGGATAAGCTTCCCCAGCTTGCCGCTGTCAATGGCCTCACGGATGGGATACATATTGGCGTTGAAGCGATTCTGATGCACCACGCCGCAGGTCATACCCGTACGGGCGCGGGCTTCCTCGATCAAAGCGGCGCGTTCGGGAGTGATGTCCAGGGGTTTTTCTACCAGGACGTGCTTCCCTGCCTCCATGGCGCGGACGGCAAAGTCGGCGTGCATAGCTGAGGGGAGGCAAATGCTGATGATATCCACGCGGGGATCCTTGAGCAGGGCTTCAAAATCGGTATACAGAGTCACGTCTTTATACTTTTTCCCCGCTTTTTGCAGGCGGGCTTGATCAAGATCGCAAACTGCTACAAGGTCAGCGTTTGCAGAGGTGTAAGCCGCGTCTGCGTGGGCCATACCAATACCAAGGCCCAAAACGGCGTAGCCGAGTTTTCTTTCTTTCATAGTATTGTCCTTCTTCTTGATATTGAGACAAATTGTTGGCCGCAGTGCGGCTTCCGATATCGGGGAGGTGCATCCCGTGCGCGCTTCATCACGCGATGGGTTATATAACGATAAATTGTTGTTTAGCTTCTTTTCGCTTTTCTCTCCTCGTCGAGAGAAAAGCTCCAAAAGAGCGCCGCTCAAGGGAGAAGCATCTCCCTTGAGAAACCCTCTCAAGGTGACGCACGCCGCTTTCAGCGGCTATCGCGTG
>JAFTIL010000035.1 GCA_017456905.1 Clostridia bacterium
GCTGAACGAGCGGCGAGCAATTTGTTAGGCAATTCGAACAAAAATTCGCACGCGTAGCAGGAGCTACGTGAAGAATATTTGTGAAGAAGTGCCAAAGAAAGTGCCGCCGATTCGTCAGCGAGAGAGTTTTTAGAGGTGGCCAAGTATATGTAGAGATTCTACTGTCTATATTTTACACGAAAGAAGGGAAAATGTCAAGGTGATTTGGTGCTTTTCGTAAGAAAATAAGGAAGGAAAGCAACAAGTACTTCCCTTCCTTGAATATTGCCTTACATCAGACAAGACCCTGTGCAAGCATGGCGTCGGCAACCTTCTCGAAGCCTGCGATGTTAGCGCCTGCCACCAGGTCACCCTCCATGCCGTACTTCTTGGCAGCTGCCACGGAGTTGTTAAAGATATCGGACATGATCTGATGGAGCTTGGCATCCACTTCCTCGGCGGTCCAGGAGTAACGCATGGAGTTCTGGCTCATTTCCAGACCCGAAACGGCCACGCCGCCTGCGTTTACTGCCTTGGAGGGAGCGATGGTCAGTCCATTTTCCTTCAAGTACTCAAAGGCCTCAGCGGTGGTGGGCATATTGGATACTTCTACGTAATACTTCACGCCGTTAGCCACGATGTTCTTGGCATCCTCAATGCCGACCTCGTTCTGGGTAGCGCAAGGCATGACAACGTCAACCTTCTGCTCCCAAGGACGCTTGCCTGCAAAGAACTGAACACCGAACTTATCAGCATAGTCCTGCACCTTGTCACGGCCCGACGCGCGCATTTCCAGCATATAAGCGATCTTCTCCTCGGTGCTCACGCCGTCAGGATCGTATACGTAACCGTCGGGGCCCGAAATGGTGACAACCTTACCGCCCAGCTCGGTGACCTTCTTGACAGTACCCCAAGCCACGTTACCGAAGCCCGAGACAGCGAAAGTCTTGCCCTTGATGTCCTCACCGAGATACTTCAGCATCTCAACGGTGTAGTAGACAGCACCGAAGCCGGTAGCCTCGGGACGGATGAGAGAGCCGCCGAATGCGCGGCCCTTACCGGTGAGCACGCCCTCATAGCGGTTGACCAGTCTCTTGTACTGACCGAACATATAAGCAACCTCACGGGCGCCAACACCCAGATCACCTGCGGGCACGTCGGTATCGGGGCCGATGTGACGGTACAGCTCAGTCATGAAGGACTGGCAGAAGGCCATGACCTCACGGTCGGACTTGCCGCGGGGGTCGAAGTCGGAGCCGCCCTTACCGCCGCCCATGGGGAGACCGGTCAGGGAGTTCTTGAAGGTCTGCTCAAAGCCAAGGAACTTGATGATGGACAGGTTGACCGAAGGATGGAAGCGCAGGCCGCCCTTGTAGGGGCCAATGGCGCTGTTAAACTGAACACGATAACCCATATTTACCTGAGCCTGACCCTTGTCGTCCACCCAGGGAACACGGAACATAACAATGCGCTCGGGCATGGTCATACGCTCCAGAAGTGCTTCTTTGCGATATTTTTCTTCGTTGGCCTCAACCACAGGACGGAGGGAATCCAAGACTTCCTTCACAGTCTGATGGAACTCGGGTTGGCCGGGATTTTCTTTGACGACTCTGTCAATGATCTCATCTACGTAGGACATAGGTATGATCTCCTTTGGTTAATAAATATGTCCTCTGAGGGCGCGCAACGAATGAGGTGAACGCACCTGTTTGAGGTATGCACTTATTATACACTATCTTTTGCGAAATTGCAAGTGCTTTTTGAAATTTTTGCAAGATTTTTTATTTAAATTTCAATTTGTTTTATAATATCAAGTTTTTGCTCGTGTTTTCAAGATCAAAATGAAAGTTTCATCTCGCTTTTTATTCAATGTCAAAATAGAAGAAGGAGGTGCCGCCAAGCGGCACCTCCGACAGACGCACGGCGTCCTACGATCAATCAACCGACAAAACCAAAACGATAACAGCACGGATATACCAAGAGGCACCATGGATCCGAAGCGGGATGTCTGTTATTTGAGCGAGGCATCATCAGCCGCGTGCTCTTCTTCTTGCTTCGAAGCAAGCGCTGCAGTAAACGGGACGCTCGGGGTTAGGCTCAAAGGTGACCTTTGCCACGCCGCCGCAATCAGCGCAAACTGCCTCGAAATACTGACGCTCGGGCTTTCCTGCGTTCTTCTTGGCATCACGGCAGGCCTTGCAAGTCTTGGGCTTGTTGACAAAGCCCTTCTCGGCATAGAACTGCTGCTCACCTACGGTGAATACGAACTCGTTGCCGCACTCCTTGCAAACCAAGGTTTCGTCCTGATACACGACCTCCTCGGCGACTTCCTCCACAGCTTCAGCGGTCTCCTCGGCGACAGTGTCCATTACTTCCTCTTCGTACATGGTTTTTTCCTCACTTTGATGAATTTATGCCCTTTGGCGGACTCGCACCGCCATCCCGGAAATTCCGTGCTTTTCTTAAACCATCGGGGCAAACAGAGGGACAAAGCCCTCGTATATCAGAGCCCTTTGCCATCATCCGAAAGCAAAGATCTCAGTTTTTTTCTGATGCGATAGATCGCGTTATGGACAGAGCGCTCATCCTTTCCCACCTGTCCTGCAATGGTCTTGACGCTGATACCCGAAACAAAGCGCCACCACACGTCATTTTCAAAGGGAGACAAGCTACGGTGGATCATCTGATAGAGCCTATGAAAACGCTCAGCCTCCACAAGATCGCTGGCGGGATCCTCTGCTTCGGAAATCTCATCAGCCTCAAGAGGAACGATACCCAAACGATGTCTTGCCTTAAGGCTTCGCATCTCAGACACCAATCCGTTGCGGAGACAGATCTTGGCATACAGGCCGAAATCCACGGACTCCTGTTCGGTATTGTAGGTAGACACGGCACTCAAAAACACGCGTTCTGCCTCTTCTCTGAGATCCTCGCGCTCCTGCAAGGACATACTTTGGGCTGTGAAACGGGAAACGGACGCATCGATCAAGGGTCGGTATCGCTGTCGAAGAACAAAATATGCCTCAGTGCTTCCCTCTCGGGCTCGATTCAAAAGGGATATCAGTTCTTCTTCGGTCGTTTGACAGGCGGAGGCCTGCAGGGTAAACTCGTCACAGTCGGCAAAGGGGAGTTTGTCTTTTGTCATACATCACACCTCTTACTACCGCTCAGCTCCCTCGGCGGGAGCAAAAAGGTACACTTTTTCTTATACATCTTTATTATATCATGATTTTCAACAATGTCAAGAGTGTTTTTTCACATATTTTTGTCAACAAATTTGGTGATTTCTACATTTTTGTGATATTTACCTATGTTTTTTTGTGAATTTTGTGCATTCCGACTCACTATTCTTCCCTTTTTAGGCAGATTGTCATAGTACGCAAAACAAAATTGTTATATTTTGACGAAATATCTCACAATTTAAATCTTAAAAGCACAAAGGGGCTGACTCATAAGAGTCAGCCCCAAAGGGAAAGCAGATCAAGCAGCGGTCACGATCACAGTGTACTCACGGAGGGTGATGATCTCACCGCCGTCCACCTGAACGACGAACTTGACGTTATGCTCGCCTACGGTGAACCAAGAAACCAAAACGATGCCCTTAAAGCGGGAAGCGGTGGAAGCGCCAAGTCGAGTTGCCTCAGCCTTAACATCGTCGCCTGCCTCTACGGTATAGTCGGCATTGGCCATGAGTTCTCCGCCGTCAAGGATATAACCAAACTGGTAGTTCTCAGTATTGAGAGCAACCCAACCCCAGTCAGCCAGAGCTGCATGGGTACCCTGGGTGTAATTGACAACACCGTTGAAGCTGTCATACTGACCGGGAGCGTAAACGTCAGTGCCTTCAATCTTGTTCAAATTGCCGTCGATAAAGTACATCTCGTCCTGAGAAACGTGAACAACAGCAGGAGCCTGGGGTTCCTCGGGCTCGTCACCGGGGATGGTGGGGATCTCAACGGAAGACAGAGGCTTAACAGAAATTTCGGTAAAGTCCAAAGTACCGGTTCTGGTAGCAACACCGATGTCGGACATGGGGGTATCAACCACGAGGGTGTTCTCAATGACGCACTGACCGTTCTCGTCGGGATGGAAGCCGTATTCGTCAGCAGTTCCCTCCTTCAGAGGCTTGTGCAAGGTGACGATGGCCTTCTCGCAGAAGGTCGCGCCGTCGCCGATGGTGACGTCGTCGTAGGACTTGCCTGCGCCGATCAGCTCGATGGTGGCGACCAGATCACCGTTGACGGTGACATAGATCACGGACTCGTTATCGATGATCATGACATCAGCATCTCTGGCGTCAAACTCGATGAGGAAGTATGCGGTACCGATCTTGGTACGGGCATTGGGATCGTAGTACTTGATGCCGAGGAAGACTCTCTTCTGAGCCCAGACCTGAATGCCGGCACCTGCGTGACCGTTGGGCTGGCCGTCGGTCTCGTAGTAGTTGCTGATGGGGAACAGACCTGCGTCGGGATCGGGTTCAGGGAGTTCGGCGGAGTGAACGACCTGAGAACCGCGGACGAAGAAGGAAGACATCTGCTTCTTAGCCGAGGAGAGGATGTGGAAGCCGTAAGCGTACTTACCGTCCATCTTCACGAAGGCCTCGGAGAAGCCCTGAGCCTTGTAGTAAGCACCGTCAGCGGCGTTGACAACAACGCCCTGGTCGCCAGCGGCGTGGGTGACGGTGGTGAAAATGTCCTTCAGATTAGAGTCGGTCATATTCACAGTTGCGTCAACAGCGGCATCAGCGCCGAAGTTGCCGGCCGCGTTAACGGTCACGTTCATAGAAGTCTCGGGGGTAGCAGCGGGCATGATCACGGTGATCTCGTTGAGGCAGACCTCATTGCCGTCAGCATCCTTGTAAAGAATGCGGAGAGAATTTTCACCCTCCAAACCTGCAACGGGAATGAAAATCTTCATACGAGAACCGTTAACACCGCCCAGCTGCTTAGCAGCGTCGATAACGGGCTGTTCGGTTGCATGAGTCCAAGCAGCGTCATAAACGGGGGTGCCGCCGTTAAACTGATAACCAAACTGACCGATGGTCTCAGACTTGGTAGCGACC
>JAFTIL010000036.1 GCA_017456905.1 Clostridia bacterium
AGCCGCTGAAAGCGGCGTGCGTCACGATGGGAGTTGGGTTCTGAGGGAGAACCGTAGGTTCTATCCCTCAGCGGCGCTTCTTTTGTAACTTTTCTTCCGCTGTAGGAAGAAAAGTTAGTAAGATAAACAACAATTTATCGTTGTCTCCCCCTCGTGGGATGTTGTTCGCATGGGTTGAATAACCCCGAGCATTGGCCGCCGGCACTGCCGGCAAACAACAATTTATATGACTCACCAGACGATAACAGTATAGCTTATTTCGGACGTCCGCCCGTGTTTTTGGGATAATTGGTTGATTTTTGGGATAAGTGGTCTCCGTAACCGTTTCGTTTTCGGGCTATAAACCAAACACGGGAGACCGCGCAGGGTCTCCCGTTCTGTCAACAAAAATCATTTCAGCTCCACAACGGTGACACCGCCATCTCCCTCACCGTAACGGCCCAGGCGGAAGGAGACAATGCGTTTATCTCCTTTGAGGTATCTATGGAGGGCTTGACGTAGGGCACCCGTGCCCTTGCCGTGGATGAGGCGGACAGTGCGAATATTGGACAGGATGCACTCGTCCAGATATTTGTCAACGGCAAACCAAGCCTCGTCGCCCATCATGCCGCGCAGGTCGATCTCGTCCTTACAGACGGTAGAGCGCTCCACCATCACCGAGGACTGGGTACGGCGCTCAGACTTAGGCTGTTGCTTCTTGGCTTTGGTATCATCCTCCTCAATGAGACGGATATCCTCCAGTCTCGCCTTGGTACGGATGACCCCCGCCTGGACGGCCACCAGCCCGTTCTTGGGCAGGTCGGTAACAACACCTTCCTTGTGGATGTTGACGAGGCGTACCTTGTCGCCCTTCTTGAGAGGTCTGGGCAGGACGTAAGTACCGTCGTCCTCCTCAGGCACTTCCACGGGATCGAACAGATCTCCCGTTGTGCGGAGATGTTCACGAACGGCGCGGCGGGCCTTCTCCAGCTCTTCAGCGGCCTTTTCCGCTTCTTGCGCCTTCCGCATCTTATCCATCTGTTCATAGAGGTAATCGCAAGAGGCCTTGGCGGATTGCACCATGCCTGCGGCACGCTTGCGAAGCTTTTCAGCCTCTTGCTCAGCTCCTGCCAGCTTTTGGCGGATCTCACGCTCGGACGCCTCCTTGAAGGCCTCGTATTCTCTGCGGAGTCTTTCGGCCTCGGCGCGCTCTTTTTCCATTTGTACACGGCTGTTTTCCAGCTGCTCGATGACCTTTTCAAAATTCTTATTCTCCGCGCTCACAAGGATCTCTGCACGGCGGATGATGCGCTCGGGAAGCCCCAGCTTGGCGGAAATGGCAAAGGCGTTGGATTTACCGGGGGCGCCGATGACCAGCTTATAGGTGGGCTTGAGGGTCTCCACGTCGAACTCACAGGAGGCGTTGCACACCCCGGGAGTATCCAGGGCGTAGGCCTTCAGCTCTGCATAGTGGGTGGTCGCCACACAGCAAGCACCCGCTTCGCGGACGGATTCAATGACCGCGATGGCCAACGCCGCACCCTCTACAGGGTCGGTGCCGCCGCCCAATTCGTCAAAGAGGACGAGAGATCTTTCTCCCACCTGATCCACAATGGAAACGATGTTGACCTTGTGGGAAGAGAAGGTGGAGAGAGACTGCTCTATGCTCTGCTCATCTCCCAGATCGACCAGAATGGTATCGTAGAGACAAATGGTGGACTGAGGATCGCAAGGAATATGCAAGCCGGCCTGAGTCATGAGCGCAAAAAGTCCGATGGTCTTGAGGGACACGGTCTTACCGCCCGTGTTAGGGCCTGTGATGACCAGGGTATCGTAATCGCCGCCCAGAGACAGGGTGATGGGGACAACCTTATCTTTATCAATGAGGGGATGGCGGGCCTTTATGAGGGACACGCAGCGGTCCTTGGAAATGGCGGGCGCAACGCCGTCCATACGGGAAGACAGCTCGCCGCAGGCAAAAATAAAAGCCAGCTCATTGATGTTTTTATAATTGAGCCAGATTGCGTCGGAGGAGGCGGCTACAAGAGAGGAAAGCTCGGCAAGGATACGCTCGATCTCCCGCTCTTCCTTGGTTTGGAGGATGCGGATCTCGTTATTGGCATCCACCACGGCCATGGGCTCGATAAAAATGGTGGCACCTGTGGCAGAGGTATCGTGGATCAGTCCCTTGACCTCGGCCTTGCACTCGGCCTTGACGGGGATCACGTAGCGGCCGCCGCGCATGGTAACGATATTCTCCTGCAAATAGCGGGAATTGCCCGAAATGAGCTTTTGCAGAGTCTCCTTGATCTTGGCGTTTTCATTTCTGATCTTTCGACGGATGTCAGCCAACAGAGGAGATGCCTCGTCGGCGATCATGTCCTCGGCGGGAATGGCACGGGTGATGCGTTCCTCCAGCTTACGGTCGGGGATCAGGCGGTCAAAGAGCTCGTCAAGGACGGTATCAAAGGGGTGGTTGCCTGTGTGGTAATCGGTCAGAATACGGGTGGTACGCAGGACGGCGGCTACCTCCAGAAGCTCTCGCATAGACAGGACAGCCCCCTTCTCTGCTCTTTCACAGGCTGCGGAAACATCCTTTACGCGGCCAAAGGAGGGGGCACCCTTGGCATCTACCAGGCGACGGGCATCTGTGGTGCGTTGCAATCTTCTCTGCACCACCACGGGATCGTCGGTGGGACGGAGCGCGCGCGCCAAAGAAGCCGCACCCTCGGTGTGGGTACAGCTTTCCAGCATGGCGCAGATCTTATCAAATTCAAGTGTTTTTATGGTCTTTTCGGAAAAACTCATGGTGGGAGTCCTTTCGGGAGTAATATGAAATTTATCATCTTCTAAGCATCCGCTTGGCGTCTTTTAAAAGCTCCGCGATGGGACGAAGGTTGAAGACAAACATCAAAACGAAAATGCCTGCCGCAAGTCCGTACATCCAAGGAATACGGGCAGGATCATGCTCCGAAAAAGTCACGGTCACGGTCATGCAGCATAACAGCAAAGTGTTGACCAGTCCTCTGCCCCACTCCTGTTTAAAGGAAATCAGGCGATGGGTGGTGCCAAGGCGGAAGACGCAAACGATAAAATAGCTGGCAAAGGTAGCAACCGAAGCACCCATAGCATCCCATCCGGGGATCAGCAAAAGATTGAGGGTAACGTTCAGCCCCGCGCCCACAAAGGCGGTGATCATGGACCACATGGTCTTTTTACTGGTGAAATACACCGAGCCGAGGAAGGTGCAAAGGGCGGTAAACACGGTAGCAAGGGTGAGGACGGGGATATAGATCCATGCATCCTGATAGTCATTTGCAAACAAAATACGGGCAAACAGGCGGGAGCAAAGCATCAGCGCGCCGCCACCCAGGAAAGCGATGGTGGTATAGATCCGCCACACGCGGGAATAAAAATCACGGCAGGCCTCAGGGTCCTCTTCGGCTGAGACCGACAGCTTCCACGCGCTGTCGAAAATGCTGACGGCGTAGATAAGCAGATTGGGGATCTTATAGGCCACGGTATAGAGACCGTTGAGCCGATCCGAGCACATCCAGGCCACCATATAGCGATCCGACACGCCCGTGATCCACCAGAAGATGGTGGTGGGCACCAGGGGCAAACAAAACCTCAGCATCTCACGGATGGTCTGCTTAGAAATGCTCTTCGGCTTGACGGCGCGCCACAGGCGAGTAAACAAAATGAGGAACACCGTGGTTGTGAGATCAGCCAGTACGGTGGAGAGGACGTAGCCTGTCACACCGAAATCCAGGATGGGCAAAAACAGGATATTAAAGCCGATGACCAGGGCAGTATTGAGGATGCCCTGTCCTGCGAACAGCTTGGTGCGTCCCACGGCACAGAGGTATTGAGAGACCACCGAGTGGAGGTTGGCCACCACCACGTAGCAGGCGATGAGCCAGGCAGAATCCACAAAGAAGGGGATGAAGCTCATAAGGGGGGAGAGCAACAAGAAGATCAGGGATCCCACACCGTAAACAGCGAGACCGTTGGTAAAGAAGGCTTCCTTATCTCCCGATTTGGCGGCAGCGGAGCGGAAGATGCCCTCGCTGATACCGAGACAAGCCAGCGGGATCAGCAGATTGGCCATATTGGCGATGAGCTCGGCGGTGCTGTACTCCTCGGGGGAGAGGCAGGCTGTGTAGAGGCCGATCATAAAGAACACCAGGAGCTTGGACAAAAGCTTACCTGCGGTAAAAACTAAAGTATTGGACAGCAAGCGGCTGTAACGGCTCAATATGATCACCTCCGATCGTGCGTAATTTCTCATTTTATATTGTAACAGATAACCGTAAATTCGTCAAGGGCTTGGAGGAAGATTTAGGTAGACTTTTGGTTGAGTAATTTCGGTGTAAATTGTTGTTTGGCGGCAGTGCCGCCACCAGCGGCCATTTGCGCTTGCGCAAATGGGGCTCTGGCTCGGGGCAGTACATCCCGTGCGCGCTTCATCACGCGATGGGTTATATAACGATAAATTGTTGTTTACACGGGTTACCACGAAACCAAGCCTTCCCTTGTGAGGGAAGGTGGCACGACCGAAGGGAGTGACGGATGAGTAGCCTAATGAATGGACATTTTCCGAAGGAAAATGCTCTAATTCCTTATGATATAAAGAATTATTGAAATCAAAAACCCCTGGTGTGACTACTCATCCACCGCTTCGCGGTCCCCCTTCCCTCTCAAGGGAAGGCTTACCACGGGCATCCTCGCCCCAAGTCATCACATCGCCGTTAGTAAGATAAGCAACAATTTATAAAAGATAAAATAAATACCCAACATAAAGGAGAAACACCATGATCTACGGACAAAGAATGATCTATTTTAACAATGACCAGGACAAGCTCCCCATCACCTACAAGCTGAAAATGCTGGTCCGCCGCGCGGTGGATGCCACCCTCAGCTTCGAAGGCTTTGAGAACGACTGCGAGGTGTCGGTCACCTTCACCGATAACGAGCATATCCACCTGCTCAACGAGCAGTACCGCGGCGTGGACAGACCCACCGACGTTTTGTCCTTTCCCTTGACCGATTTTTCGGGTGAAAGCGAAGAGCCCGCCATCGACGCGCCCATGATCTCCCTCGGCGATATCGTCATTTCTCTGGAGAAGGCCGCCGAGCAGGCAAATGAGTATGGCCACAGCTATGAGCGTGAGACCGCCTTTCTCACCGTCCACTCTATGCTCCACCTGTTGGGTTACGACCACGAGACCGGGGAAGAGGACGAGCTGGATATGCGCGCCCGTCAGACCGCCATCATGGAGGCCATGGGGCTCGGCGTTTGATCAAATCATAATAGTAAAGTAAGGAAATTCACATGAAAAAAACAGCCTTTATCGCCATTGTCGGCCGCCCCAACGTGGGCAAATCTACCTTGCTGAACGCCATCCTTGGGGAGAAGATCGCCATCGTATCCTCCAAGCCCCAGACCACCCGTAACCGTATCACGGGTATCTTCACCGAAGGTGACGACCAGTTCGTGTTCCTCGACACCCCCGGTATCTTCCGCCCTCAGAACTCTCTCGGTGATTTCATGGTCAAGACCGCCAATGCTTCTATGCAAGAAGCGGACGCCGTCATCCTCGTGGCTGACACGGGCAAGGAGATCGCCGACGTGGAGGAGAACGTCATGAACTACGTCAAGCGTACGGGCGTCCCCTGCATCCTGGCGTTGAGCAAGACCGACCTCTATAACGCCACCCAGGTGGCCGAGGCCATCATGAAGTATAACGCAAAGCACGAATTCAACGCCATCGTGCCCATCTCCGCGCCTAAGGGGCAGGGTGTGAAGGCGGTGCTGGACGAATGCCGTCCCTATCTGCACGAGTCCCCCTGGTTTTTCCCCGAGGACATTGCCACCGATCAGCCCGAGCGTCAGATGGCCGCCGAGATTATCCGTGAAAAGGTGCTCCGCACCACCAACCGCGAGATCCCTCACGGCGTTGCCGTGGTCATTGAGACCTTTAAGGAGGACAAGCGTACGGGTATGGTCACCATCCGTGCCGAGATCTACTGCGAAAAGGCCTCCCATAAGGGTATCATCGTGGGCAAGGGCGGCGAGTCCCTCAAGCGCATCGGCACTTACGCCCGCCAAGACCTGGAAAAGCTCCTTGGCACTAAGGTGTTCCTGGATCTTTGGGTCAAGGTGAAGGAAAATTGGCGCGACTCTACCGCCGCCGTGTCCAATTTCGGATATAAGGACGAATGAACGTGATCGGCATCAGAGTGATTGTCAGCTCCAAATTCACGGAGGGCTTTTTTGAAAGGCTTTATAAGGTCTGTAGCCAATATGGCATGAGGATTATAGAAGAATCATGTGTTCCTTATTGGAAGATCGACGGTTTGGATGAGATCGGGGTAGAGGTCGATCATGCGCCTAATATGCCCTATGAAAATTGGGCAGAAATATTTGAAGCTCTTTTCTATCACAAGGATTACCATATCGAACGCGAGGATACGTCTGATTCGCATGGCATGGGGATCTGCCGATATACCACCCCTGAAGAAACAGAAAAACTTGACGAGGAAAATTATTTTGCTATTATGTTTATTCCCGACGCGTGTTTCACAGGTGACGTGCCGTATTCTGATATCTATGGCAGACCCCTAAAAAAAAATAAGTAAAAAATAATTATATCCGAATGGGGCAGGGACCCCGTGGGGTGCGCGATATGATACCGGGTATTTGATCTCTCCGATCATGCATCTTGTTTTATTTTAAAAGTTCTTGGAGGGTGCGGGAACCTTCTTTCAAGAAGGGTCCCGCGAAAAAAATAGAAAGGAGACCGCCATGCTCATCACCACCGACGGGCTGATCACCCGATCCTATCCCGTAGGAGACCACGATCGTGTGGTCCATCTTGTGACCCCCGAGCACGGACGGCTCTCTGTGATGGTCAAGGGCGGTCAATCCAAGACCAACCGCCACGCCGCCATCACTCAACCCTTCACCTACGGAAATTATGAGCTTTATCACAAGAGCGGGGAAATGTACTGGCTCCGGGGAGGATCCGTCCTTCACAGCTTTTACCTCCTGACCGGCGACCTGACATCCATGGCCTTGGCCACCTACCTGTGCGACGTGACCTCCGAGCTGACGGGGGAAGGGGAGAACGCCGAGGAGATCCTCCGACTCATGCTCAATACCCTCCACACGATCTCGACGGGTCAGAAGCCCCTGCCGCTGATCAAGGGCGCCTTTGAGCTCCGAGCCGCCGCTATGGCGGGTTATATGCCCGATCTGGAGGGATGTGCTGTCTGCGGAACGACCTACCCTGATCACGCCTATTTGGACGTCATGAACGGCTCGGTCATCTGCGCCGATTGCCAGACCAGCTTTAATCGCCAGAGAAGTGCCGTGGATATCATGGAGGCAAATGAGCTGGGCGAGCGCCGCATCATCTGCCCCATGACCGCCTCCACCCTGGCCGCTGTTCGCTACGCCGTCCTCTCCCCCCATAAAAAGATCTTTTCTTTTGCTCTTAAAGATAAAGAAGAAGAGCTGAACTTTGCCCGCGTGGCCGAAGCTTATCTGCTCCATCATTTGGAAAGAGGCTTTGATACCCTGGATTTTTACCATTCTGTAGAAGTGTAAAGTGCTGGCCGGCAGTGCCGCCGGCCAATGCTCGGGGTTATTCAACCCATGCGAACAACATCCCGCGAGGGGGTGTTGGTGCGGTAAATTGTTGGCCCCTGCGGGGCGGCCATTGCTCGGGGCCGTACAACTCCTGTCAACCATATCACGCGATGGGTTATATAACGGTAAATTGTTGTTTAGCTTCTTTTCGCTTTTCTCTCCTCGTCGAGATGAAAACCGCCGCAAGCGGCACAAAAGAGCGCCGCTCAAGGGAGAAGCATCTCCCTTGAGAAACCCTCTCAAGGTGACGCACGCCGCTTTCA
>JAFTIL010000002.1 GCA_017456905.1 Clostridia bacterium
GAATCCGGTTCGCATTTCCGCCGCAGAGCGCGTCGAGCTCGCTCGTAAGCGGCAAGGCGAGAAATCTTCGCCGAAGGCGAAATACCGGGTGGCCCTCGCGTACCGTTTTTGTTTTGGTCGTGCTACGCACGAATCAGCCCGCGCTCTGTGAGCCCTCGGCGCACAGAATCCGGTTCGCATTTCCGCCGCAGAGCGCGTCGAGCTCGCTCGTAAGCGGCAAGGCGAGAAATCTTCGCCGAAGGCGAAATACCGGGTGGCGCCTCGCGTACCGTTTTTGTTTTGGTCGTGCTACGCACGAAACGGACTCTGCTCCGCAAGCGAAGCGCAACGGAATCCGGTCGGCATACCCCGCCCGAAGATCGACAAGCTCGCTTGTCAGGCGAAGGGCGGGGTATATTCGCGCAATGCGCGAAATTCCGAAAATGTGACGCAATTTGGATCGTCGGGGACGCCGGTCCCTACAATTTCCCCCAACCGCTTGCATTCCGCACCAAACTGTGCTATAATCTATTTGACGCAAGCGTCAAATGACAGAAAGGCGGTGGAGATATGAAAAAGACAATAGCATTACTTATGAGCTTACTTTTCATTTTTTGCCTATCCTCTTGCGCTACCGTAAAAAAAAGACGTGGAGTTTTCACAAGATAGGGCTAATGTTCAATCCATAGAGATTTATAATCCCGAGAGAGCATATTACGAGGGAGATATTCATACTTTCCTTGAAGAAAATGAGCCTCTTGCGGTTTTGAATTCTGAACATCACACGAGCTTTTTGGATGCACTTGGCACCCTTGATTTTGAGAAAGAAGTGGTCTTTTTCCCAATTCCTATGGATGGTGGATATGATTATGACGGATATATTGTAGCCGTAGTGTATGCAGACGGCGGTTATGATTTGATTGCCGAGGGCGGCTTGTATTCTTATGCTATTGGCAGTAACGGGCAAGGACGGCATAAATATGATCATTCCGATTACTGCGGCAAAACACCATGGACAGAATTTATTAAGGACTATATCGTAAAATAACCGGCATCTTTTTTGTCAACAAGTCTCAAAACAACAACGGCTCTTCTCATTTGAGAAAAGCCGTTGTTTTTAATTTATTACCAAATAACGATTCTCTTATCCTCGGGCAGATACATCTGATCGGTGTCCTTTACGTCAAAGGCCTTATACCACTCGGAGAAGTTTCTGGGGGGCATATTGGCGCGGAGGATCGCAGGGCCGTGAACGTCAATGGAAAGCAGCATCTGCTGGAACTCAGGTCTTGCCTTCTGACACCATACTCTTGCCCAGTTGCTAAAATATTCCTGGTAGGACGCACCCTCGGTTCTCGACATAATGTCAAGCGTTACCGACATACCGCCGTTGTCCGCCATATTCTCGCTGACGATAAACGCGCCGTTGACCTTGCCCCAAGGAAGCTCGATGCCATCAAACTGCTCGATCATTTTCTGAACCTTTAATTCGAAGCGCTTGAAGTCATCCTCAGTCCACCAGTCGTTGATGTTGCCGTTCTCGTCGCACTTAGCACCGTTGCTGTCAAATGCGTGGGAGATCTCGTGACCGATCACGCCGCCGATACCGCCAAGGTTCTCACTTCTGGTCTGCTTCAAGGAATAGAAGGGTGCCTGAAGGATAGCCGCAGGGAAGGTAATGTCGTTTACAAAGGGATCGTAGCAGGCGTTGACCATGTGTCCGGGCATTGCCCAGTTTTCAGGCTCGGTGGGCTTGCCAAACTTTGAAAGCATGTCAAGCGTTCTGATTTCATACAGAGCAGTCATAATATCGTAAAGTGAATCTTCGGGATTGAAAACAAGCTTGTCGTAGATCGCTCTGGGCTTGTCGGGATAACCCATCTTAACGCCCATCTTGGAGAGCTTGAGAATGGCCTTTTCTTTGGATGCCTCACCCAGAATATCGTTGGTTTTGATTCTTGTCTTGTATGTATCGATGATCTGATAAACGATCTCGGTGATGTCCTTCTTTGCCGCTTCGCCAAAATACTTTTCACCGTAGTAAATACCCACGGGATCGGCGTATTTGCCCGAAGCAAGATGATAGGCGAATTTTTCTATGGACTGCATCTTGGCTACACCGGTAAGCGCACGCATATACATCCCGCCCATATCGCGAAGCTCCTCGGAGAGATAGCTGCAGCCGTCAAGCAATCCGGTAACATATGCCCAGTGCTTGTAAAGCTCAAGATTCTCCCCATTGAACACTTTAGCAAAATTCTCAAAGAATCTGGGCTCGGTAACGACGATGATTTCGGGGAGCGTGTCGAAGAGATGGCAAAGAATCGCGTTGAAATCAAGAGTCGAGAGCATCTCTGCCACCTTGACGGTGTCCATAGGATGGTACATTTCAACGTATTTCGACCATTCCTCTCTGGTCTTTACAAGTCCGCCGAGCAGCGCGTCGAACGCAAGGGCGTCGTTTATGTACTTTTCCTGATCCTCAGCCGAGAGATCGGTCTGCGCCATCACCGCCTTGGCAACGTTTGTCCAGATGCCGAGGATCTGAGTCTTCTGAGCCTCCATTTCGGGCTTGTAGTAGGATGCGTCGGGAAGAATCACGCCAGCGCCCTGAATATAGACCAGGTGTTGCTTGGTATTTTTCATATCGGTCTCAACGCCAACGCTAAAGGGCGTGGGGATCCCCTTGAGCGACAGCGTCTTAAAGAGACGGTTGAAATCCTCAATGGATTTGATCTCGTCGATGATGGCAAGATTCTTCAGAGCGGGAGCAATGCCGTGCGCCGCTTTTCTCTCTGCATCCTTGGCGATCGCGTAAAGCGTACAAGCTCTCTCAAGATGCTCGTTGGGGTAAGACTTGGTCTCGTTCATGGTGGCAAACTCGTCCATCATGATCTTCTCTACTCCGTCAGCAAGATCCTGAAAGCCGCCTGCTGCAGGCTTATCGTCGGGAATGACAAGCTTTTCAAGGGCTTCGCCGTTGATAAAATGATAAAGGTCGTCCTGAATTCTGATGTTTTCCATGATAATCTCCATTCCGCCGCCAAGTGGCGGCATAAATAAATTTTGAAATTCGAGCGTGCCGTCAGGCAAAAATGGGTTGGGCCCCATTTTTAGGGAGAATTGGGCGTGAAACAATTTACTGGGGTTTAGGATTGCTGAACTTTCACGCTAATCTCCTGTTTTTTATGCCCAAAAGCAAATGATTTGTTTTTAACACATTTTATTATATCACCATTTTTTTGAAAATACAACAGAAAAACGCCAAAAAAGAGAAAACATAAGGTTTTGTATAAAAAACCACAGAGATATACCAATGATACACTTACCGATGCCATAGGCGAATTCGAACTCTTCCGCACGTCCCAAAACCAAGAGACCGAGCCGACCGAGTAACCGATCAATTGATTTTCCAAATTCGTTTTTTTGATCATAAACGATCCAACCCCAAGTACATCTGCGCGGTGTGCTTGGGGTTTTTACGTGCATTACCCTTTATCGACACAGCCCGCAGTTTTCATGTGGATCTGCGTACGGTAGGGCAGTCAAAAGAGAATAGACAGTATACGTTGAAAGATCTTTTGATCAGACTGATAGAGCCCGCGAAAGAAGATAAATTTTCATATTTTGCGCATAGAGATTGACAAATGACGAGAATTGTGGTATTATGTAATATGTAAGGTTATGTCTATAAAATTTATAGTTTCGATAAAAGACAGGGAGTGGTGTTTTCTTTGAAAAATATGGAAAAAAGTATATACACAATAAAAGCTGTCAAGCCCAATACGCCCTTTGGATATTCTTTTTTAAAAAGAATATTTGATATATTTTGTTCGCTGATCATGGGGATTGTTTTGTTCCCAATCATGTTGATTATCGCGGTCATGATTCGTTTGAGTTCTCCGGGAAAAGTATTGTATAAACAAGAACGCCTTGGAATAAACGGGAAAAAATTCAATATTCTGAAGTTTAGAACCATGCGGGAAGATGCGGAAGCAAATGGTCCTAAATGGGCCGAGAGGAACGATGATAGATGTACCAAGCTGGGCGCCAAATTGCGAAAATGCAGGCTGGATGAACTGCCCCAACTGTGGAATATATTCGTTGGGGATATGAGCTTCGTTGGCCCTCGCCCCGAAAGAGAATGCTTCTACCAAGAGTTTGAAACCTACATACATGGTTTTTCAAACCGCCTTGTCGTTTTGCCCGGATTGACCGGACTCGCTCAGGTGTGTGGAGGGTATGATCTTTTGCCCGAGGAAAAAATCGTATACGATATGGAATATATTGAAAAAAGATCATTATGGTTGGATTTTAAATTGATATGTAAAACCGTTAAGGTAATATTTGCACGCAAAGGGGCCAGATAATGAAGAATCTAACAGGGGTGTCGATTATCATGCCGGCATATAACGCAGAAAAGACGATTACCCACTCCATTGATTCTGTGTTGAAACAGACCTATTCTTCCTTTGAACTCATCGTAGTAAATGATGCTTCCAGGGATCGAACGGTTGAAATTGTAAATGAATACGTGCTTTCCGATCATCGGGTTAAGCTTTTGGACAACGAGGAAAATTGCGGCGTTTCGGCGTCACGTAACCGAGGCGTACAGGCGGCTCAATACGAATGGATCGCGTTTTTGGACAGTGATGATTGTTGGGTAGAAAACAAGCTGGAAAAGCAAGTGGAACTAATTGCTTTGCATCCGAATTGTTCGCTTTTCTTTACGGGAACAGGATATATGGATGAGGATGGAAAACTGTCTGCTTATACGCTCCACGTTCCGCAAACGGTGACGTATCGTGATATTTTAAAGCAGAATGTGGTTTCTTGCTCGTCTGTGCTTGCCAAGCGGTCTGCACTTTTAGCGCATCCCATGCCCCAAAAACAAATGCTCCACGAGGACATGGCCACCTGGCTTGAAATACTGAAAACCGATCAAGTGGCTATGGGTATCGACGAACCGTTGTTGTTGTATCGGATCAGCAGAAACAGCAAGTCGGGAAACAAATTGAAAGCCGCCAAAATGCAGTGGAGAACGTATAGGCACTGCAAGGTTCCTCTTCATGTTTCGGTTGTTTCTTTTGCAATTTACGCCGTAAGAAATATTAAAAAATACGGCTCGATCAAAAAGCAAGCATGGCAGGCTCTGTCAAAGGAAGCTGAATGAGTTTCTAACCCATTTAAAGTGGCTTGCGTTGGGATTTCATAAAAGCTTTTGGTCAGCGGATATGATAGGGAAGCACACCGTTCGGTGTGCTTTTCTTTTCCCGTCCTTGTTGACACCCCATCTCGTTTATGTTATACTAAATTCAAGAAAGGCGGTGGATATATGTCAGAATACAGCGATACTATCAACAAGCAATTCGATGAAGAAATGATGCATTTCAAGGAAAATCCGCCAATCGCTTGTGACCATAGCACCGCGCTTAAATTGCTTCGTGAGTTTGAACGAGATTCTATTGATTTTGGAACAAAGTTTTGGCCGAACTCGGTTGAAAAATATCTCCCCGCCGTTGTCGAGGGCACCATGTTTTCGGGTGAGGCGCTTTTCCCTCATGCGGAGGCAATGAAAATTGCACGGGAGCGTGTTCAGAACATAGCATATCAAGAGCAGCCCCGAACACGGAGAAGAACATCTATCTTCCGACTGTTTTCTGCGTCACCGGGCTGCTGTTCATGTATTTATATTGCCACAACGCGGCGGAATGGAGATTTTTATGAAGCTTCAATTTGATGTGACGGGCAAGCATCAGCCCGACCCCTTTATCTTTGAGGACGGCGGTCAGCTCTATCTATACGTGACCGCTAAAGCAGGTGTTGAGGCGTATTCTGCCGACGATCTGTTCGGGGTCTGGCACTACGAGGGGATTGTGGCCTCCTTTGAAGGTCGGTATGATTACTGGGCCCCCTCGGTCTTTAAATATGGCGATCGCTACTATATCTACGTTTCCTGCTCCACCGACGAGGAATTTCAGTATATGCACGGGGCTGTCTCAAGCTCTCCCTTGGGTCCCTTTGAAAACGAGGTGTGCTTTTACAAGCGCTTTTCCATTGACTCCCACGTGGTAGAGACGGCGAACGGCCTCTTTTTGTGGTACGCTGAGGATAATACCGCCTGCGACCGTGTGGGCACCCGAATTTATGTTGATAAGCTTCTTGACCCCCTGACCCCCGCGGGTAACCCCAAAGAGGTCATTGTCCCCACCATGGACGAGGAGATTTTTAAGCGCAACCGCTTTGGTGATGGCAAGGATTGGCACACCGTGGAGGGAGCTTTTTGGTTCCGAGAGGGGGACTGGCAGTATGTTATGTATAGCGCAGGCTGTTACGATAACGACTCTTACCATATCGGCTACGCTGCCGCCCGCACGGACGAGCAGGATCTGACTCGTGTGGATTTTGTCAAGCGCACGGCGGGTGGTGTTTTCGATCCCGTTCTGATCAAGAATGATTTTGAAGAGGGGACGGGACACCATAGCGTGATCAAATACGAGGGTCAGTATTACGCCATCTACCACGGACGCGACCCCATCAAAGACGAACGAGGGGAATTTGAGGAAGCGAGAACTGCGAGAGTATGCAAGCTCCATGTCCGCGACGGTCTGATCACCGCGGAGCGGTATGAGGATCGTATCTGACCGCATCAAGTCCTTGACACGCCCGCCATTCTGTGCTATAATCAGCTTAATTTCCGTTTAAAAGGAGCTCCCATGTCTCAGCCTAACTATAAAAGAACCAAATTTGCCTGTTATGCCGCTTATTTTACCATGTCCTCTATTTTTTGCCTGCCCCCGCTTCTGTTTATGACCCTGCGGGAGACCTTTGGCATTTCCTATACCCTCCTGGGGACGCTGGTGCTGGTCAACTTCTGTACCCAGCTTGGAGTCGACCTGATCTTTACGGTGTTTTCGAAAAAGTTCAATACCCAAAAGGTCGTGCGGATCATGCCGCTGATCACCTCGGCGGGCCTTGTGATCTACGCCCTGTTGCCTACCTTCTTTCCGAATATCGCATACCTGGGACTGCTCATCGGTACCGTCATTTTCTCGGTGTCAGCGGGGCTTTCCGAGGTGCTGCTCAGCCCCGTCATCGCGGCCATCCCCTCGGACAATCCCCAGCGGGACATGAGTACCCTTCACTCCCTTTATGCCTTCGGTGTGTTTTTTGTTACGGTGGTCAGCACCCTGTTTCTGAAATTCTGCGGCACCGAGCATTGGATGTACCTGACCCTGATCTTCGCCGCCCTCCCCGTGATCGCCGCGGTGCTGTTCATGATCTCTCCCATGCCCGACATGGGCGGGGCAGAGAACACCGCAAGCACGGAAGGGACGAAAAAGCGCGCCATGGGCATTGTCCTTTGCGTGGCTTGCATCTTTTTCGGAAGCTGTGCTGAGAATGCTATGTCTAACTGGGTGTCGAGCTACATGGAAAACGCCCTGCAGATCGACAAGGCCCTGGGTGACCTGCTTGGTATGGCGGGCTTTGCCATCTTATTGGGGCTTGCCCGCATTGGCTACGCCAAGTTCGGTAAAAACATCTCCCGTGTCCTGCTCATCGGCATGATCGGTGCCACGGTCTGCTATCTGGTGGTGGGTCTATCAACAGGTGTTGCGCCCGCCTTTATTGCCTGCGTCCTGACGGGTATATTCGTGGCTATGCTGTGGCCCGGGACCCTCATCATGATGGAAGAAAAAATGCCCGGTCTCGGCGTAGCGGCCTACGCCCTCATGGCGGCAGGCGGCGACCTGGGCGCGTCGCTCTCTCCCCAGCTTTTGGGCATTGTCACCGATACTGTCTCGGCTTCAAGCTTCGCGGCGGAGCTGGGCGCGACCCTGAACCTCACCGCCGAGCAGATCGGCCTCAAGGCCGGGATGCTGGTGACGGCCATCTTCCCCCTCCTTGGCACCGTGGTGGTGATTGTGGCCATGCGGTATTTTAAAAAAAGAGCGGATGAACGCACATGAACGTTTTACGGGAGGGGAGACCCCTCCCCTACAGAAGATCGTATATATAGGCATTTTTCCGTAGGGGAGGCGTTTCGCCTCCCGTTTGCTTGAGGTGCTATAGGGTAGCGGTGATTGAAAATCCCGTCGCCCTCTTTACATCTCGCCTGTTTTGTGTTATAATGACCTAAAGGTCACCTCTAAAGAAAGAGAGGTTTTTTATGGAATATCTTTCGATCAAGACCCCTGCCGACGCCCGCGCCTTCTGCGAGGCGGTCAACAGCCTCCATGACGGCGAGATCTTGTCAGTTCAGTATACCCACAACGGCTTTGAGCGCAAACCCGACGGGCTTTGGTGCGATCCCGCCAAAACGCAGCTTCACCTGACGGTGCTGGTCACCTCTATCTGGGACAGCGTGGTGGAGCTTGTTTTCGAGTCGATAGATGAATGGCAGCTACAGGGAAATTCCCTCGCTCCTGAAGACATTTTCTGCATCCGCGTGGAGTTTGCCCCCAACGGCTCGGTGGTCTGGACAACGGGCCACAGCACAGAGCCTGAGATCATGAAAGAAAACCGTTACGTGATCGCCCACTCCATGAAATGGCGGTTCATCGAAGACAACAGACCGTAAATCATAGACGATTGGAGAAATAACCAAGGAGTCCCTAACCCTATGAAAAGAACCACAGATATGACGGTAGGCAGCCCCACGCGTCATCTGCTCCTATTTGCCCTCCCTTTGATTTTGACCAATCTTGGTCAACAGCTTTATATGATCGTGGATGCTGCCATCGTAGGCCGTGGCGTGGGCGTGCAAGCCTTGGCCGCCGTGGGTGCTACCGATTGGATCTATTGGATGATCCTCTGGACAGTCACGGGCATGACCCAAGGCGTCTCCACCTTTGTCTCCCGTTACTTCGGAGATAAAAACTACCGCGATATGAATAAGTCCATCGCCATGTGTACCGTCCTCTGCGGTGCTGTG
The DNA here is from genome assembly GCA_017456905.1 of Clostridia bacterium. Classification (GTDB taxonomy): domain Bacteria; phylum Bacillota; class Clostridia; order Oscillospirales; family CAG-272; genus CAMEON01. The sequence continues at coordinate 8,915 of JAFTIL010000002.1, forward strand.
GGTGGGGTACTCACCGTGGCGGGGCTCATTGCCGCCAAGCCCCTTCTGCTCCTGCTAAACACACCGGACGATATCCTGAACGGTGCGGTCACCTACCTTGTGACCATGGTTGCGGGAACGCTGGTGGTGGCGGCCTATAATATGGCAGCCTCTGTCCTCCGCGCTTTGGGAGACGGTAAAACGCCCTTGATTGCCATGGCCATCGCCGCGCTTCTGAACGTGGGGCTGGATCTTCTTTTTGTTTTGGTCTTCCACATGGGCATCTTCGGCGCGGCCCTGGCTTCGGTTTTGTCTCAGCTTGTGTCCTTTATTTTCTGCTTTACCCAGATTTGCAAGATTGACTGTATCAACCTGGACAGAGAGATCTGGCGCATAGACTGGAAGATGATGAAGTCCCTGGTTGCCTTCGGTATGCCCCTTGCCTTGGAATTTATGGTGATCTCTCTGGGAGGCATCATTCTACAGTCTTCCATCAACCTCCAGGGAAGTAGCTTTATCGCAGGATATACCGCCACCAACAAGGTCTACGGCCTTTTGGAGAGCAGTGCGCTTTCCCTGGGCGTGGCCGCCTCTACCTTCCTTGCTCAAAATTACGGAGCAGGGAAGTACGACCGTGTGAAAAAGGGCGTATGGACGTCTACGATCGTGGTCCTTCTCATGTCGGTGGTGGTGTCGGCGGTCATGTATCTGGCCCGAGATCCCGTCATGCTTCTGTTCATGGACAGCGCCGAGGAAGGCGGCCCCGAGGCTCACGCCATCGCCGTTTATTATCTCACCATTCTCTGCATCACGCTCTCCATCCTCTACCTGCTCCATATCTTCCGAAACGCCCTCCAAGCCATCGGCGTGGCCGTGTGGTCTATGCTCTCGGGTATTGCGGAATTTGTTGCCCGCGTGGTCATGTCCAAGGTCGTGATGAAGTGGATGGGGAGCGACGCGCTCTTCGTGGCCGAGCCCGTAGCCTGGCTGGCGGCGCTGCTTTTTGTGCTGATCCCCTATTTCTTCTACCGCAGGCGGCTGTCATTCCCTGCACGTGGGTGACCTTAACACTACAGTCACACCCCCATACGATGCTCCCCGGGGGGAGCATCATACATTTGACCGAAAGGCTTGTATATGAAAAAGAAAAAAAGGTGGAGACTATCTACCACACACATCATCCTGTTGAGTTTTCTGTCAGCCATCCTGCTGGGAAGCCTCCTTTTGGCTCTGCCCATCAGCGCAAGGGATGGCCAAGCAATTTCCTATATCGACGCTTTGTTCACCGCTACCACCGCCACCTGCGTGACGGGTCTTGTGACCCTGCCCACAGTGAGTACGTGGAGTCTGTTCGGGCAGGTGGTGATCCTGCTTCTTATCCAGATCGGCGGCTTGGGCGTCATCACCGTCATGGCGGGGCTGATGGTGGCCGTCCACCGCAAAATGGGCCTCCGTGACAGCAGGCTCATCGGGGATGCCTTCAACCTCAACTCCCTGTCGGGGCTTTCGGGATTTATCAAAAAGGTCATCATCGGCACCTTCTTAGTGGAAGGCGTGGGCGCGCTCTTGTATATGACCGTGTTCATTCCCGAGTTCGGCGGGAGGGGCATCTGGATTTCGGTGTTCAATTCGGTCTCCGCCTTCTGCAACGCGGGCATCGATATCATCGCCGAGGACAGCCTCGTGGGATACTCCACCCATCCGCTGGTCAACACCGTCACGAGCCTGCTCGTCATTTTGGGCGGTCTCGGCTATATCGTCTGGTGGGATCTTCTCCGCGTGGTACGGGAGATCCCCGCCCAAGGCCTGAAATGCTTCCGTCGGCTCACCCTCCACAGTAAGCTGACCCTGACCGCCACAGCCATCCTGCTCATGGGCGGCGGTGTCGTCATTTTTGTCCTGGAGTACAATAACCCTTTGACCATCGGGGAGCTGTCCCTGTTCGATAAGATTCAGGTGTCCCTCTTTCAATCCGTGACCACCCGCACAGCGGGCTTTGCCACGGTCCCTCAAGAGAACTTGACCAACGCCACGGCATTGTTTTGCCTCTTGCTGATGTTCATCGGCGGCTCCCCCGCTGGGACGGCGGGCGGCGTGAAGACCGTGACCGTGGCGGTGCTGCTTGCCACCGCCCTGTCCACCATTCGCAATCGGGACGAGGTGACCCTGTTTGGCCGCCGACTCTCAAAACAGGTGACCCGCAAGGCCGTGGCGGTGACGGGGATGTCCTTTGTCATTCTGTCGCTGTCCACCATCCTGCTGGCGGCTGTCACCGACGCTTCGGCCATGGATATCCTGTACGAGACCGTCAGTGCCACAGCCACGGTGGGCCTGACCCGCGCATTGACCCCGCTTTTGACAACGGTGGGGAAGATCATCATCATTCTCACCATGTACGCAGGGCGTATCGGCCCCATTTCCCTGGCGGTGGCCTTCGCGTCAAAGAAAGAGATCGTCAATAACATCAAGGATCCTACCGAGGAAGTGGTGGTGGGATAATGGAGGTAAGAACATGAGTAACCGTAAAACGTATGCCGTTTTCGGCCTGGGCCGCTACGGCCTGGCCGTAGCCCGAGAGCTGATCAAGGATGGTGCCGAGGTGCTGGCTGTGGATTCCGACGAGGCCCTGGTCAATTCCGTGGCAGGGGAGCTTCCTTATTGCAAATGTGCCGATGTGACCGATGTCGAGGTCCTTCGCCAATTGGGCATCGCCGATATGGACGTGGTGGTGGTCGCCATGGCCAACAGCCTGGAGGCCGGCGTCATGGCCGTCATGCTGTGTAAGGAGCTGGGGGTGGAGACCGTCATCGCCAAATGCTCCTGCGAGGCGCACCGCAGGATTCTCAGCAAGGTGGGGGCCGACCGCGTGGTTCAGCCCGAAAGCGAATCGGGCATCCGTTTGGCCAAAAACCTTCTGACCTCGGGCTTTGTGGACGTCATCGACCTGTCCGACGACGTCTCTCTCATCGAACTGGAGGTGAAGGCCGAGTGGGCAGGGAAGACCCTCGTGGAGCTGAATCTGCGCAAGAAATACGGTGTCAACGTCATCGCCATCCGCAAGGAAAGAGAGCTGGTCATCAACATAGACCCCACCATGAAGCTGGACACCGCCATGCAACTGGTGGTCATCACCAACGCCTCCAAGCTGAATAAGCTGAAATGAATGGATGCGTATGAAAAAAGTCATCGTCATCGGCTGTCCCGGCAGCGGCAAAAGCACTTTTGCCCGCGCGCTTGCGGAAAAGACGGGATTGCCCCTGTATCATTTGGACAGGCTGTACTGGAACCCCGACCGCACCACCGTGGAAAAGTCGGTGTTCCGCGCCCGCCTTGGAGAGGTCATGGCGCAAGATGCTTGGATCATCGACGGCAACTATGGCTCCACCATGGAATGGAGGATAAAGACCGCCGATACCGTCTTTTTCCTGGATCTGCCCACCGAGGTCTGTCTCTCGGGCATTCGTGAGCGGCAGGGCAAGCCTCGCGCTGATATGCCCTGGGTGGAAGCTGAGGGGGAGCAGGACGAGGAATTTATCCGCTTCATCGAGGAGTATAACACCGTCAGCCGTCCAAAGGTGTTGACGCTTCTGGCGCAATACAGGGATCGGGAGATCGTGATCTTCCGAAACCGCGAGGAAATGACGGCGTATCTTCAGGGGGAGATCCGTGAGAAAAATGGCGCGCCTTATTGACAAATCGGCAGACGCGTGTTATAATTCTATATTATACGTTTCAAAGGAGATGCTTTCATGGCACAAAAATTTGGCTTTTCAAGATCCCAGCCCCAGAGCCCCAAGCAGGCTTACGACCTGAAATATAATTCTTCCAGAACCAATATCCTTCTGGCGCTGATACTGACAGTCGTCAATATTGGTATGCTGATCGCCGGCGGCGACTCGTACTTCCTGTTTTCCATCTTCGTCCCTTACTATGCGGTGATGATGGGTACCATCCTGACAGGGCACTATCCTCCCGATTGGACTCCCGAGGATTACGAAGATCTGCCTGTGTTGGATAATAGCTTTTTGGTGGTGATGATCGTTATCGCGGTGGCGATCATGGCACTTTATCTGCTTTCCTGGATCTTTTCGAGCAAGCACCGTGTGGGTTGGCTGATCTTCGCGCTGGCCTTCTTCTCTGCGGATACGCTGCTCATGCTCCTGCTGGGCGGCTTTGATCTGACGGTGCTCGTGGATCTTGCTTTCCACATCTGGGTGGTTGTGTCTCTTGCCATGGGTATCCACGCTCATTCCAAATGGAAGAGCCTGCCCGACGAGGCTCCTTTCTCCATGTATGCTTATGATCAGACGGTGGATGCTGAGGGTATGCCCGTCACCGAGGGCGATCCTGCAGCCACACAGCCCATGGATCCCTCCTTCGACACCCCTGTGCTCCGTTATGCCGACGAGACCGTCAAGTGCCGGATCCTTTTGGAGACCGAGGTGGACGGACTTAAGATCACCTATCGCCGCGTCAAGCGTGTCAATGAGCTGGTGATCAATGGCCGTGTGTACGATGAGCTGGAGGCTATGGTGGAGCCCTCCCATGAACTCAACGCCGTGGTCAACGGTCACGCCATTGCCGTGGGCTTTGACAGTAGCCGTTCCCGCAGCTACGCCGTCGTGGACGGCCAGCAGGTGGCTACCAAACTCAGATGGTATTGATCTCAATTCTGCAAGTTCAAAGGCCTCTCACTTGCATATTGCCCTTGCTGAGATCCGCGGATGCAGCTTCGAAATACATATAATGTATATTATATGAAAATCCCCGCATAAAATCGTGCGGGGACTTTCTTTTTGATGGAAATTTGATGAAAAATGAAATTTTTTTTGAAAAAATATTCAAAATGACCTTGACAATATAAAAAAAATGAGTATACTTATAGTATATCTTTTTTTGGAGGAAATTCATCATGAAATTCATCAAGATCATGGCAGTTGCACTTTCTCTCGTGTTCTGCCTGAGTGCCTTCGCAGGTTGCGGCGGCGCTACCAACTATGCTGCTGAAAACACCGAATACGTCATCGGTCTTTCCGGTCCTCTCACCGGCGGTGCCGCTATGTACGGTATTGCCGTTAAGAACTCCGCTCAGATGGCCGTTGACGAGATCAACGCCGCAGGCGGCCTGAACGGCGTTAAGTTCAAGCTGGTGGCTATGGACGATATGCACGACGCCACTAAGATCTCTACCAACTACTCCGCACTCTACGAGGGCGGTATGCAGGTGTCTCTCGGTACCGTGACCACTGCACCCGGCCTGGAGTTCAAGAACTTGTCCGCTGACGACAACGTGTTCTTCCTCACCCCCTCTGCTTCGGGTGACGATATCCCCGCCAACCCCAACGGCTATCAGATGTGCTTCGCAGACGGTAACCAGGGTAAGGTTGCTGCTGAGTTCGTTAACGCCAACTACAAGGGTCAGACCATCGGTGCTTGCTACAAGTCCGACGAGGCTTACTCCAAGGGTATCTTCGATCAGTTCAAGGCCAACCTCGACGCTTCCGTCACCGTGGTGGAGACCAGCTTCACCGATGCCAACGCATCCGACTTCTCCACCCAGATCGACACCCTGAAATCCTGCAGCTTCATCTTCATGCCTACCTACTACACCCCCGCATCCCTGTTCATGACCCAGGCCAAGGATATCCTGGCTGCTGACGCCGTTTACTACGGCTGCGACGGCTTCGACGGTATCGACAACATCGACGGCTTCGATATCACCGAGATCCCTCAGAAGGTCACCATGCTGTCTCACTTCAACTCCAAGGCAACCGACGGCAAGGCTAAGGAATTCATCGACAAGTACGTGGCTAAGTTCGGTGCCGATACCCTGAACCAGTTCGGCGCTTCCGCTTACGACTGCGTTTACGCTATCTACGGCGCCATGAAGGCCGCCATCGACAGCGGCAAGGACATCCCTGTGAACATCAGCGCTTCCGAGCTCTGCGAGATCCTTAAGGAGCAGTTCAACGGCGGTTATACCCTCGCCGCAGGCGTTACCGGTAACAACATCAAGTGGGAGTCCACCGGTTACGTCAACAAGGGCGCTATCCAGTACGTCATCAAGGATGCCAACGGCAAGAACGAGGATGCTGAATAATTCCCTGATCCCATAAAAATGTGTGACTAAACGAATAGCTGCATATATCCCTCTCGCTGGAGGGGTATATGCAGTTATGGTTTATATGGATATGTACAATGCGGTGGCTATGGCGGCCGTATTTGTGAAGAATAGGAAAAACTATGGAACTGTTTTTGTCAACTTTGATCAACGGCCTGAGCCTTGGCGGTATCTACGCCATGATCGCTTTGGGCTATACCATGGTGTACGGTATAGCCAAGATGCTGAACTTTGCCCACGGTGATATCATCATGGTGGGTGGTTACACCATCTACGTGTTTATGGCTACCCAAAACCCCTTGCTTGCTATTCTCATGGCCGTTGTCTGCTGTGTTATTTTAGGTATTGCCATTGAGAAGGTGGCCTATAAGCCCTTGCGCGGTGCGTCGCCGCTGGCTGTGCTCATTACCGCCATCGGTGTCAGCTACCTGCTTCAGAGCTTGGCGCAGATCATCTTCGGCTCTGCCAACAAGATGGTCAACGTCTATGATTTCGGCTCTGTGAAGATCCTGGGTGTTACCATGCAGGTGTCTTCCCTGGTGACCCTCGGCGTTACCGTGGTGGTCATGGTCATCCTGACCCTGTTTATCAAGTATACCCGTCTCGGCCGCGCTATGATCGCCGTGTCCGAGGATAAGGGCGCGGCTCAGCTGATGGGTATCAACGTCAACGGCATCATCACCGTGACCTTTGCCATCGGCTCCGCCCTGGCAGCCCTGGCAGGCCTTTTCTACCTGCTTAAAGCTCCCAGCATTTCCTCCACCCTCGGTGCTATGCCCGGGATCAAGGCCTTTACGGCCGCTGTCATCGGCGGTATCGGCTCCATCCCCGGTGCGATGCTGGGCGGTATCCTTTTGGGTCTTGTGGAGTGTATCTCCTATAAGATCACCGCCATCGCCCCCTATACCGACGCCATCGAATTCTCTATCCTGATCATCATTCTCTTGGTCAGACCTACCGGCTTCCTCGGTAAGAAGAGGAGGGAAAAGGTATGAAACTCGGAAAATTTAAGATCAATCATTATATCAACTATATCGTCATCGGTGTTCTCACCGCTGTCCTTGCCGTCATGACTCTGACAGGCGGACGACTGGACAGCTCCCTTTTGTTCCTTCTGGAGAAGGTGGCCATCAGCATCATACTGGCCGTGTCCCTGTCCTTGGTTGTCGGCTTTCTTGGAGAGCTTTCTCTGGGTCATGCAGGATTTATGTGCGTGGGCGCCTATATCAGCGGTAAGGTAGCCTCCCTGTTGGTCGCATCCCTCGGTAACGGTAGTCTGACCTTCCTCATCTCCCTGCTCGTGGGTGCCGCCGTGGCCGCTCTGTGCGGTATCATCATCGGTATTCCCGCTCTGCGTCTGCGCGGTGACTATCTGGCCATCGTAACGCTGGCTTTCGGTGAGATCGTCAAATCCATCTTCCAGAACACCTCCGACGAGACTTTCGGCGGTGCCCTTGGCCTCAACACCCCCCGCTTTGATAAGAAATATCTCTTCATCATCGCCTTTGTGCTGGTGCTGATCACCCTGGCCGTGGTGCAGAATTTCATTCGCTCCAAGCACGGCCGTGCGGTCACCGCCATCCGTGACAACGAGATCGCGGCGAAAGCCAGCGGTATCAACGTCACCAAGTATAAGCTGTTGGCATTTACCATGTCCGCTACCTTCGCAGGCATCGCGGGTGTGCTTTACAGCTATAGTAACTACACCGTACAGAGTGCCAAATTCGGTTACAACTACTCCATCGAGATCCTCGTGATGGTGGTGCTGGGCGGTATGGGTAACATCAACGGCTCCATCATTGCCGCTACCCTTATTACTTTCCTGAACACCAAGCTGGCCACCGTACTGACGGGTGACCTGGCGGTGCTGCAGAACCTTCTGTACGCCCTGATCCTCATTCTCATCGTGATCTACAACAACGCCCCCGCCCTCAAGAGCTTCCGTGATCGCTACAATCTGAACGTGCTGCTCAAAAAGCTGCTTCGACATAAGAGCGATCCCGCCAGCGTGGAGGATGACGCGGCTAAGTGGGATGTGGTGCCTACCAAGATCGAGATGAACGAGGTTCTGTCCATTGATATGGTGCCTCCCGAAATGAAGGATAACACAGGAAACGGAGGTAAAGACTGATGGCAGATTTCATTCTTGAAACCAAGGATCTGGGTATTTCCTTCGGCGGTCTGAAGGCCGCCCAGGATGTGAATATCCGCATTAAGAAAAATCAGATCTACGGTCTCATCGGCCCCAACGGCGCGGGTAAGACCACTATCTTCAACCTGCTTACGGGGGTGTATAAGCCCACTGCAGGTACTTTCTATCTGGACGGCGAGGAGCTCAAGGGGCTGTCCCAGGAAAAGATCAATCACAAGGGCATCGCCCGTACCTTCCAGAATATCCGCCTGTTCAACAACATGACCGTGGTGCGTAACGTTATGGTGGGTCTGCATAATCAGCCTGAGTTTAAATGCACCGTCATTGAGACCCTTCTGCGCCTTCCCCGTTATTTCAAAACGGAAAAGGCCATGCGGGAACGCGCTAAGGAGCTGCTTCGTATCTTTGATCTGGAGAACGAGCGCAATCAACTGGCCTGTAACCTGCCTTACGGTAAGCAGAGAAAGCTGGAAATTGCCCGAGCCTTGGCTACCAACCCCAAGCTCCTGCTCCTCGATGAGCCCGCCGCGGGCATGAACCCCCATGAGACCGAGGATCTGGTCAAGACCATCAAGTTCATCCGTGACAACTTCGACATGACCATTCTGCTTATCGAGCACGACATGAAGTTCGTAGCAGGTCTTTGCGACGAGATCACCGTCCTCAATTTCGGTACCGTGCTGGCAGAAGGCGACACCAAGACCGCCCTTAGTGACCCCGAGGTCATCAAGGCCTATATCGGAGGGTAAGACCATGGCAATGTTAGAAGTAAAAAATCTTGAAGTATACTACGGCGTGATCTGTGCCCTCAAGGGCATCAATTTTGAAGTCAACGAGGGCGAGATCGTCACCTTGATCGGTGCCAATGGCGCGGGCAAGACCACCACCATGCAGAGCGTGGTGGGTCTGATCCCCAAGCGAGGAGGCTCGGTCACCTTTGACGGCCACGATATCACCAAGACTCCCTGCCACAAGATCGTTCACTTAGGCATGACCCAGGTGCCCGAAGGCCGCCGCATCTTCCAGGAGCTGACGGTGTACGAAAACCTGCTCATGGGCGCGTATTCTATGAAGGATCAGTCGGGCTTTAAGACCGATCTTGAGGCCATCTACACCCGTTTTCCCCGCCTCCACGAGAGAAAGAACCAGATCGCGGGCACCCTTTCGGGCGGCGAACAGCAAATGCTGGCTATGGGACGCGCCATCATGAGCCATCCCAAGCTGCTCATGCTGGATGAGCCCTCCATGGGCTTGTCTCCTCTGCTGGTTGACCAGGTCTTTGAGATCATCAAGGATATCAACCGCGACGGCACTACCATCCTTTTGGTGGAGCAGAACGCGGGTAAGTCCTTGGCCATCTCGGATCGTGCCTACGTTTTGGAGAACGGTCAGATCGTGCTTACGGGCACAGGTAAAGAGCTGGCGGCCAGCGAAATGGTACGCAAGGCTTATCTGGGCGGTTGATAGCGTATGCGTTATTTAAAAGATGCCCGAGTCCTCATGGTGCTTGCCATGGTGATCTTCGGAACCATCCCTTTGTTTGTTCGGCATCTCCCCCTTTCCTCGGGGGAGATCGCTTTATACAGAGCCTATATGGCGGTGCTTTTGGTGGGCGGCTTTCTTCTTTTGACCAAGCAAAAGCTGCCGACGGCCGCCTTGAAGCAAAAAGGCCGCCTCCCGCTGTTGCTTTTGTCGGGCGCGGCTTTAGGCTTTAACTGGATCCTTTTGTTCGAGGCCTATCGGTATACCACGGTCTCCACAGCTACCCTGTGCTACTATTTTGCCCCCGTTATCGTGACGGTGGCCAGCGTTTTTCTGTTCCGTGAAAAGCTGACGGGTATGCAGATCCTCTGCTTCGCCATGTCCACGGCAGGTCTTGTGTTGATCACGGGACTGGGTGGGGCAGGAAGCTCCGACCTTGCAGGGATCGCCTTCGGGCTGGGTGCGGCTGTCCTCTATGCCACGGTGGTGCTGATCAACAAGACCATGGGAGATATTTCGGGCATTCACCGTACTTTCCTGGAGTTTCTGATTGCGGCCGTGGTGCTGACGCCTTACGTTCTGCTGACGGACGGCTTCCATCTTGGGGAGTTGAACGGCCTCGGTTGGGGAATGCTCTTGATCGTGGGCATCCTCCACACGGGCGTGGCTTATTGCCTGTATTTTTCCTCGGTCAACCGTCTGTCAGGGCAAAAGGCGTCTCTGATCAGCTACCTGGATCCATTGGTTGCCGTATTGATCTCTGCCTTTGCTTTAAACGAGCCCATGACGCTTGCCCATATCCTGGGTGGCATTCTCATTCTTGGCTTCTCGCTTCTCAACGAACTGTTGCCGACAAAAAGGCAATGAGGGGCGGGAAGCCCTTTTTCTATTGACAAACCCACGGGGCTTGTGCTATAATATTTTACCATAACAGAAAAACATTTGCTTGGCGGAAAAAAGCATCGACCGCCAACAGAAAGGAGAAAAAATGAAACTTTACACTGTGGCAGACCCCCACGGATTTTTGGATGAAATGAAGACAGCCCTCAACGAGCAAGGCTTTTTTGACGACCCCGAAGGAAAGCTGGTGGTTTGCGGCGACGTGCTGGATAGAGGCAAGAAAGCGGTGGAAATGGCGGATTTTCTGATCACCCTTTTAAAAGAAGATCGGTTAATCTATGTCAGAGGTAATCACGAAGATCTGCTGGAAAGATGCTTGCAAGATATTGTGGGTGCCGGTTTCTACGAGATCAAAAACGGTTCCTCCTATCATTGCCGCAACGGTACGTGGGATACGCTCTTGCAGCTGGCGAACATGGAGGAACGCTTGGCGTTGAAATATCCCGAGGTGTTATGCCGTCGTGTCATGGAGTCTCCGTTCTATGAGACCTTGCTTCCTTCGGCTGTTAATTATTATGAGCCGGAAAACTTGCCGATTATTTTCGTGCATGGTTGGATTCCGTGTCAGTCGCAGGGCTGCGGACCCTTTAAGGTATATAGCTATGATCCTCATTGGCGGTTGGCTCCACCCGATATCTGGGAGAGAGCCCGTTGGTTGAACGGTATGGATATGGCGTGTAATTATCATGCGATAGAGCCAAATAAGACCATTGTGTGTGGTCATTTCCACACCTCTTGGGGTCATGCTCATATCAACAAAGACGGTTCTGAATGGGGAGAGGATGCTAAGTTTTCTCCCTTTGAGGCAGAGGGTATTCTCGCATTGGATGCTTGCACCGCCTACAGCCACAAGGTCAACTGTCGGGTCTTTCGTATATAGGGAGATCATTGCGGTCAGCAAAGACTGCAAATAAAAAGAACCTCGCTGCGGCGAGGTTCTTTTTATATCAGTTTTGGGTGATCTGCTCCGAGATCAGACGGTAGACGGCTTGTACGTCGTCGATCAGGACGAAAGCCGTCTCAAAGGTGCTGCTTGATGCATCATATCCGTTATAGTATCGTCTGCCGTAGTGTCTGTTGCCGTATCCGCCGTAATAAGGCTGATCGGGGACAAAATATATGGTGCCCGTCGTGCCCTGTACCTCGTCCATGCTGATGTTTGACAGCCTGGAAAAAACGAACTCGTTGAGATTCGTCCCTCGGTGAGTTTGGGCGAGGATCAATGCCCGCTTGTCGGTGACGGCGTAGACCGTTTGCGCCATGCGCTTGCGGTTACCGAAGAAGGTTGTATAAAACAAAACGCAACCGATGGCAATGAAGGGCAGGCCGAACAGCCCAAAGAAGCCACCTGCTGTGGAGGCCATCACCGTCCAGAACACCGCAAAGCCCAACCAAAAGATGACGAAAACGCAGAGAATGACGTTGGGGCGGAAGGGGCGGCTGGCGCAAGGTCTGCCTGTCCATAGGATCTCCTCGCCGTCGTGCAAATAGGGCTGTATCTCGGCGCGCAGGGAGGGATCCCCGTTTGAAACGTAGAAATCGCGGTCCATGCAGGATCACCTTTTGGCGGCAACGGCGGCCTTGGCCTTGGCTACGATGGCAGCGGGGGTCAGACCGTACATCTCAAGCAGGGGAGGCACCTTGCCCGAGCGGCCGAAGGTGTCCATGACACCCACACGGAGGACGGGAACAGGGCAGGTCTCGGACAGTGCCTCGGCGACGGCAGAGCCCAGACCGCCAATGACGCTATGCTCCTCGGCGGTGACCACGGCACCCGTCTCTTGGGCGGCCTTGGTGAGCAGCTCGGTGTCCAGAGGCTTGATGGTGGCGATGTTGATGACACGGGCGGAAATGCCCTCGGCGGCAAGGGTCTCGGCGGCTTCCAAAGCCATGGAGACCATGAGACCCGTGGCCACGATGGTCACGTCGGTGCCGTCGCGCAGAACCTCACCCTTGCCTACCTCAAAGGTAAAGGTGTCGGGATCGTGGACTACGGGAACGGCGTAGCGGCCGAAACGGAGGTAGCAGGGGCCGTCATTCTCCAGCGCATACTTCAAAGCGGCTCTCGCTTCCACGGCGTCGGAGGGATTGATGACCACCATGCCGGGCAGGGTACGCATGAGGGCGATGTCCTCGTTGCACTGGTGGGTAGCGCCGTCCTCACCCACGGTGATACCCGCGTGAGTGGCGGCGATCTTCACGTTCAGATGGGGGTAGGCCACGCTGTTGCGGATCTGCTCAAAGGCGCGTCCTGCGGCGAACATAGCGAAGGAAGAGGCAAACACGGTCTTGCCTGCGGCGGCCAGACCTGCGGCCACACCTACCATGTTGCCCTCGGCAATACCGCAATCAATAAAGCGGTCGGGGAAGGCTTTTTTAAAGTATACTGTCTTGGTAGCCTCCGCAAGGTCGGCATCCAATACTACGAAATCATTATTTTCACCCAGCTCTACGAGACTCTTGCCGTAGGCCTCGCGGGTGGCGATCTTATCTCCGAGTTTCATGTGCGTATCCCCCTTTCTTACAGTTGGGCCTTCAGCTCAGCCATGGCCTGCTCGTACAACTCGTCATTGGGCGCGGAGCCGTGCCACTTGACCTGGTTCTCCATGTAGGAAACACCCTTGCCCTTGACAGACTTGGCTACAATGACCGTGGGTTTGCCCTTGACGGTCTTGGCTTCATTAAAGGCGGCCTCAATGGCGTTCAGATCGTGAGCATCCATGGTGATGGCATGACAGCCGAAGGCGGTGATCTTTTCCTCGTAGGGGGCGGGACTGACGATCTCATGGATGGGACCGTCGATCTGCAGACCGTTGTAGTCAATGACGATGCAGAGGTTGTCCAGCTTGTTGTGGGCGGCAAACATGATGGCCTCCCAAACCTGACCCTCTTCGCTCTCACCGTCACCGACGATGGCATAAACTCTGTAGTCCTTCTTATCCAGCTTGCCGCAGAGTGCCATACCGCAGGCGGCGGAAATACCCTGGCCCAGCGAGCCCGAGGTCATGTCCACACCGGGGGTCTTTTTCATATCGGGGTGGCCCTGCAGATGGGAGTTTGCCTGACGCAAAGTTTTGAGATCCTCCACGGGGAAGTAGCCCTTGAGCGCCAAGGTCGCATACAAAGCGGGTGCGGCGTGACCTTTCGACAGCACCAGACGGTCGCGGTTGGGATCCTTGGGATTTTGGGGATCCACCTTCATTTCGGAAAAATACAGATAAGACATAATATCCGCAATGGACAGGGAACCACCGGGGTGGCCGGCACCTGCGGCGTGAACGCCCTCAATGATCCCCATACGGATCTCTGTGGCACATTTCTTCAGTTCTGCCAATTTCTTTGCTTCCATGATGAAATTTTCCTTTCAAAATATCCCGACTCGGAAAATCGGGAAGGGTAAAACAATATCCACTTTAATTATACACCCCTTCACAGGGTTTGTCAAGGCGGTTATGAGAATAAAGTATGGGTCACCTCTAAAAAAAGCGACCTGAAAACAGATCGCTTTGATCAATATTTTATCCTTGAACGATGGCAGTGATTCTCTGACGTTTAGCGGCGCGCCACTTTTGCACCAGGAAGAAAACGTAATAGAAGCATGCGATATAAACGAGGAACAGCAGAACCACCGCGATGGGGTAAAGGATCGCGTTTCCGCCTACCAGATTGTACACGATGGAGTAGGGTGTTCCGTCGTGGCTCATGAGAAACATATAGTTATAATCTACGAGAAGATTGGCAATATAAGCGATCACGCAAAATCCGCTCAGAATTCCGAAGGTGATGCCCACGTTCTTCTTTTTCATGCTGGCCATGCCCGATATGGCAATATAAAGTGAGGCAAAGCCCGACATGGAATGGGTGATGCCCGAGACCACGTTGTCAAAGGCCAGGACGGGATAAGCGTTATAGTTCTGCGTGGCGCCGAAGGTGCCGAAAATGGCTCCCAGGAGGCCGAAGATGAACACGAAATCCAAGGCAGCGTCTCTGATGCGGCCCTTGGAAAAGGCCGCAAGGGGAATGGCGATCAGTTGGATACTGCACAAAAACAGGGGAAGATTGTGGAGCCAATCCCAGGGGTCCCCCGACCTGAAGCAGAACAGGATGATCTTGAAAAGCTCAATGCTGTCGATCAGGATAGCCGTTACGATCAGGACACGGTTTTTATATTTGAATTCTTTTTGTCGGTTCCATAAACCCAAAAGAACGGAGAGACCCACCATGAGGGCCATTAAGGTACATACGAAGGTCAGGTGTTGCCAGGACATAGCGCCTTCGACGGGGCGCTCGTAGCCGCCAAACCCAAAAAATTCTCTCATACGGCCGATCTCCTTTGCAGAATTCTTTTGTCGGCTCGACAAGAACCGACACCTGCATTATACCATATAAGATCGTTTGAAAGATAAATGATTTGAAGATTTAATAATATTTAATAATTATGTCTCAGCAGGCTGTGTTTTCACTCGGCGATACAGCTTGGTGAGCAGGAAGCAGACCTCGTAGACGGCCAAAGAGATCCCAAAGACCACACAGCACTTTACCAGCCCACTGTCAAAGGAGGCGAGCTTTGACAAGACCTCCGAGACAGCCATGTGCAGAATGTAGATATAGAAGGGGCCGTCCTTGCCGAACCAGCGATAATAAAAGTCAGAGCGGCTTTTTTTCAGGCCCAGGAAGAAGGCCAGAAGCATTACGGCGGAGATAACGCCCGAAATATACATTTCCATCACGGCCAGTCGAGCCTCGATGATCTGAAAGAAGAAAGCGCCCACGCCCACGGCGAGGTAAACGTATTTGTACCAGGAACGCTTGTGCAGATCTACTTTGGCTAAAAGATAACCAAGAGCAAACAGGGGCAGCCCCATAAACCAGGCGTTGCGGGTATAGTATATGGGCATATCCGTCTCCTGAAAGAGATACATATATCCCGCGAAGAAAAAGTAAATGGCAAAGCCGACGGGAATGGCGAATTTGTAATATTTGGTCAGATCAAATTTGACCGCCAACCAATGCACCACGGATAAGACCAGGAGGGCGATGAGAAACCAGAGCTGTGCGCCCGTGTAGGTAATGGGCTGGTTGAGGAAAATAAATTCCAACAGAAAATCCTTGTAGAACAGGGTGGTGAAATAGTAGCCCACGCCGTTGCCGTTCACGTAGCACATGATAAAATCGAAGACGATGTAAAAGCCGAAACCGATGAGAAAATATTTCAGGGTGCGGGGGATAAATCTCTTGGCATTGTGTAGAGCGGTCTCTTTGTCCGAGGCGTACAGGAAGTAACCCGAAATGAGGAAAAACATGGGCACGGCCAGGCGGAACAGGGGATGGAAGTCATAATCCTTTTGGGTGACGTGGATGAGGATGACCAGAAAGCTCAGAAAATATTTGAATAGATCAAGATAAACGTTGCGGGCGTTTGGTCTCATGAAGTCGATCCTTTCGTGCTCGTTTTGCTGTATTATATCATATTTTGTCGTATTTGGCAAGAGAGAAACCGAGAACTCAGAGATGAAAGTCCTTCAAATCGAGCCGAAAAGGTATTGTGTTCTCAGGAAAAATGTGCTACAATATCACCATCAGATCAAAGGACGGTTATTATGCAACTGATGAGGATATTCGCCGTATTTTAAAAATAAACTGCAAAATATTTTCCGCATTTACGGCGGCTGTCCCTATGACAATTTTATCAAACAAGCCCGCATCGCTTCACGATGCGGGCTTTGCTGCGTTCTCCGATTAGTTTTTCTTATAAATGACGGGCGTGGTCAAAATACCCGTGCGGCGGAGACGGTATTCGTAGGTCCAAAGACTGTCTCCCGTGACCCAGGCGGCAGGTCCTTGCCAGGAATACTTCTCGTCGGCGTTGTGGACGTCACCGAAGCAGTTGCGTCGGGTGACGTAGGCGGTGACGGTCACTTCGTGGTCGCCGGCGGAGAGCTTGCCGAGACCCCCAATATAGGGCGGGTAGGCGATCACAGCCCGCTTTTCGCCGTCCACCTCCACGGTGTTGACGGCGGCGGTGTAGTGGGGCACCTTCACAACAGCCTCCCAATCGCTGCCGCAAGATACGGGGATGTGATAGGAGATGGCACCGCCGTAGAAGGGAAGACCCTGATAGGTGAGATCCGAGAAGCCGATCGTCTCAGGCAGGGCGGTCACGGTCATGAGGCGGCCCGCCACGCGAACACCGAACTGACCCAAAAGGTACAGGGCCTCGCAGTTTGAGCGCTCGGCGAAGGGAAGGGTGACCCGCAGGATATTCTCCCCCTTTCGGATGGGCGGCAGAGCCACCTTCTGAATGGAGAGATCCACGTAGTAGCCCTCGGACTTGGCGCTGACGGCCTCGCCGTTCCAGGTGATGGTGGCGATATCGGCATCCTCCAGAGCCAGATAGGGGGTCTCGTAGTCAATGTCGCTGTGGATGGTAAATTCCAGTGTCACGGTATGCTCGGCAGGCTTATCCTCCACCACCCAAGGCTGTGCCTTACCGGCAGGGAAGCCCAGTCGGCGGCGAACGGCCGCGTCAATGCGGAGGATCTCTTCGGTGGGCTTCAGAGCCTCGTCATCCAGCCCGTACCTTGCCATATCCAGAAGCAGGACGTTGGGCTCTGAGAGGGTGTAGGGAACCGTCATGGGGATATCCGCCACAGGTGCATCGGTGGTTGCTTTGGCCCAATCGTCATAGCCATCGGTCATGCGTTTGATGCTGATGGAAGTGGGCGCGGCAATGGCGGCGGGCTCGTAAGCGCTGTCCTCGTCGGTATCCTCCAGGAACAGGAGTGCCGAGTCGTAGTCGTAGAGGCTCATGATGATATGGGTCTTGCCGCCTCGATTGCTGTATCGGATGGGCTTCACTTCACCCGTGATGGTGTCCCAAAGCTGTGCCTTGTACTTGCCGTTCACGTAAATATGGATACCCTGCTCATGGGCTACGTCCTTGTTGTAGGGTTCAGCGCAATGGGAAATGAAAAGCCACAGACCGCCCTCGTCCCGTCTGACTTGGTGGATGAGGTTGTCGGTGTATGCTCCGCTGAAGTTGCGGATCTCTACGGTTCTGTCCTCGTAAAGCGCATTCAGAAGCGCACCTCGGTTAAAGGCGATCTGCTTTGCCTTGTCAAAGAGCGCCTTACCCCGTGCCGAGGGCTTGGCATCCTCGTACTTGGGGGCGTCGCCCATGAACACCAGCTTGCCGCCGGCGGCCTCGAAGGCCTCCAGGCGGGTGAGGGTGGTGGAGCGCAGGGTCTCACACTCGGGGATAATGACCACGTCGTAGGCCATCTCGCCCACCTTGAGAGGCGCGCCGCCCTCTTGACATTGAACGGGCAGGGTAGATTCGCAGATGTAGTCAAAATCGATATTGCCTTTGAGGAGCCAATCGGTGACGTTCATGAAATTGCCGTCCAGCTTATCGCGGATGAGCTGGGTCTGTTCGTTGGGACCCCAATGGAGCCAGTAGCTCTCCACGGGATGCACCACGGCCACCTTGACAAGGGGCTTGCCGCGGGTCAGGGCGGTATTCACGCGGCCGAAATGATCCTCCACGTAAGCGTACTCTTTGTACCAGGGGGACTGGTAGGAGATGGAGGCGGGATAGTCCCGCTTAGCGGTGCCCTTCATGGACACCCAGGAAAGGTGCTGAACACGGACGGTCACACCTAAAGCCGCCTGCCAGTCGCCGTGGAGCTTGTGGCCGCGGAAGTCAAAGTCCCAGCCCGTCACGCCGTACAGCTCACTCATCATGCCGGGACGGCCGTATTGATGCACCGCCGACTGGCATTGCTTAGCGGTGGTAAACTCAAATCGGGCGCAGAGCATATCAATGCCGGGGATGCCGAAGGAGCGGTAGGAGCGCATACAGTCACCGATGGCGGCGGTCTGAGAGTGGAGGGTAGGCTCCTCCATCATGTGACCCGTCAGCTCGAGGTTGTGAGCTTTACACCAATCGCCGCAGGTGTCGGCAAAGGCCTCGGCAAAGCGCTCGGAAATATGGTCGTGATAATGATAGCGTATCAGGGAGATCTCACCGCTCGGCAGATCCCACAAAAGCTCGGGCAGATGCTCTACCAAAGACTCGCCGTAGGCCGCCTTGAAGGTCTCCTCAAGGTCATCCGTCCAGGGCAGGTGGACGTTCTGACGGCTGTCGGCAAAGGACAGGGTGCCCTTACGCATAAACTGAGGTTCGTCGGTGAAGATGGCGGGTACGGTGGAGCCGAAACGGTCGCCCACCGTCTCATAGTAACGCTCATGGGTGACGTTTATAAATTTCTCAATGGCCTTCTTGTTGAGGGTGTCCACGTAGGATTCGTTGTTGTACCAGGGGCTGTTGCCCGAGATCTCCCGCCATACTGTCCAAAGAGTGCCCTCAACAGCCTCTTCTTCACTTACCTTGCGGTAGGATTTCAGACACTTGTCCTCCCCCAGCACCACGTCAAAGCGGGCGATGAGGACAGCGTTGTCCCGCACTCTGTAATTTGGGTCGCAGGTAAAGGATATGTATCTCTGACGGAACGCGTCTTCTTTGGTGACATAACCGCCGCCGAAGCCCGAAGGCCACTTGTCTTCGTCGTAGAGCCAGGACAGCATTTGATTTTCCTCAGCGTGGTCGGTGCAGGCCTTGACCAGATCCATAAAGCCGTCGGACAGGTAGGTGGTGGACATACCGGCGCGGCAGTGCATATGGAAGCCGCCCAACCCCATCTCCTTGAAAACGTCGATCTGACGCAGAAGCTCGTCCTTTTGCAGATCGCAGTTCCAGGCCCAGAAGGGTGTGCCGCGGTACTCGGCGGTGGGATTTTTGAATAGCTCACGGTCAAGCGCGGGTTTCTTTCTGTTGTTATCGTAGATCATATAGTGTCTCCTGTTCTCCGACGGAAGCGGAAAGGAAATTTCAGCATACCTTGGGATGCTGTTATCATTATAAAGGAAGTCCGTTGGGATGTCAAGAGAAATTGCCAAATTTTCATGATACGAATGGCATTGATAAACGGGAACGAAGGAATACTCGTCGAATATCCCGACGTGCCGGGCTTGTATTATTTGGTTTGGCAGGATTCTTATTATCAATATTCGCTTTATGGATCTTTCTCATCAGTTGCAGAATTAATGAAGATTGCTGAAGGTATTAAAACTGAATAACACACAAAAAAGTCGAGGGCACCGCAAATGAGCGGTGCCCTCTTTTTGTAAACGAAACATCACTTGAACGCAAAATGAATATGATTCATAAATCATCTTTATAAATGTGTACTGAGCACATTCATATTCTTTTGTGTCAATATAGTTTAAATACTATGTTTATTCTTTTTCTCCATGTAATATCCACTCGGCATCGCAGCCGAACTCCATTGCAATGACCTTTGCGAGCATTGGAGAGAGCGTGGTGATCTTATTGCTTTCACCGGTTAGCGTATAAACGTAGTTTTCAGAGATTCCAACCCGTTTTGCAAACTCACGCTTGGATATTTTCTGCTCGTCGATAATTTGATTCAACCTATTTGCCAGCGTCATGATTTGCCTCCCCAAGCACAGCTTGTACGGATTTGATTTGCTTATGTACTTCAAGCAGCTCCTTACGGGAGGATATACCCAGCTTCCCATAAAGGTTTCGGTTGTGGTATTTCAAGGTGGATTCTTTGATGTCCATGTTTGCCATAATTTCTTTGGTGGTAACTCTGGCAACATACGCATCATAGATGGCTCTCTCTGTTGGTGTTAGCGTTTTCAGTCCCTTCATAAAGAACTCTATACGCTCGGGTGTAACAGCCTCGTCCTCTACCGGCTTTTCAAGCATCTCATTTGGTGTTGCAGTTTCGGCCTCGGAATAGTTTTGTACCGACTCAACCTGCTTGACGATCATCTTCAATCGCCGATATTCGTTCATGACAAGGTGAACCCCAAGTAAAAACAGTTCGCTGATGATGTAAGAAATGGACAGCATTTCAAAGTCAATAGCAACAAGCTGCTCGATAAACCAAACACCGATATTAACGAATACCGCAATGGCAAGGATGGCAGCATTGACCGTGGTATCAATGGTTTTCTTGATCTTCGCACGAATAATGACCGTAACCATAGCGGTAAAGTAGCCGAGCAAATAAACAAGATACAGCGGATGCAATGGCCCATATACTTTTATAAGCGTAGATACGCCGTTCACTACCCCAAAGGAAACCTCTTTGTAGTAGATCGGCAGAATTCCCGGACTGGCGGCAATCAAAAACACAAGAAGCGACAGCGCGCCCAAAGCACCGTGCAGCCATTTCGGATGCTTGGTGCCGGAGACGTCCAATATGATCATCAGCATGGCAAGGGGTAAAAACACCGAGCCGAGATATGCCACACGGTTTGCCCACAGTGCCATCTCTAAACAGGTGGACATTGCCAGGAAGGTATAGCCGATGTTCACCACGAGCACCGATGAAAACAGCAGAACAAACCACACCTTGTTTTGGCGCACCAACAAGAGACAGCCGATCAGGAGCAGCAAAGACAGCACGGCAGCAACTCCATAGATGATCGTCAGGCTGGCACTCTTCTCTCCGACAGCGTTACAGCCAGACAAACTCAGTATCAAAAACAGCAAGATAGGTGCACTTGCAAATAACTTTTTCATTTCGCTCTCCTCCGACAGGAACTTATCAAAAATGGCCCGGGCCACAAAAAACATACTTTTTTGAAGAAAACACCCCTTCCCATACTTTTAGTATGGGGACAAACCGGGTTGTAACTGATATAATTATAATGCAGTTAGTGTAAATATCTCTTTTACTGAATGACTACATTTCATATTATATCACAAAGTATTGAAATTTTCAATAGTGAACAAACAGACTTCGGAAATTTGTCAAAGTTAATTTACGATTTGTAAAAGTTCACTCGTTGAGTTCACGAAAGGGGGACAGACCTTGTGAATACAGAAAAAAAGATTGCCACTTTAAAAATTGTTACCCATGCAGACGGGAACATCTACAAATTCTACTGCGATCTTTCCGGCGCGCTTATCTGCACCACAAAGCCATACAAAGCCGATACACCCGAAAATGAATTGCAGCTTGCCTGGGAGCAGGAAGGCAAACAGCATTTTAACTCTTGCCATAAATGCGGCAAGCAGGTTTCAAATGCGATGTTCAACGTGGACGTTTTGGAATGTGTAGAATGTGCCCCCTTTGAATCGGAGGCAAAGTTTTGCAAAAACTGCGGCACGAAAATTGAAGATCCTACACGGCACTGTCCTGCTTGCGGCAAACCGCTTATGTATTACGGAAAGGAGATTTGATATGAGCCCGACCGAAAAGCTACGATACAGAAATATGGAGGACTTTGGCTTCGGCCCCAACGTGTTGAAGAAAACCAAGGTCTGCGCCCAATGCGGTAAGATGGTGAAGGCAAATGTCAGGACTTGCCCTGAGTGTGGCGAGCGGTTATCAAGCGAAACACTCTTTGACCGTTACAAACAGCGGCACAAATGCTGTCCCGATTGCGATACGGTGCTTGCGCCCGGCTCACGATATTGCCCCAACTGTGGAAAACAGGTTTTGCAAAAAGCATCGGGCTATGAGAAAGGCGGTGGTTGATATTCGCGTTTTAAACCACACGCTTTTCGGCAGAACGAAAAGTACACATCATCCTCCCGGATGCCATACAACGGAAGCGTGGAAAATGAACTCCGTATGGCAAGCAAAAAATTCGAAAAGGAGAATAAGCTCATGAAGAATACGAAGATACTGGTTAAGCAAGTACTATCATTATTACTGTCCTTCATCTTGGTGATGCAGCTATTACCACTTTCCGTGATGGCTTTGTTCATCGATTCCCAGCGGGAATGGATTGTGGAATTTACAGATAGTGCTACAGCACGGATCTACGCAGATGTGGCAGAGGGCACTTATCTTGGCGGTCCCTTTGCGCTTTTGCGCGCAAGTAAAGCCGAGCTGGAGCGCTATCCCATCCTGTCCCTGACTGAAAACAGCAGCATGGAGGGAAGCAGTGTCAGTCAGCCATCCGATGAGAAGGCATCGGAGCAATACATCCTAACCCACAAATCCTGGTATGCCCAGGACGCTTGGGTAGCGTTGGAGAACTTTCTGACCTCTCAGACGACCCCTCTCACCCCGACGGACTGTGCCACGGTCCGTGTGGCCGTGATCGACAGCGGCATTGATGCCACCCATGAGGATCTGGCCGGCCGGGTTACCGCTGGTTGGGACGCAGTCAACCACACCGCCATCGGAGCGGGCGTGAACAGCGATGTTTCTTCCGATTCCCACGGCACCAAGGTGGCAGGCCTGATCGGCGCGGCTTCGGACAACGGTGTCGGCATGGTGGGCGCGGCATGGACCTTCCCTGTGGAGCTGATCCCCGTGCGTGTCCTGAACAGCAGAAACAAGGGCACCGTGGCCGATGTGGTGGCCGCTATCTACTGGGCAGTGGACGAGGGCAATGCCGACATTCTGAACATGTCCTTCGGTCAGACCCTGCGGTCGGTGCCTTCCGCCATGCAGACCGCTGTGCTCCACGCAGTGGAGAAGGGTGTCATCGTGGTGGCGGCTGCCGGCAACGACGGCGAGTATTATAAATCCGCTGACTACAGCTACTATCCCGCCGTGCTGGACGGCGTACTCCCCGTAGGCAGCACCGCTAAGGCACTGGGCAGCAGCTACGGAAATTACAACAACTATGTACAGCGGGCGGAGTTTTCCAACCAGCCCTCCTATGAATCTGACTGCGGTAAGACCTTTTTCTATACCCCCGGTGAGGATCTGCTGACTACCTCTGCCGGCAATTCTTATGAGGAATTTTCCGGTACCAGCGCCTCTGCGGCGTTGCTGTCCGGTATGCTGGCGGCGCTGAAATCCTGCGCCGATACCACCGGTCGGCCGTCGGTGGAGAACTATCTTTCTTACAATAAATATTCCTATCTGGGAGGTCTGTACTATCAGGAATACAAGACCATGGCAGACGCACTGGTGGCGGGTTATACCTCCGGCGACGTGCGGTTTACCTTTGACGCGCATCTGCCTCATACGCTCAGGGGGACGGTTGTTCTGTCCGGTATCCTGAACGATCCTGCCTGCCGGTATCAATCCGTCAGCCTCTTCTTTGATGGCAAATTGGTAGGCACCATTGCGAGAACGAATGGAGCAAAGCAGTACTTATCCTTTACGGTGGATACCACCGCCTTTGAAGACGACTATTATTACCCCTCCAGAATCACCCTTATGGGTATGCTGGAGGATGGCACCGAGGAGGAGATCGAACACAGCCGCGGATTTGACATCGCCAATAACAGCGAGTGCTGTATCGTGAAGATCACCTCCGGCGGAGCTCCGCTGGTGGGCGCAAAAGGCTGGCTTTTCCGCTCCGGGAAGTCCGAGCCATACTGGACCAACGGACTGGGTGAGATCGAGCTGCCCGTCAGCGCTGCCGATGGGCAATCCTCCCTTTTGGCAGTAGGCGAGGAGCTGCTGGTCTGGCGAAAGCTGGCGCCTTATCCCGCGGGGAACCGCTATGCCTTCGGCAATGATCCCGCTTTGCTGACCATCCGCTGCAGCGGTGACATCCTTGCCGTGGCGGACGGCGCCGCGATCTACGCCGCCATGCCCGACGGCAAGCAGTATGAGGTGGGTATCGTCGCCGGCGGTGAAACCAGACTTTGGGTGGACGCCGACAGCCCCATGACCTTCACCGTGTGCGGAACAGGTATTCTCCTCTCCGAGACGATTGATCTGTCCGGGGATGATGTGGTTTGGGATCTGGACAGCGCTGAGACTGCCTCCCTCACCCTGACCCACGATGAAAAGGCTCCCACTGAGGGGACAGAGGGGACGGTGCGCCGTATCGGTTTGGAGATCGCTGGCTTCGTCGAGCAGCTTCTGGATGCGGAGGGCGGCACCATGCTGGTGACCCCCGGTGAGTATTCCGTCACCGGCTATGTGTACTGGTGTGATGGAAATTACTACTCCAATTACGCTAAGGTGGAGCTGGGCATGCAGAGCGTGACAGGGGAGGGACTGACCCTCACTTTGGGCAGCGGAGCGCCTGTGGCCTCTGTGGCGGTCGATTCCGAAACGGTGACCGAAGGACAGTCCGTGTCCGTTACGTTGAGCTTTACCGACAGCAACGGCAACGCTATCGCCGAGCTGGGCAGCAGCGATGCGGAATGCTCCTATCGTGAGAAATATCGCTACAACTATTTGAGTATCGAGGAATACGATGCCGAGAGCGAGACCTGGAATCAGATCAATCAGATTAACTTGAACCAGATTCCGGGCAGCGTCACTGCCAGTGGTGGCCTGCTGGGCACCCAGCCCGGTCTGCGTCGCATTGTCTTCCACGGAGAAGGCTTCATCAGCAACGTGGCCGTGGCAGATGCGACGGCAGAATTTGTTCTGGTCCCCCAGGAGACCCGACCCGCGGCAACGGTGCGAATCGCCCTGTTGGATTCCTATGGTTATAACGTATACGGCGTGTCTGCGGCAACCGTGCTGAAGGATGCCGAGGGCAATGACATCGTCCGTGAGGCCTATACCTCCGAGTCCCGTGATGAGGCGATTATCAAGCTGCCCATCGGCAACAGCTATACCCTGACTGTGCTGGCGCTGGATTATTCCACGGCCTATCTGACCACCTGTACGGTGGATCTGACGGGAGCGGCTGACGGCGACGAGGTGTCGGTGTCGACCACCGCAGACGACAGCTGGGTTTCCCATCAGATTCCCTGGTCGTCGGAGGATGGCAGCTATTTCAACGTGCGGAATCTGGCCTTGACTCCCTTTGCGGATTTCCCCGCCTACAAGCTGACGGGTGCCGGAACCAACGGACATATTGAGACTCTGTATGCTTCCGGTTTCGCTCAAGCCGACCTGTATTTGGACGTTATGCCGGACAGCTATGATGAAGTGGAGAATTACGAATATCCCCCCGTATTCACTATGAAAATGAAAGTGGATTTGTCTGAGGCTTCCACGCTGCAGGTGGGGATTCCCAAAACGATTACCCTTACGGTTGAGACGGATGCGGACAGCGCCGTTCTCACCCCTGTGATTACCGATGCGTACGGACATGAGGTGACGGGCGCGACCTATACCTCCCGCTACGGCGATATGGAGGGCGGCGGCGATATGGTTGAGGGCGACATGCCCGTCGTCAAGCCGACGATGGTCTATCCCGTGATTACGATCTATGACAGCGATGGCGATGCGGTATTTACGAAAAACACTGCATTCCTGCCGGTCACCGCGGAAGGACTGGGCGAAGGTGTCTATGCCGCCACGATTGTGTGGAAGAGCAGTGACATTGACTTGACCGGCGAACAAATCAACTTTACCATCGGCGCAGGCGGCGAAGAGCCTCCCGTCATTCCGATGCTGCAGGTGCCCACCGCCTTCCGTGCGGCGGTTGTTGACGGTGCAGTCAACCTCAACTGGGCGGCACCTGTCAACGGCTGTGCAGGCTATCTGTTACTGCGTGACGGTGAGACCCTGGCAGAGCTGAACGGTGATGCCATATCCTATGTTGACAATGACGTGGTGGGCGGCAGTTACTATATGTACACCCTTTACGCCATCGACGAGCAAGGGCGAAAGAGTGAAGCGGTGACAGTCGGTGTAGGTATTTCTGCCGGCGCCGACGTGACGGCACCTGCCTGGGGCAACAGCGCTGAGCTGATTGCCGAGGTCGGTGACGGCGGCGTGAACCTCAGTTGGAACCGTGCACAGGATGCGGACAGCGGCGTGACCAGCTATCTGTTGTTCTGTAATGGCGAAGAAATCGCCCAGTTGTTCACCAGAAAGTACACCTATTCCGCCGTTCAGCCCAATGTGGACTACGTGTTCTCCGTAAAGGCCGTGGACGGTGCGGGCAACGTGTCGGAGGCACTGACCGCTGACGCTGTATCGATTTCCAGCGGTATTTTGGGCGCTCAGCTGGATTATGCCAGCAACCGTCTGGGATATATGACCGGAACGATAATGTCCGTCCGTGTGCAGACCACTGCCGATTTGGACAGTGTGTCCATCGTGGTGAATTACACGGACAGCGACGGCGTTACCGATACGTTGACCCTGGATGTGACGGGTGTCGGCGGCAGCTTTGCAACGAACGTTGCTCTGCCCGATGATTTCAAGCAGGTGGATCAGATTACGGTCACCAGCGGCAGCGACGAGTACGTTTGTCTGGATGCCCCCATCCTCAGATGCTCCTCTCACGTGGAGGTCACGGTGGACCTGGCCGATGCGGCGGCACTCTATCCTACTGCCGTGTTGACGCTCTATGCGCCTTCCGTGGGATACGCCTATTCTTATCCCATCAGCAACATGGTGGGTACTGTGGCGGAAGACGTGATTGCAGACGATGCCTATCAGCTGACGCTGGCAGACAGTAACGGCAATGTGTTGTTGGTGCGTCAGGTGGACCTCTCTGCCGACGCCCACATCACCCTGGACGCGGAAGATACCCACTTCCTGCAGTTGACGGTGGAGGGCGGCTATGCCGGTCTCGCTGTCACCGTCGCCTTCGATGGAAAGATCGTCAGCGGTAAGCTGGACGAGAGCGGCACGGCTGTCTGGAGCAGCGGCGGACGCTTCCTGCCTGTGGGCAGCAGCGCTACCGTAAGCATCCCCGAGCTTCGTTACAGCGAGGAGATCACCTTTGATAAGGTGGTCAATCAGAAGACAATTCAGCCGGAGGCGCTTGGCTATGAGGTGGTCACCATCCCGGTGACCGTTGTGGATACCGATGGCAAGGGCATTTCCGGCATTGAGGTTCGCATTGCGGGCTACCATTATTCCGAAATGAAAATCACCGGTGCGGACGGTACCTGCGTCTTTACCTTTGTCAATCGTAAGGACAACGTACCCATGATCTCCATGCAGCAGCAGCGGGACGATCAGAACCGCATCTGGACCTATCTCAGCTATTCTGTATTCGGCAGTTCCGCAGTGCTGGAACCCACTCAAATGTACGACCAAATTCTGGTCCGTCCCGTTCTGAATATGGGTGTGGATACGGATGTGAATTTGGAGGACTTCACCTATACCATTAACGGACAGCCGGTGCAGCTGAAGGATGGACTGTTGAGCCTCACCGCCACCGAAACGTATTGGCGGAGAAATCAGCTGTTCACCGTGACCGCCAAAGGCACCGTTGACGGCGAGGTCTGTTCCGGTAAAGCCAACGGCTGGCTGGATCCCGATCATCCCGGACAGTCGGTGGAGATCGACCTGAAGGAAAACGTGAACGTGACCCTTACCTTGACTGACAATGGCGACGTGGTGAAGGGTATTGCCAGATACCTTGCCGTCTACGATGCTCAGGATAACCTTGTCACCAGCCTGAAAACCTATGATGCGGCGGTCACCGTCGCCCTGGTAGACGGCGAAAAGTATTATGCGGCAGGCAGCTGGGATCCCATCCCTCAGCGGTGGCAAAGCGATCCCTGTGTGGCCCGAGCCAGTATCACTGCCCGGGAGGGGCTGCAGGTAACCCTGTCCGGAACCAGGAGCGATATCGCATCGCTTCTGCTTACCGACTACAAAATCCTGGTCAACGGCATCGAAAGACACATGGTTTCCGAGGATGCAGACGGAAATATTCTGGTGACGCTGCGCATTAACAATTCTTCCGTTCCTCAAAGACCCAATCTGTCGAAGGTATACAACGAACTGGTCCTGCCCGCCGGCGTGCAAAGTGTAAACTATGATGGTGGAGATTTTACCTATGACCCGGATACCGGCATTGTGCGGATTCTCACCGACCTTTCCGAACTGGCGATCAACAGAAGGCATAACCTGTATGTCACCTTCGCTGCCGATCAGCTGGAATCCGATGCACAGATCCTCCATGACCTGGTCTTCACCTATAGCGAAAATGAGTACCGCACCCG
The DNA here is from genome assembly GCA_017456905.1 of Clostridia bacterium. Classification (GTDB taxonomy): domain Bacteria; phylum Bacillota; class Clostridia; order Oscillospirales; family CAG-272; genus CAMEON01. The sequence goes on from JAFTIL010000002.1 coordinate 37,433, forward strand.
TGGCGATCAACTTGTTTTGGATGATATACTGATGGTGGTGTCGGTCCCGGAGCGGATCTCCAGAACGGCACTCAGCTCCTCCGGAGTCACCGCCCGGGTACAGCTCCCCTGTGCGCAGGCGGGCATTCTGGAGCTGTATGACGGAGATGCTCTGCTGGCTTCCTGCGCTACGAAGGCACAGCAGAAAACCTATCAGCTGCAGATCGATCTACCTGCTATTCTGGGCAAGCGCAGCATCCGAGTGGTCTACACCGGCGACGACGGTGTGCAGCTGACCCAAACGGTCATTATTGAGATCGTGGACGACGCACGCCCCCTTCTGCTGTCGGCAAAGTACTCTATTTACGAAGATTATCAGGGCGATTTGATGGATGGGCAGGGTGAACTTTATTATTTCGTCGGTCGCGACCCCCAGGTCACCTGCCTTGCCACCTTCTCCAACCCGGAAATGGTGGATCAGGTGTGGCTGTGCGGCGAGACGGACAGCAAATTTGACCGCATCGAACTGCGCTGGGATCCTGCACAGAACGCCTTCTACGGTGCCGGTCAGCTGAGCGAGCTGTGTGACCCCTTCACGGCCCTGTGGATCGAATTTTCCGAAATTCTTCCCGGTGTGGAAGACCTCGGCAATGTGGTGCAGGGTGAATTCTCGGTGGATTATGAGCTGACCTATACACCGAAGGAGAACCCCAACAATCCCTATTCCTACGCCCCCGATCCCGATCTGGGCGAGGCGGTGCAGGCACAGGCTCTTTCCGACTGGGAAAAATACGTGTATTTGGTCAACGGCGGTCTGTACGAAATGGAAGAGGAGGACGCTATCGCCGCGCTGAACGAGCTGTTCGGCGAGGACGGTGTGTGGAATCTGCCCGCCGTCACCGACGGGGAACACCACTTCTCCATGAACTATGGCTATGACCCGGATACAGTTGCCCGGAAGCTTGCCTCCGATGAGGCCTTCACGGTGATCATCAACGGCGAAAAGCGCAAGGTTCTGATCGAATTTGAGGAAGAAAACGGCGATCTGTATATCTGCTACTACGGTCTGGGCGATCTGTTTATCCCCGCCGTGGCGGAAACCGGCGAGCCGGAAATGGCTGCTGCCGGCAGTCTGCTGGCAGGTGTGAGGGATTTCATCAAGCGCCATTGGGAAGATGGCATGGCCGTCAAGGAGAAGTACGATGAGTACGAATGGCTCCGAGAAGGTCTGAAGGAGGAATTCAGCAAGGATCCCGAGGGCGAAGAGCCCGGTGCCAATGACTCCGGCGATCCCTGCGGTAGCGGCAACGGAACGGGTAAACAGACCCGTGAACAGCGGCGCCAGCAGATCGATGAAATGTTTGACGAGGGCTGGGAAGCTGCCAAGGCCGTTTCCGAAGGCATTAGCATGGCCGGCGGTGCCATGGGCATGGAAGCTTCCGTCCTCGGCGAATTCATCACCCAGGACGGCGGCGTGACGCATTCTCTGTTTGAAATGCAGAAGCAGCGCCTCCACCAGATCGACGATATTCTGGACGAGGCAGATGAGGACGCCTTTGCCGACGAGCCCGAAGACCCCTGTGATCCAGAGGAAAAGCCCGAAAAGGGTAAGGAACCTGAAAAGGACAGGGAACATCCCAAGCTGGGCTACCAGCCGATCTGGCCCCTGATGGATCCCTCCGGCTATCTCTATGCGGGCGCACCCGCTTATCCCGTGGAGGGTGTGAAGGCATATCTGTATTATCTGGACGAGGACGGCGAGACCTGGACGCTGTGGAACAGCGGGGACTTCGGTCAGGGCCCCAACCCCTATCCCAGTGATGCCAACGGTTATTACGGCTGGGACGTTCTGCCCGGCAAGTGGAAGGTGGTCTTCGAGGGCGAAGGCTATGCCCGCGCCGAGAGCATCGTGCTGGACGTTCCGCCTCCTCACATGGACGTGGACATCGCCATGACCAGCACCCGCAATCCTCAGATTTCGGACGTGATCGTCAAGGCGGATGGCAGTATTTTCATCAAGTTTGACCATCCGATGACCACCGAGAGCGTCCTGAACAACGCCGTCACCGTGACGCTGGGCAGCGAGCGGCTCACCGGCACGCTGGGGGCGGTAAATCCGACGGTTACTGCCCTTGGTATCAAGCAAGCGGCTCTGAGCACCAATATTCAGCCCGGGCTGAAGGTGGCCAGCGTGTTCCGCTTCGTGCCCGACGATACCATCGTTGCGGGCATGACCGTGGAGGTCACCGTGGACGCAAGCGTTCTGGGCTACAACGGTCTGCCCATGCTGAGCGGCTGGTCCGATCGCCTGACCGTACCCGAGCAGGATGACGCCATGACCCTGGTGTCTGTGGAGCGCATCCGTGAGGATGGTATCTATTTGAATATTGGCAACAGCTACACCCTGAGTGGGGACGACTGGTACGCCGTGTTCAGCGACGGCTTCGGTGCCGAGGAGAAACGCACGGATATTGCGATCCACTGGTACAGCAACGATGAGTCGGTAGCTACCGTGGACGAAACGGGTAAGATCACCGCTGTCGGTGGCGGCATCGCCTCCATCATCGGTGAATACGACGGCCATACCATCGTGTTCGGCGTCAGCGTGACACGGGCACCTATCCTCGCAGACGCAGCAGAAAATGACGTTAAATTCTGCCGCGACCTGAATCTGGTTTTGGGTAAAGCCTGCTATATGTGGAGCTCCGCCGCCAACTTCCGTTTGGATGACCCCATGGAAGGCGACGAGAAGTATATGCCTACGGCATGGCGCATCAAAGAAGCCGGCGTTGTTATGGCAGAGGGAACGGTTGCTGACGGCGAGTCTTCCCTCAAGATCATCTATACGCCCACCGTCCTTGGCACACTGATCGGAGAGATCGATTATCAGAAGTACGTCTATACGGGTGGCCGATGGGTGGCATCCGGCAGCTCGGTAACGGCGACCCGAAACATCCCCGTCACCGAGGTCACCGGCTTGACTCTCCATACCGCACCTGAGGTCGTCAAGCCCGGCGAGGCTCTCGACCTTTCCACTATGCGTATCGGCATCGCTCTCAGCGACGGATCGGTTTCGACGGTTGGATATGAAAAGCTGGCCTCCTATGGTATTACCATGAATCTGAATCATGGTGACATTCTGGACGAGAGTGACACCGTACTGATCCTGACCCACGCACGTACCGGTATTACCCTTATGATTGAATTGCAAAGCGGAGACGCCGATCGTGTTCATATTTGCAGAGATCATTTGACTCCCGTTGTCGAAAGCGGCGCTACCTGCACCGAAGACGGTTACAAGGCGCACTACAAGTGCTCCTGCGGCAAGTATTTCGAGGATGCCTCCGCTTCCATTGAGATCCCCGATATCGATGCTTGGAAGAACGGTGACGGTAAGATTTCTGCCGGTCACACCTACGGTGACTTGGTTGAGGCTCAGGAGGCTATCCATACAAAGGACTTGCTGAAGGGCGCAGTTGCTGCACACTATCAGTGCTCCGTTTGCGAGAAGTATTTCACTGAAAACTATGTAGATACCACCTTGCTTGCTTTGACCGGTGAAGTTCCTACGCATACTCACAGCGAATACGATATCAGCGCTGACACTCACCAGAGCATTTGTTCTTGCGGCGCACCCGTTGATTCGGCTGAGACTCACGACTACACCACTGGTGCATCTGATCGCACCTGCGTCTGTGGCGCTAAGTTCACCGGCTGGGAAGGCAAGACCTACTACGTAGATGCTGTTATGCAGACCGGCTGGACTCAGATCGGCTCCGACTGGTACTATTTCGATACTACCACCGGCGTCCGCGCTGAGGGCATGACCCGCGTTCCTTATCCCGAAGTTGCCATCAACGGCGTAACCTATGCCCCCAATGCCGAGGACGTTGCATATGCTGAGTCCAAGGGCAGAACCTTCATCGACAAGGAGGAGGCTTGGTTCGTCTTTGGCGAGGATGGTAAGTTTGATGCAACCACCGAGATCGTTGACGGCAAGTACGTCGCAAACGGCATGATCGCATGGCATCCCGGCTTCGTAACCGTTAACAATGAGCTGTACTACTTCGTAGGC
>JAFTIL010000111.1 GCA_017456905.1 Clostridia bacterium
CAGCGAAGGGCGATAAAGCGGTAAAATGTTGTTTACACGGGTTACCACGAAACCAAGCCTTCCCTTGTGAGGGAAGGTGGCACGACCGAAGGGAGTGACGGATGAGTAGCCTAATGAATGGACATTTTCCGAAGGAAAATGCTCTAATTCCTCATGATATAAAGAATTATTGAAATCAAAAACCCCTGGTGTGACTACTCATCCACCGCAAGCGGTCCCCCTTCCCTCACAAGGGAAGGCTTACCACGGGCATCCTCGCCCCAAGTCATCACATCGCCGTTAGTAAGATAAACAACAATTTAACGCTTTATCGCCCCTCGCGGGAGATTGTTCGCACGGGTTGCACCGCCCCGATATTGGAAGCCGCACTGCGGCAAACAACAATTTATAGTTCATTTTATAGTTCATTGACTTTCCACCCCAAATATGCTATAATATAGTAAATCCATTCTACATTGTATGAGGCATCACCTTGAAAACCACCACTCTTTCCAAAGACTTCACCACAGGCTCCATCCCGCGGCGGCTTCTGTGGTTTGCCCTGCCCTTCATGACCTCCAACGCCTTGCAGGTGCTTTACAGTACCATCGATATGATCATCGTGGGCGAATACGTAGGCACCCCCGGACTTTCCGCCGTGTCTCAGGCCAGCCAGATCGTCAACTTTGCCACCATGGTCTGCCTGGGCTTCTCCAACGGCGGGCAGGTGCTCATCTCCCAGGCCTTGGGCGCAAAAAAACGCAAGGAGATGAACGACGTCATCGGCACGCTCTTTGTATTTGTCCTTGCCCTTTCTCTCGTTTTGACGGGCGGTATGCTCCTGTTCCGCACACCCATCCTCACCGCCATGAAGATTCCCACCGAGTCCTACGAGATGGCTATGGAATATCTGGTCATCTGTGCCGCAGGTCTGATCTTCACCGCAGGCTACAACATGGTCTCGGCCGTCCTGCGCGGCATGGGAGATGCTAAACGTCCCTTTTTGTTCATCGGCATTGCCTCTGTGATCAACCTGGTCCTCGACCTACTCTTCACGGGTCTATGGGGATGGGGCGTCGCCGGTGCGGCCCTGGCCACCATCATCGGTCAGGCAGTGTCCTTCCTGTTCTCCCTGTACTACCTCTACAAAAAGCGGGAGGCCTTCGGCTTCGACTTCAAAAAGGAGAGCTTTAAGCCCAACCGACGCTACGTGGGCATGATCGCGGGACTGGGCACCCCTATGGCCATCCAATCGGGCTTTATCAATCTGTCCATGCTCTTCGTCAACGCCATGATCAACGACGTGGGTGTGGTGGCCTCGGCCACCTTCGGCGTGGGTGTACGCATTGACGATATCGTCAATAAGATCTCTCAAGGCATTCAGTATGCCGCCATGCCCATGATCAGCCAGAACATCGGCGCGGGTCAGCAGAAGCGCGCCAAACAGGTGGTCTACTGGGCGTGGATCTTCTCTGCGGCGCTTACGGTGTTCTTTATGATCCTCTACATCGCCTTTGGCAAGCAGCTTTTCATGATCTTCTCGGACGATCCGCTGGTCCACGAAATGTCGGGCACCTTCATCTCCGCCATCCTTTGGATGTTCCCTGCCTTCGCCGTCATGCGAGGTAGCGGTGCCTTCATCCAGGGCCTCGGTCACGCTAAGCTGACCATGGTGCTGGCCATGCTGGACGGCGTGGTGCTTCGCATTGGCCTCAGTTGGCTGTTCGGCATTGCCTTGGGCAACGGCTTTTACGGCTTCGTCCTGGGCTACGGTCTCGCGCCTTACGGCTACGCTGTCCCCAGCCTGATCTATTTCCTGTCGGGTATATGGAAGAAACGGCGGGCGCTGGCAGAACGGCTGTAAAATACTCATGATGATAAAAATCCCACGGCTTTGGAATAAAGCCGTGGGATTTGCTTTTTACAGTTGTATGTAAAGCAGACCTCCTGGTCACGCAGTCTTCATTTGTTTTTCGCGTATCTTTTCCCGCTTTTCGGGGGGAAGGCGGTAGAATTTCGTCATGGTTCGGTTGACCTTCTTGTCCTTGGTGAGTCGCTTGGCTCGCCCCACCTCAAGGGGATACATGATGATGGCGGTCAAGCCGTTCAGAAGGCCCGATATCCGCGCAAGCCTGAGAACCTCCCGACGGTTGACGCTCCTCGCTCTCTGCAGGGGTGGGACGGTCCCGTTTTGCGATAACTCGAAATAGCCGTACATCACGGGCATAAGCTCCAACACCTCGGTGACAAAAAAGTTATCGTGAATATATCCCTGTAGTTCCGCCTTCAAGCTCACGGGAGTGATACCGTTGGGCGTGATATCGGGCGGCGGCAGGGCGATGCGGTAGGTACAGGCCAGACGGAGAATCACTTGCGAGATGGCAGACAGCGCCACGTTCGCAATACCGCCCAACAGCTTTTCCTTCCATCCATTCTTCATGGTCTCTTTGATATCATCCTTCAGCGGTTTGAAATCCGAGGCCAAAGGAGTAAGGGTCATGGTAAAGGCATCGCCATAGACGTCCAAAAGCATTCGCAGATCTTCCTCCTCGGTGATGGTGGCCAGAGGAAAGGTAAGCTCCCGCCGGCCCAACATATCCTCGATCTCCACGCGGCAGTCGTAGGGTGCGTAATCAAAGACGATCTGCACGGGACGCGCATATAGGGGAAGCTGTTGAAAAGATGAGTCATAAGGCAAATAGCTGTTCATGGTAGGTCCTTTCATTCCTCGCCGTCCTGCGCGGAGCAAACAGAGCCCGCCACTTCTCCGAGGATATCTCCGCAGACGGTGCCGTAGACGTTACCGTTGATCTGACCGTGGATATCGCCCTCGACGGTACCGTAGATATTACCGTCCACGTTGCCAATGATATCGCCCGACACCACGGCGTCCTTACCGATGTCACCATTGACGTCACCGTGAATATCACCGTCCACGGTACCTGTGAGGTCACCGTCTACGGTTCCAAAAATATCGCCCTTGACCGAGCCGTGCAGATCACCCAAAATGGTGCCGCGGAAATCTCCCTCAACCATGCCCAGAAGATGTCCATCCAGGGTGCCGTTGAAATCACCTTCCACAAGCCCCGACAGATTTCCTCCCACAAGGCCTTGATAGTCTCCCGCGATATGACCGCAAAGGTCGCCGTCGATGTCACCACGCATATCTCCCTGCACTTCTCCGTACAGATCGCCCCATACGTTTCCGTTCAGATCTCCCTCCACAAGTCCCTGCATATCGGCATCAATCACGCCTGCATAATCGCCGCGCACCGAGCCCTTCATGTCGCCCAGCAGGTTAGCCGAGACATCACCGTCCACCACGCCCAAAAGCGAGCCTGTCCAATTCGCGATACGTCCTCGGAAGCCGTGGGCCAAAGAACCTATGATCATATCTCCGCTCACATAGCCCTTCAGATCGCCGTAAACGGAGGGAGAGATGATATCCCCCTCGAAGCTGTCGTAGATGGTACCGACCACCTCGCGGATCATGTCCCCGTCTGCGGGAAGGTTGGCGTTTTGGATGAATTTAGGATCGGATAAATATCCTTCCATGCGGCGCACCCTGTCGCCGTCACGGCGGGTGCGGTCCTGCTCGCGGCGCTTTCTGTCGCTCTCGCGGCGTTTTCTGTCGCCGCGACGACGGTCAAACCAAGCTTCACGCGCCTTTTCGTCCGTGTTGAAAAAGCGGAGGCCGCCCGCGGGGGAGCCGCTCTGACGGTTGCCCTGCCACGACACGTTATAGGCGTGACGGTTGTTTTTGTTAAAGATATCCTTCACGTTGATCCCTTGGATACCCAAGCTCTCCATGATGGCATTGGCCTTTTCCAATGCGGCTTGGATCTCATCCAGGGGCACGTCGGCGTCGGAGGCACCGCCCCCGACGGAGTCTTCGGCCTGTAAGGCATAATCCTCAGCCTCGTCCATGTATTCCTCGGCCTGGGATGCATAATCCTCGGCCTGCTTGGCAAAGGTCTCACATTGCGCTTTGATAGCCTCACATTCATCCCGCAGGGCTTTGCAGGCGGTCAATACGTCGGCAAGGTCCGGGGCGTCATTTGCTTCATCCTCGGAACGGTTGCGCTCGGCGGCGTCCAGCAGAAGCTCGGCCTGGGCGGGGGTGATCTTCCCTTCCGCCAGCATTTGCAGAATATCCATTCGTTCGTTCATAGGTTCTTCCTTTCTATGAAATCGTGTTACGCTCTACGGAGCTTTTCAATTTTTCTTCCTGCCCCCACAAAAGGTAGGTGACCTCCACGCTCAGCACAGCCGCCAGCTCGTCAACGTGGGACAGATCGGGCATGGCACGCCCCGTTTCCCATTTGGATACGGCTTGCGGGGTCACGTCCATTTTTTCAGCCAGGGCGCTTTGGGTCAGGCCTTTCTGCTTTCGCAGAACGGCGATGCGGCGGGCCAATTCTTCGGTACGGATCATGGAAACTCCTTATATTGTTTATTGGACGGTAAATTGTTGTTTACAGGGGTACGGATATCCGTGGTAAGGCTCCCTCCGGGAGGGAGCTGCCGCCCAGCGAATGCGACGGGCGGCTGAGGGAGAAAGCCCAAACAAAAAGTTAAATCTCTTTATCCGACAACGATTTAGCCTTTTTTATCGCGGGCTCCCCCACCCGACTTCGTCGGGAGCCCCCTCCCGGAGGGGGCCTCATTCAAAGCGCCCCCCGTAAACAACAATTTACCGTTATATAATCCATCGCGTGATGAAGTACGCACAGGTTAAACATCCCCGGCATTGGCCGCCGCACTGCGGCCAACAATTTACCTGATCTCGATCTCCCCGAAGGAGCAATCGGCGTTGATATACAAGGTGGGCGCTGTGGGATCCGAAGAATTCGTATGATGGTTGGCAACCTCCCCAAAGGCAGACGAGGGATTGAGCTCCACCTTCACGTTGGCAGGGAGCAAAATGTCGATCTCACCAAAGGAGCAACGGGCGTCGATGACGGCGGGATCCTCGATGAGCGCCCCGCGCAGGTCAAAATTCAACTGTCCGAAAGCGTTGTTCAGCGTGGCGCTGGAGAAGGACTGACCGTTCATATCCACGGTGCGCTCGCCAAAACGGACAGTATAGCTGTTTTCGCCGTCAGCGTGCGAAGTAATAGACTGAAATTTCTCCTTCTTTTTGGCCTTGGAACGGCGGAACAAGGGGATCAAAAGAATGCGGAGTCCTACGAAAATGATCGCCACGGCCAAAACGATGGCGGCGGCTTTGCCAAACTCGTAGCCGTCCTGGTTGGCCAGCAGGATCAACACGCCGCCAAGGAAGTTGATCGGCCAAAAGATGGACGTGGGACGGCAAATGAAAAAGTAAATCGATGGCACAATGAGGAAGAGAGCGCCCCAGCCGGGGAAAAACAGGGTGAAATTCTCCCAGGGAAGAAAATCAAGATAGTTTCCAAGGTAGCCTACGCCGACGGCGATCACCAAAAGGCCGAGGAATGCGTTGGCGATTCCCTTTCGGATGCGTTTGCCTCTGGAGGCATTGAAGATTGAAATATTGACGTTAGCCATGATGTGTTTCCTTCCTTTACAATTTCTTAAGCTGTGCCGCAGCCTCTTCGGCGGTGATCTCGTGCCGTGCCAGGCGGTCGAGGATCTTGCGGCGTGCCTTGGTCTTTTTCTCGGGGTCAGCCGTATCGCGGGGCAAGACTACAGGATCAGACGGGTTCACCTCGGGATCCGTGCTCTGAGTTGCACCTGCCGCATCTCCCGTTCTGTCCAAGGCAATAATAAGATTGTCCAGCGCGGCGCGGACGGTGGGATAAGACACCCCCAGCTCCCGTTCCACGTCCTTGATACTACCACGGTTGCGGATAAACACAAGCAAAAAATTTGCCTCCTCGGGGGAGAGGGAGCAAAAGCGGCAGCCGTCAAAACGGCCCTGCATACGGGTACCGCAGGACTCGCAGGTCACTTCGGTGATGGTCAACTTCTCCTGACAAATGGGACATTTATGTGGGACTCGGTACATAAAGCGCCTCCTTTTCCGAAAATTCAGCATGAATGTAATCATATGGTAACACACAAAATCAATTTTGTCAAGCGTTTTAATTAATATTTTTAATTTTTTGATTGATTTTTTTAATTTACACGTTAAAAATAATTAAAAATGATCCCGATACCATCAAACAGGTATCGGGATCATTATCATATGGATACATTAAAGGATCACAGGGACGGGGGCATGGACGGTCAGGCTATCGGGGGTGACGGTACAATCCACCGCCATGACCTTGACACCTGCGCCGGCGGCGGCGCGAAGTGCCTCTCCGAAAGCGGGGTGTGTCTCATCATTGGGAGAAAAGGCCGTAACACCTTTCATCTGGATCACAAACAGCACCCAGGCATCGTAGCCCTCGGCAACACAGTCCATCAGTCCCCGCAGGTGCTTGACCCCACGCTCTGTGGGGGCGTCGGGAAACAGAGCGATCCCTTCCTGCTCCAGGGTCACGCCCTTCACCTCCACAAAGGTGGTCGTATCGCCATCCTCTACGCAGAGATCAAAGCGCGAGTCTCCGTGGGTCACTTCCCTGCGGTACACAGCGTCCTCAGAAAACAGCCCCGAGGCACGCAAGTATTCAACAGCCACGGCATTGGGCAATTGAGAGTCCAGGTTGACCAGAGTCGTGCGTCCGTCGGCCAGCCTTTTTTCCACCGCCACAAGATCGTATCCTGTTTTACGGACGGGATGATGTGCACGGGCCAGGTACACCTTGGCCCCCTCGTACAAAAGCTCGCGGCACCGCCCCGTATTTTTGACGTGAACAGTCTCTTCTCGCCCGTCCACCAGAACGTGGGCGATAAAGCGGTTGGGGCGGGACAGAAAAACGGCGGGGGCCATTTGATCGTAGGCCCTCATATCAACTCAGCAGGTAATCCACGTTGCCCGACAAGAGAGCGGTGATCCCGCGGTATACGCTTTCGGGCTTGCTTCTGAAGCGCTCAGCCATGCGCTCGGCGCGAAGTTCACTGTCCACCCACAGAGTTACGTCCATCAGGGTGGTTCCCTGCTCTGTAATCGAACAACGGAAATCGTAGCCGTTACCGTCGGCGCGCTTTTCGGTGCGGCAGGATAGCTTAACTCCCCGCTTTTTGAAATCCAGATACCTGAGAGCGGTGGCCAGGCTTTCGTCCAGAATGGAGGGCAACAGATCGCGGCGCATAGACTCCGCCACGCAGATTCCCTTGGCGGTGGGGATATAGCAATCCTCTCCCTTATCGTTTTGATCTACCGCCTTGATGAGACCGTCGTCCATCATTTCGTGGAAGGCCTCGGCCAGGTCCAGATAGGCCACGTAATCCGTGTGCATGACCATCTCTCCCAGGGTGATATAATCCAAAGGTATATGAACGTTCTGCATGAGATACAGAACGAATATCTTGACGTTTCTCTTGCTTCCGATAGGGGAACTCATGATCTCCTCCCGTTTTTATAAAATATTTTCTCAATTATAACATATTCTTTGCAATTTTTCAATAATTTTGTTTGCATTTTCTCAAGATTTGTGGTATGATATAGAATGTAGTTTTATATATTCCCGAAAAAACACCCGAAAGGAAGCGATACTTATGATCCAAATTGCCATTTTGGGCTTTGGCGTCGTGGGCAGCGGCACCGCCGAGGTCCTCACCGAAAACAAGGCTATCATTGAAAGAAAGGTCGGACAACCCTTCGACATCAAATACATCCTCGACCTGCGGGACTTCCCCGACAGCCCCTTTGCGGACAAGGTCATTCATGACTTCAATATCATTGTAAACGATCCCGAGGTTTCTTTGGTGGCCGAAATGATGGGCGGCTCTCATCCTGCCTACGATTTCACCAAGGCTTGCCTTGAAGCAGGCAAGAGCGTGGTCACCTCTAACAAGGAGGTGGTGGCCAACTTCGGCACCGAGCTGTTGGGCCTGGCAAAAACGCACGGCGTATCCTATGAGTTTGAGGCCAGCGTGGGCGGCGGTATTCCCATCATACGCCCCATGAACCAGGATCTGTCCTCCAATAATATCACCGCCGTCAACGGCATCCTCAACGGTACGACCAACTACATCCTCACCAAGATGGAGACCGAGGGCACGCCTTTCGCCGAGGTTTTGAAGGACGCCCAAAAGAAGGGCTACGCTGAAGCCAATCCCACCGCCGACGTGGAGGGCTTGGACGCGGCACGCAAGATCGTCATTTTAGCCGCCATGGCCTTTGGCAAGCGCATTGACCCCAACACCATTCCCTGTGAGGGTATTACCAAGATCACCGTGGAGGACATGGAGACCGCACGCGAGCTGGGTTACGCCATCAAGCTCATCGGTCACACCGAAAAGCGCGACGGCAAGATCCTTTGCATGGTCTCTCCCCGCCTGGTATCTCAGTACACGCCCCTGTCGGGTGTCAGCGACGTATTCAACGGCATCCTTGTGGACGCGGATATGGTGGGTCAGGTCATGTTCTACGGCCCCGGCGCAGGTAAGCTGCCCACCGCCAGCGCTGTCGTGGCTGATATGATCGACATCATGGAGCATACCCCTGCCAACATCAAGGCTCCCGTCTGGGCCGACGCCACCGCCGAGGACATCATGGACTTCAGCACATACGCCTGCAAGAATTTGGTGGTGCTGGATGCACCCTTGTCTGCCGCTGACACGCTGGCATCTGCCTTTGGTGCGGTTCGTTTTTGCGGCAGAGACGGCCGTTTGGCCATGATCACGGCTGAGCTTACCGAGGCTACCATGACCGAGCGGCTGACCAAGGTCGATGCGGCCTATCCCATCATCACCCGTATCCGACTTCTTTGATATAAACTGATCACAGAAGGAGACCGATCATTTATGGCACCCAATCCAAACAACAAAAAAAGAGACGGCAAGGGCTGTCTTATCCTCATAATCGGTACGCTTTTAGTGGTTTTAGGCGCGTTCCTTTTCATGCCGCTGGCAGGCAAGCTGACCTCTGTTATGGTCAACAGCACTCTGGAGGGGCAGGTAGGCTACGTCATGCTGACCGCCGCCGAATCCTGCATCGCCGCCGTTCTGCTGTTTCTCTTTGCCATCCTGGCCATCCACTATTTCGACATGGACGACAAGGCTAAGGAAAAGCGCCCAAACCCCAATGAAAAGCAGTATAAATTTCTCGGCACCCGTGCCGCGACCTGGGTCATCACGGGCGCGCTGATGCTGTGCGTGGTCGGTGCGGCTTTCGTTTACGCCACCACCTATCGCTCGGTGACCATGGAGGGTATTTCCACCACCTACTGTCACTTCATCACCACCAACGAATATGAGTGGAAGCAGGTCAGCTCCTATAAGGTGGATTGCGACGAGGACAAGGGCTTATCCGTAACGCTGACCATGCGGGACGGCAAGAAGTTCGAAATACTGCAAAGCTCTATCTCCGCCCCCCATGCTTTCCATGAGCAATATGACTGCAAAGAGGCCTTCGTAGCCGACCTTTTGGAAATGCTGGAAGAAAAATACCAGATCACCCCTAACGTTTCCCACATTGAGCGCACCCGCGCCTTTTACCAGAACGACGAGACCCTGTGGCCCCACGTCAAGCGGATCATTGGGTACAACGAGCTGGTGCCCGAAGGCGACGAAGCACCCGAGACCTCCTCGGATACGGTTGCTGAAACCGAGGGTGTGACAGAATCATAAAGCCAAAAACGAAAGCACTTGCGAGCTCATCGCAAGTGCTTTTCAGTTTTTATCCCTTGGCCACGATGGTGATATTCACGGGCTCGATGCCTGCCTGCTCGTAAACCACGGCATTGATCTGTGCAAGCTGAGATGACTGAAGCTGCCCCTCGTTCTTTACAACGATGTTGGCGGTGTCACCGCTGATCACGGCCACGCACTTCTCAAAGCCCTTGCTCATGAGCAGAGACTCGATGTTGGACTCCTGGGCCATCTCCTTGGCAATGGTCTGGATCTCGGCCAAAGCCTCGGCCTTGACGTCTTCGTCGGCCTTGTCGTTTTCCACCACGGCATTCAGCACCTCAAGGGCCTCATCGCGGGCTCTCTGACGGCTGATCTCCACCGAGGAAAAGTAGCTGTCAGGATCCTGTACCACGTCCTCGGCGGTGGTATCGTTACCCACCACCGTGGTGGTCATCTCAGTACCGTAATTGCCCGACATCCCTGCACTGGCATCGTAGGAGAAGCCGTCGTTCTTATCATCGTCCCCCGTAAAGAAGACCCAGTTCAGGGCAACAGCCACACCGATCAACACAATTGCTCCCGCGATCATCAGGTTGCGCTTGCCGATCCGCTCAAAAAATCTCTTCACAGATTCCCATTTACTCGATTCATTCATAGGTATTCCCTCCGTTTGTAATTGGTTACACCACATACTATGAGAATCCATCTCGGATTATACCTCCCTCGGCTTTACACATAATTCTTTTTTATAAAGCAACCCCTGCAGATAAATCCGCAGGGGTGTTTTTTAGATTATTCTCTTAATAAAGCGCAGATACAAGCGAGAGGACAAGGGGAGTCTCCGCTTGATCTCTCTGCGCAAGCAGAGATAGAAGGTGGCCATGAGCTTCATTTCGGAAACGGTCATACCGTGGCCGAATTCCTCGGCAGCCATGGCCTCCATCACCAGGTGAAGATCAGGAAGCTCAACGCCTGCCTCGGTCTCCCGCGCCTTGCCTCGTTCATCGGGACGATTGAGGGCGGCGGTGAGTCGATCGGCGTATTCGTCTCGGAACTCGCCCGGCTTGGGTGCCAGATCATACAGCTTCAGAAGAGTATTGACGCTGTCCACCATAGAGAAGGACATCTCGCGGCGGTCTTCCTCGTTGACGTTGGTACCGAAATTGGACTCCAACACCTGAGAGACCACGCTCTGCCGCTGTTCCTCAGCTCGTCTCGCGCTCGAAACAATGCTGCCGATGATGCCCGCGACAAGTGCTATGCCCACCAACACACCCAGGGTGATGAGAGTTCCCTTCATGATGGCTTCGCTGTCATCATTAGGCAGGCCGTCACCCGTATCCGTTTCCGTAGAGGACTCAGTCTCCACGTCGGGAGGCAGGGTCTCGGGATCCTTGGGCTTATCGGTATCCAGCTCGGGGGGCTTGACGGGATCGTTGGGAATGATGCTGTCACCGCTCTTGATACCGTACATACCGCCGTAATACTGGGGGGTGGTCTCATACTGGATCCAGCCCACACCGTCGAAGTAGACCTCGATCCAGGCGTGTGCCTCATAATCGCGGACATAGCCGCCGTAGGACATATCACTGCCCGTGCCTTTTTTGGTCAGCTCGGAGGCGATATAACCCTCCACGTAGCGAGCAGGAATGCCCAACTCACGGAGAATGAGGGCGGCGGAAGAGGCAAACTGCACGCAGTACCCTTCTTTGGTCTTGGTCAGGAAATTTTCCACACCGTCAAGAGCCGCGTCCACGTTGGTGGTATCGGGGGTGATGCTGTATTCACAACCCAACTCGTAGATGATATAGTCGATGACGTTACGAATCAGAAGATCGCGCTGAACGTAGGTATCTGCGCTGCCCGTGTTGCGGACGGCGGCCATCGACACGTCTGCAGGAAGATTGATCCATTCCCTCTTGGTATAGGAATAGGGATCGTACTCCTCCGTTTCGGGATCATCGGGCTCTTCAATGACGGTCTCCTGCAGATATTCGGTATGCGCTTGGGCCTTGATAACGCCTGCCAGCTCTCGGATGATCTCGCTGTCCGAGGTGCCTGTGTAGGTATTGTAGACGAAATCTGTGTAGCCGTCATACTCGCTGAGATAGGTCATGAGAGCGCTTCTCTCGGCGTCGGTCATGGTATTGGCATATTGGTACACGAGGCTACTTTCAGGGCTCATGTGGCCGCCATCCAAAAGATCAACGGTTTGCACCTTGTTACCCGCCAGGGTAAACTGGATGGTGCCGTTCTCGGTGGCCACCGTTACGAAGCTACCCTCACGGGCCACATCCTTGGTATCGTGGTAAGAACGCCAGGTACGTTGCTCCTTGCCACGCCCTGTTTGATAGGAGAACATGGTCGTACCATCGGGGCGCTCCTCGATATACATGGTTAGATTGCTGTTGATGGTACCGTCGGCGTTTTGCGTGATACAGGCTTTGGCCAAAAGCACCTCGCGCTGAAGATTGAAGGCGGCGATGAGCGCAGCCTGGTTCCTTGACCAATTCTCCTGGGTCATGACGGGAGCCATGGTGACGGTGGCCTGAGAAGCATCGTTTTCTTCAAAGGCACGACCCGTGTAGATACCGTCGAAATAATTGACGTAGGTCGTCTCGGACAGGGTTGTGGAGCCGTACTCAAACATCCCTTCCCCGCTCTTGAACACGCTGGGGAAATAGGTCATGGTGGAGGGACTGTTGACCCGTCGCAGGCTGACGAGGGATGTCACGAAGCCGTAGGGCAGGTTGGATTGATACTTGGTGAGATAATGCTCGGTGTAGTTTTCATCGTCCACCAGAGAGGGCATCATATAATGGTAGAACTGATAACGGAATTCCTCACCCGGCGAGCGGTCGGTATCAAACATGGCACGATAGGCTTCCAAAGTGGTATCGTCCACCGCCAGCCATGCGCCGTTCTCATATCCCGTGCCGATCCAGCCGCGAAGGTAATAATTGGTGTTGTAGCGGGATTCTACGTAGAAGATCTGCTTTCCCGTGAATTCCAGTTGCTCCAGATTGGTGGAATGGGGCTGGAAATTGTTCCTATCGGCGCTGTATTCCAGCTCGTCCAGACGGGCGTCGTCGCCGCGAAGGACTGCGGTGACGTAGTCACGGGCGAAGGCCATTTTTTCGTCGATGGCATCAATGGTCTCGAAGTTGCCCGTAACTGTCAGGGCGGGCAGAGCGATGATGAGAAGTGCCAGGAGCATGGCCGCTGCGGAAGCAAAACCGCCCATAGCGGCGCGGGACTGCTCTGTAACGCGGTCGTAGCGCTTGACCGCCGCCACCTGACGGCGAATCGCGCGGGCCTCGGCCTTCTTTTGCTTGCGCTCGGCAGGAGACATAGCTGAGGGCTTGGCCTTCTTAGCCTTCTTCTTGGACTTGCCACCGAAATAGTCGCTGAGCTCCTCGTCCACCGTCTTTTCGGCGGTTCGGTGAAGGGCGCGGCGTGCAGTCTTATTGGAAGACTTGCGTGCGGCGCGCTCAGCGGCCTTTCGCTCTTGCTCGGCTACGTATTCGGGGGGATATTCGGGACGGTCGCTGTCACCGAAGAGGTTCATACCCGTATCATAGCGCTTGGCATCCTTGACGCGGTAGAGTCTGTCGTAAGCCGCCATGACCAGCACCGTGGCAAAGGACACGATGACCAAGGCGATCCCCAGGTTGGAGGCAATGCGGTTACTGTAGACGTTAAAGGTGAGGATCACCACCAAGAAGGTGGTAGCCAAAATGGCCGGCGGGATGATCCTGACCCGCTTGATCAGGCAATAGGCAAAGGTCAGACCTACGATCACCGACAAAAGGCACACGCCTGTGGCTAACAATTCTTCGGTGGGCGTATCGGTAACGTAAGCCACCTGATATTTGACGTAGGCCAAATATCCCACGCGGTAGAGGCGTTGGAGCGCGGCGTTATACATGGCGAGGATGCCGTAGAAAACATCGGTGATCACCGAAGGTCTCGTCACCAAGACCATAGCCACACTGCCCACAGCCCCCGCGGAGGCAAGGATCACGCCCCAACGGTTGTAGAGGGACGCGGCGGCCAGAGACACCACCAGAAGGGTACAGAGGAAAATGGTCTTGTTGGGCACGCCGAAATCAAAGGCGGCGGAGATGAAGGTGACAAGTCCCGCAGCAGCCAGCCACACCACCAAGACGCGGCAGAGGTAGCCAAAGAAACGGAAAGGAAGGCTCCGTCCCGCTTTGTCGGGAGGGCAGACGATGGGACGCTTATGCACCGACAGAACGGCGTGCTTGGCGGCACGTTTGTCTGCCTTGGCCTGCCGTTTGGCCGCTTTTTGAGCGTTTTTCTGTGCTTTTTTGTATTGCTTTTGCGCCAGGGCCACGGGATCCTTAGACTTAGAACTCATGCGTCTCACCTCCTTCCCTGCGCACGGCGATCATGCCGCTGGTACGGAGAGACAGACCGCCCGCAGACAGAGAATCGCGGCATCCCTCCAGATAAGAGGCTCGCTCGGTGGGATACATGAAGCGATCCTCGGGGTTGTAGAGAATGACCTCGGCAGACCCGAAGCTGCTCGCATCGGACACACCGGGCAGAGCCGTAAGCTCCGAGAGCATGGCGCTGTCCATGGTGGAGGTGACGAAGAGCTGCTTGGCACTCTGAATGTCGCTGATCATGGCGGTCAGACTGCACACCCGTTGATCGGGGCGGCAGAGGGGGGCGGTGGCGAAGAGGTGGTAAATGTTTTCAAACTCCTCCACACCCCGCAGGGTATAGGCATACACACCCATATCGGAGCGGTGGTCAAACCAGATGAGGGTCACGTTATGGCCCTGACGCAGTTCAGCCAGCACCGAGGCGATGGTCAGCTCTACTACACCGTCAGCCAAAAACTCGTTCATATCCTCGTAGTACACGGGCTGTGCCAGACGGTGAACGTCGTGAACGGCAGAAGCATTAGCATCGCCCTCGCGGATCTCGGTCTCAGCTTCGTTCTCGGGAGCCTCCGTAAGATCGGCTACGGCCTTGCGCTGAGCAAGACGAGCCTCAAGCGCCTCGTCGGAGATGGCGTGTGTCTCGTCCGTTTCGGAATGACGGTATTTCTTTTGCAGAGCTTGCTTTTTCTTCTGATCCTTTTGGGCCTTGGCCTCCTCGCGGGCGGCCTTTTTCTCGGCGGGCGTCAGCTTGGTCTTCCCTGCCTCGGCAGGAATGCTCTCCGAGACGGCCTTGGGGGGCTCGTCGGGAAAATGGGCGGCCATATCGCAAAAGACCACCGTTTCATTGGACGTACCCGTGTTATAATCCTTGACCACGAAGGTCTCTGATTTGGAGGACAGCTTCCAGTGGATGCTCTTGAGGGTATCGCCATTGCGGTAGTCACGGATGTCGCTGACTTCCAGACGGTCCACCACCAAGGGAGACCTAACGGTGCGCGCGGTGGAATCGGACACAGACTGCGCCAAGGTATCCTCCAAATTGATGCGTCTCGGAAGGACGTAGACCGTGGTCATGTTTTCCACGGGAACGCGCACCGAGAAAAGACGGAAGAAATCGTAGACGTAGAAGCAACGCACGCCGATCTCATAAGTACCGCGGAAGCGGAAACGAACGGTGTTCTTCATGTGATAGCTAGACATGGGTGCCATAGAAAGGCGGACGCTTCTGTCGGTGCATCGCACGCTATTGGACTGGGGAATGCTCACCCTTGCGTCGATAAAGGGAAACGCCAAGGGGGATCGGTTGTCGATGCGGAATTCATAAGTGTAAGGCTGTTCCTTTTCGGTGGTGGCGGTATCCGAGATCATGGTCACCGTCAAGGTGTGCTTGGCGATGAGGGCATACAGGAGACACGGCAGGGGGAGAAGGAGCATAAACCAAAAGAACAAATTGGAGATCTTACTGAGCAGGGCTTGGGTAAAGACCAAAGACACCGCCAGCAAAATAAGGTAGGTGGTAAAACGAGGGGTGCAGGTGATGCTCTTCTCATCGTCGTCTGTAAACTTACCTTTCGCCTTGGCTCGGCGATTTTTGATCTTCTTTCTTACAAACCGGCTGGTAGCCTCGTAAGGCGTGATCAAAATGGTTTTGAGAGCCAACGCATTGGCTTCTTCGCGGGTACGAAGCTCAGCCAGGTGCAGGAACAGATGTCCTCCAAACAGCAAAACGGTCACCGCGAAGATCAGAATGGGGAAAACCGTCCCCACCGACCAAAAGGTGGTGATCTCCTCAGGAAGCAGGCCTTCCACGGTATATTTTTCCGCCACGATAGGCGTCATGATCCCGCGGAGAGCCACATCGGCGATGAAAATGACAGCGCCGCCTCCCAACACCGTGGCGGTGAGAGGGATCATTCGGCGGGAGGTCTCCTTCCCCAAACGCTTGAGATTGGGCAGGAGCAGGATCACCAGCAAGAGCAGCGCTGCGACCAACGCCAGCCAACCAAGCCCCTCCAGATACAGAAGGAGCTTCATGGGGGTGACGGCGTCCTTGAAGAGCTTCATATCCAAAAGCTCGGCGATATCGTCGTGATCAAAGCCCAGGAAATAACCCAGCACCGAAAATCCCGACGCATCAAGCGTATGGATGACGGGCTCTTTGCCTCGGGTCTCGATCACCTCGTATTTAAGAGCGGGCAGGGCGGCAAAGACCACCGTCAAGATCAAGGTAAGCGCCACAAGCCCCCAGAGAATGGGTCTCGCGTGCTTTTTGATAGCCGGCAGAAGGGTGCCGCTTTTTCGCACCTTTTTACTTTTTTTGACAAAGGAATGCCCGCAAGGGCAGACCTTGGTCATGAGGGGAACCACCTTGCCGCAGGCCTCGCATTTGACGCCCAAGGTGGTGCCGCAATTCATACAGTACGTCCTATCCGCGGCAACGTACTTGCCGCAGTTGGGACATTGCTTCATCGGTTCCATAGGGGTCTCCCGCATCAAGCCTTGTCGTCAGCCTTGGCGCCGCGCTTGCCCTTATAAGGCACCTCGGTGGTGCGGAGGATCTCGCTCAGCACATCCTGGGTCGTCTGGTGGGCCAGCTTGGCCTCTTGACGGAGCATAAGACGGTGCGCGATGGCGGAACGGAACAGGGCCGCAATATCGTCGGGCTGGACGTAGTCGCGGCCGTGGAGGAAGGCATAGGCCTGCGCCAGGTGCACCATCGCTACCGATGCACGGGGAGAAGCGCCCAGCGCCAGGGCGGGATGCTTACGGGTGGCGGTGATAAGGGTGACGATATAGCTATACAGCTCGTCGTCCATATGTACGTTTTTCACCATCTCGCGGACAGATCTTAGTTCGTCCAGGGTGAGTACGGCCTTGACAGTCGTCAGAGGGTTCTCGCCCTTTCTGGCCTTGATGATGTTGATCTCCTCAGCCGCGTTGGGATAGCCCATGCTGAGCTTAAGGGCGAAACGGTCAAGCTGTGCCTCGGGCAGGGGATAAGTACCTACGTAGCCCGCAGGGTTTTGGGTAGCGATGACCATAAAGGGATCGGGCACCTCCATGGAGTTGCCATCCACGGATACCTTTCCCTCTTCCATGGCCTCCAGCAAAGCTGACTGGGTCTTGGGGGAGGCACGGTTGATCTCATCGGCCAAAAGCAGGTTACACATAACGAGACCCTCACGGAACTCAAACTGCTCCTTCTGGCGGTTATAAATATGGAAGCCCGTGATATCCGAGGCCATCACGTCGGGAGTAAACTGAGCGCGGCGGAATTGCAGACCTGTGACGCGGGCCAGGGTAGAGGCCAGGGTGGTCTTACCCGTACCGGGAACGTCCTCGATCAGAACGTGGGTCCCTGCCAGCATAGCGGTGAGCAGCAAAAGGACTTCACTGCGCTTACCGACCACCACCTTTTCCACCTCATCGGCGGCGGCAATCATTTTGGCGTGGGCGGCGGCCATTTCGGGGGGCATTTTCACCTCGGGGGTCTTGTTTTGAGTCTCATTGCTCATGGTTCAGGATTCCTTTCTTATATGTGAACTTGTGTTTTGTCGAATACCTTGGTGCATATATGGATATTATATCACAAAAAAGTTAATTGTGCAAGATGCAAAAAGGGAGGTTATGCATTTTCGGCAGGTAGGTCTCAAAATGTTTACATTTTAAAAACGAAACATGAACGGCGCCATCGGGGACATATTCTATCTATTGCGGATGATTTGGATTTTTCATCCACACGATCAAGTGTGCTTTTCTCTTTATATGAAAACACCTCGTCTATTGACAAATCCTTTGTTGCTGTGATATAATAATTTGGTAGAGTCCCCCTATATCTATCATTGGAGGCACAGCTATGAACAAAACACGAATTCTTGCCGCCCTTTTAGCTGCGACTATGCTTTTCGGCACACTTTGCGCCTGCGGAGAGGCTACGGACGAGCCCGAAACCTCGGTCGCCGCCGACACCACTCCCACCACAGAGACCGAGGTAGAATCCGAGACCGAGCTCACCGACGATCTGCCCGATGACCTTTACTATGACGACGACGAGATCGTCATCCTCAGCCGCTATCGTGAGGGTTGGACCTCCGGCGAGATCGCCGTAGAAAAGCTCATCAGCGAACCCGTCAACGACGCGGTCTACGAGCGCAACAAGACGGTCGAGGATCGCCTTGGCGTGAAGCTTACCAGTGTCGAGGAACCCGGCGACAGCGCCTACCTCGTGGTGAATAAGGCCTCCACCTCTGTCAGAGCGGGTACTCATGAATACGATATTCTGGCCGCCGCCTGCTACGTTGCCGTCAATGAAAGCCTCAACAGCACCTTCGCGGATATGCGGAAATCCCTGTATATTGACTTCGATAAGCCCTGGTGGTCTCAAGGCTACAACGAGGTAGTGGAGTATCAGGGTGCTCAGTACTGCGGACTCAGTTCGGCTCTGCTATCCCAGTATCGTTTCGCCTTCGTGACCCTTTTCAACAAGGATATGTTCACCGACGCGGGTCAGCCTTTCCTCTACGACGCAGTAGATGACGGCACCTGGACCCTGGATAAGCAGATCTCCCTCATCCCCATCTTCCACAAGGACAACGGAAACGGTGTTCAGGACGAGGAGGACGACGTTTACGGCTTCGTCTCCTGCGATTACGTCAGCACCGACCCCTACTGGAGCTCCTGCATGGTGGACATTATCAAGAAGAATGGCGACGGCGAATACGAGTTCGTCTTTGATTCCGGCAAGCTCCACGAGGTGGGCGAAAAGGTCCTGCACCTGTTCTACGAAACCGACGGCGGCACCTACGATTACAAAATGGAGATAGAGAACGCTGAACAGTACAAAATTCGGGATATGTTCGCCCGTGGCGGTGCTGCCATGGCCACCATCCGCATTCTGGAGCTGGAAAACGAGGTCATGCGCGGCATGAAGCAGGAATTCGGCGTAGTCCCCATGCCCAAGTATGACGAGGCACAGAAGGAATACCGCACCCTGCTCCACGATCAGTTCACCGTTTTTTCCATTCTGGCCACGGTGAAAGACCAACGTTTGGATGAGGTGGGAGCCGTCCTGGAGGCCATGGCTTCTATCAGCTACAAGACCGTCCGCCCTGCTTACTACGAGACGACCTTGCGCACCAAGATCGCCAAGGATCCCCAATCGGCTGAGATGTTTGACATCATCGTGGACAACATCTACATTGATGCCGGTATCATCTACACCATCTCCCTCTCCACCTTCCATAACTATTTCCGGGAGATCATCGGTTCAAAGGAGAACACCGTCATTTCCAAGTATAAGGGTGTATCCACCATGACAAAACGCGCCCTCAATACCATGTGTAAGCGGTTGGAGCGCATTCAGTCCCGTCAATGATCCCACCTTTCATAAGCCTCGCCTTTGCGCGGGGCTTATTTTTATTAATAATCATAAAAAAGCCCTTGCTTTTTCATTCCATTTCTGTTATAATACATAATAATCGTATGCCGTTCCCCAAATATATTGTCGGGCACACGAAAGAAAGGAATCCCCCATGAAAAAAAGCCTTTTAATCACGGTCGTTTCCCTGCTCTGCCTTTTGATGGTAGGCTCGGTGGTCTTCACTGCGCTGGCCATGGCCGATGCCCCGGCCTTTGGTAGCCCAAAGACCCCCTCCTATCAGAATCTGGCTGATGAGGAGACCCCCACCTTCAACACAACGACCCCTGCTTTCCTTTACGACTTTACCACCGACGAGCTGGAAAGCTCCTTTGCCAACGGTCACGACATGACCCACACCCGTGAGGATGGCAAGTATTACACCTTCAACATTTCGGGCAATGATCCCTACGTTTGGATCCAGACCCCCGACGTCAAGCCCTGTGAAGCCCAGTACGTGGTTATCATGCACCGCGGCGACACCAAGGGTAAGTCCTTCGAGTTCTTCTGCCAGCGCAGCGACGGCGTGGAAATGGGACAGACAGGCTCCACCTTTGGGGTTCCCCTCGTATCCACCGGCGAATGGGCGAAGGCTGTTTCTCCTTGCACTGCTTGGGCAAATGCCGGCGAGAACGTCAGCTTTAACATTTTCCGTATCGACCCCATGGCAGGCGGAACCGTTTCAGGCAAGTCGATAGACGTTGAGTACATCGCTTTCTTTACCACCGAAGCAGATGCCAACGGCTTCGACTTTGAGCAGTACAAGGCCAAGCTGGCTTGGGAAGAGGAGCAGGCCAAGAAGGAAGAGGAAGAAAACGCTATCGTCAACTGGCCCGATCCCGAATTCAAGGAGATGGACACCACCGACTACGATCTCGCCGACGGTACGCTCAAGTACACTTACTCCGAAGACGGCTCCACCGTGACCATCTCCTACGAGATCAACGGTGAGACTCGTTCCTATACCGTAGCCAACAACAAGAACCTGACCAGCGGCGGCTTTGGTGCCACCGACGACCTGGACCGCTCTCTCTACAGCTCTGAAACCGTAGGGATGTACGGCTCCAACGGCGAGCATTACGTCGGTCTGTTCTACTTCCTGTGGCACGGCGAGCACGGCGACAGCGGTGCTTTCGATCTGCAGAAGATCATTGACGAAAACGGTATTGACGTAGCCGACAACGTAGACTGCGGAAAGTACGGCCCTGCAGGTGCCATGCACTGGTTTGCCGAGCCTCTCTACGGCTACTATTACGCCAAGGATGCTTGGGTACAGAGAAAGCACGCTGAATTGCTCTGCAACGCCAACATCGATTTCCTGTATTTCGACGTAACCAATGCCGTCACCTACAAGCACAACGCCCTGCAGCTCATGGAAATCCTCCATCAGCTCAACGAGGAAGGCTATGATGCTCCTCAAGTGGTGTTCTATACCAACACCAATTCCGCGGCCGTTGTCCGCGATCTGTATTCCAACATTTATGCCAAGAATCTCTATCCCGACACCTGGTTCTGCATCGATGGCAAGCCTGTCATCGTAGCCGAGGAGTCTGCCAATATCAAGGACTTCTTCTACATCAAGGCCAACCAGTGGCCCAACGAAGACAGCAAGGTCAACGGCTGGCCTTGGATGGACTTTGAATGGCCCCAGAGAGTCTTCTACGACAAGAACGGCGAGCAGGGCGCTATCAACGTCTCCATCGCTCAGCACAGCGGCACCGTCTGCTTCTCTCACTCTTCTCTGTATAACAACTATACCAACCGCGGCCGTTCCTTCTACAACCCCGAGGGCTATCCCTCCAACCGTGCCGGTCGATTTACCGTAGCTCTTCGAAATTCCTACGAGGCATGGAAGGAAGATCAGACACTTACCAACCAGGGTCTCAACTTCCAGGCACAGTGGGACCGCGCGATCGAGTCTGAGGCTGAGTTCGTGCTGGTCACCGGCTGGAACGAGTGGGTGGCACAGAGACAGCCCACAGACGGCGACAAGAACGATCCCGGCTGGATCTACTTTGTTGATACCGCCTCCATGGAGTTCTCCCGTGACGCTGAGATGATGCGCGGTGGTTACTTCGATAACTACTACATCCAGCTGATCTACAACGTTCAAAAGCTGAACGGTACTGCTCCTGTGGTGGTTCAGGATGCCCGCAAGGCCATCAACGTCACCGGCGGCTTTGAGCAGTGGGACGGTGTGACCGTCACCTACAACGATCCCACAGGCGACACCGTGGAGCGCGATGCCACCGGTTTCGGCCGAGTAAAGTACACCAATGATACCGGCCGTAACGACATCGTTTCCGCCAAGGTCGTCACTGACTCCAAGAATGTCCATTTCTACGTCAGCACCGTTAACGATATCACCATGTTTGACACCGAGTCCTCCTGGATGCAGCTCTACGTTGACGTAGACAGCTCCGCCGAGACCGGTTGGTACGGCTACGACTATATCGTCAACTACAGCGCCAAGGACACCTTCACCACCACCGTTGCCAAGTACAGCGGCCAGGATGGCGCTTATGGCTTCGAGATCGTCGGCGAGGTTTCCTACCGCGTCAAGGGCAACCAGATGATGATCACCGTTCCCATGGAGATGCTGGGCATCGAGGGCTACAAGGAGATCAACTTCCAGTTCAAGTGGGCTGACAGCAAGACCTCCTACGACGAGATGGAGGACTTCTACATTGACGGCGACTGCGCTCCTTTGGGCCGTCTGAATTACATCTATCAGAACTACATTCCCGGCGTATCCGAAATCACCTATCCCAACACCGAGGAAACCACGGTGGAGACCGAGGCTCCCACCGAGCCCGAGACTCAGGCTCCCGTAGTGACCGATGCACCCACCGCCGAGGTCACCGAGGCTCAGACCGATGCCGAGACTCAGGCCGATAATACGGGCTGTGCATCCGCTGTCTCCCTGTCTGCTATCGCACTGATGGGGGTGATCGCCCTGGGCGGCGTGATGCTCCGCAAGCGCGAGGATTGATCCTCATTTCCCCAATAAACACGTATCCCCCGACGGATTTCCGTCGGGGGATTTTTTAGACCGAGTATGACTCATGCGATAAATTGTTGTTTATCTTACTAACTTTTCTCTCCTCGTCGAGAGAAAAGCGAAAAGACGCTAAACAGCAATTTACTCATCCAAACAGATCTCCGCGCACACGGCGTTGTGATCCGAATAATACTGCCCGTTCACGGGGATATCGGGCACGATATAAGCGTTGCCGCATAGGCCATCAGTAAAGATGTAATCAATCTTTTCCATACGTTCCCCCGCAATACGGCCAAAATTATGGAACGTACCGCCCAGTGCCGCGGTGCAGTCCACTGTGCCGCGTGCAGACAGCGCCGAGGTAATCAGTCCGATCTCGGGGGCGTCGGGGGTGGCGTTAAAATCGCCCGTCAATACGAATTTTTCAGGGTATTGAGAAATGAGCTGCACAAGCTCCATAGCCCCCAGATAGCGGGCATTTTTCCCTTGGTGATCAAGGTGAGTATTGACAAAACGGAAGGGCTCGTCCAGATCGTTATGCTTGAGCAGCGCGGTGGTCAGCATACGGGGACAGCCGCTTTGATCGCCTCCGAAGGTAGAGCCTGCCACGCGGGGTGTGGGGGACAACCAAAGATTATCCAGAGACAAAAGTTCCACCTCGTCGGTGCGGTAGGCGATGAGCATAGATTCCCCATGGTAATTCTTCTCCCTACCGCAGCCCTGGACCGTGTAACCCGGCAGGTGATCGCGGAGACGTGCGCGCATACCGTCGGTGACCTCCTGGAAGCCTACCATGCAGGGGCGTTCCTTGTGCAACACCTCCACCACGCGGTCAAAGCGATTGGTGAAGGAATTGATACCGTCTCCCGTGTTGTCCACGCGGAGATTGAAAGACATAAATTTCAGATATTTCTTTTGTTCCATGATAGAGTCTCCCATAGTCATAATGATACCGGTTAAAGTATAACACACACGCCGACGGCTGTCAAGCCGTTATTTCGCAGATTTTTTTGTGGAATTGCCCAATTGCCCTTGCAATTTCCTCTTATTTCTGTTATAATATAGCCAACGCCCCATAAGGAGATTCGCGTGAAAGTTCAAAGATCATATACCCAAGTAAACTGTTTCACGCCTAATTCTCCCTAAAAATGGGGCCCAACCCATTTTTGTCGCTGATAAGCGACACGGTCGAATTGCAAAATGTATTTGTGCCGCCGCTGGCGGCGGAATGGAGAAAGCGTGAAAATTCAAAGATCATAGACCCAAGTAAACTGTTTCACGCCTAATTCTCCCTAAAAATGGGGCCCAACCCATTTTTGTCGCTGATAAGCGACACGGTCGAATTGCAAAATGTATTTGTGCCGCCGCTGGCGGCGGAATGGAGATTATTATGAAAAAAATGCTTCGTACCCTGCTTACGACCATGCTTTGTCTGTGTATTTGGGGCAGTTCTCTGCTGATACCGATACCGATTGCCGCAGAGGATGTCCCCGCCTTTGACACCTCCGATCCCCTTGTTTTATACGACTTCACCACCGACGAGATCGGTATCTCTATGACCAACGTAGCCAACTTTACATATGAATTTATGGAGGAAGGCTATATTTCCATCACCGCCTTGGGTGACGACCCTTCCGTGTGGCTCCCCTCCCCTGCCGTAAGATGTAATCAAGCTGCCTACGCCGTCATCATGCAACGTACCACCTCCAAAAAACAAGGTGAATTCTATGCCAACCGCTCCGATGGGAAGCAGATGGGCGAGGCGGGCACCAACGTCAAATTTAACCAGGACAGCTCGGGCAAGTGGGCTAAGACCATCGCGGATTGCTCTGTCTGGACCGATGCAGGCGATGATGTGACCTTCACGGGCTTCCGTTACGATCCCCTCCAGCTCAACGTAGCCGAAGGCGAGCATATCGACGTCAAATACGTCGCCTTCTTTGAAACCCGCGAGGACGCCGAACACTTTGATCTCGATGAATACAAGGCTAAGCTGGCCTACGAGGAGGAAAAGAAAGAGGAAGAGGACAAATCCGCCCTTGAGGTGGAATGGCCCACACCCGAATACAAGGATATGGAAACCGTCGCCGAGGACAGCGCCGAGGGCACACTCACCTACACCGTTTCTGAGGACAAAAAGACCGTGACCATCTCCTACAAGGTCAACGGGGAGACCCGCACTTTCACCGTTCCCAATACCAACCAATACAAGAGCGGTGCCATGACCGCCGTGGACGATCTGGGCCGTTCACTTTACGATGCCTCCCAGGTGGGTGTCATCGGTGACAAGGGTGAGCATTACGTCGGTATGTTCTACTTCCTGTGGCACGGCGAGCACGGGGATCCCGGTATTTTCGATCTGGAAAAGATCAGACAGACGGGCGGCGAGGCGGCCTTCAACGCAAACAGCGGTCTATACGGCCCCGTAGGTGCCTTCCATTGGTTCGCTGAGCCTCTCTACGGCTACTACTACATGAACGACGAGTGGGTCATGCGGAAGCACATGGAGCTGCTCACCAACGTGGGCGTAGACTTTTTGTACTTTGACGTGACCAATAACAGCATCTACGCTAAGAACGCCATCAAGATCATGGAGATCCTTCACGAGCTGAACGAACAGGGTTACGATGCGCCCGAGGTGGTATTCTACACCAACACCAATGCTGAACAGCGAGTCAAAGAGTGCTACGACTATATCTATTCCCGGAACGTCTACCCTGACACCTGGTTCATACTCGACGGCAAGCCCGTCATCGTAGCCCCCGACGGCATTAACTACAATAATTACTTCACCGTGAAGACCTCCCAATGGCCCAACGATCCCGAAATTCAGGAAAACGCCTGGCCCTGGATGGATTTCGAGTGGCCTCAGCGCATTTTCACAGACGATAAGGGCACCCCCTCGGCGATCAGTGTGTCGGTGGCTCAGCATTCGGGCACCATTATGTTCAGCGACTCCTCTCTGTACGGTGAGACCTCCAACCGCGGCCGCTCGTTCTACAATCCCGACGGCTACAGCTCTGTCCGCGAGGGTATGTTTAACCGCATCCTCAAAAATTCCTATAACGCGTGGAAAGCAGACGAAGCTCTGACCAACAAAGGCCTCAACTTCCAGCATCAATGGGATTACGCCATTGAAAACGACGTGCCCTTCGTGCTGGTCACGGGCTGGAACGAATGGATCGCTCAGCGTCAAAACGGCCTGACCTACATAAAAGACGGTGACGCCGACCGTGTGCTCTTCGTGGACACCGCCTCCGCCGAGTTCTCCCGCGATATCGAAATGATGCGCGGCGGCTATTTCGATAATTACTACGTTCAGCTCGCCTACAACATTCAAAAGCTGAAAGGCACGGCTCCCATCGTGGTGCAGGACAGCCGCAAGCCCATCAACGTGACGGGTGAATTTGATCAATGGGCTGACGTGACCGTCACCTACACCGACCCCATGGGCGATGCTCTGCACAGAGACGCCACAGGTTTTGGTAAGACTCACTACGTCAACGAAACGGGCAGAAACGATATCGTTGCCGCTAAGATGACAAACGACACCAAAAATCTGTACGTTTACGCCCAAACCCAACACGACGTGACCATGTTCGATCCGAACAGCGCGTGGATGCAGCTTTACGTCAACATCGACGCTAACGCCGAGACCGGCTGGTACGGCTACGACTTCATCATCAACGCCAAGGCCAAGGACGCTTTTACCACCACCCTGGCCAAGTACAACGGCACAGACGGCGTTTACGGCTTTGAAGTCATTGGTGATATCAGCTATCGCGCCAAGGACAACGAGCTGATGATCGCCATTCCTCTGGAGCTTTTGGGCATCCGCGATTACCGTCAGATCGATCTGGAATTCAAATGGACCGACAGCGCATCCAGTATCAACACCATGGAGCAGTTCTACACCGACGGTGACTGTATGCCCCTCGGCCGCATGAACTACGTTTATCAGACCTATATCCCCGGTGAAAGTGTTTTTGAGGATCTCTCCCAAGGCAGCGAGACCTCCGCCGAAACTCTTCCCGGAACCTCCGAACCCGAAGCGCCCATGGGCGGTACCGAACCCACGCCTGACGGCGACAAGGGCTGCGCTTCTTCCCTCCCCTTGATCAGCCCTTTGATGCTTCTCCTCGCGGGTAGCATGTGGTTGATGAAAAAGAAGGAAAACTGACTTTCAAGAGCCCTGTATGGAAAATACAGGGCTCTTTTTCATAAATATATCAAAAAATCTATTGCTTTATTTAGAAAATTATGTTACAATAACTATAATAGGTGAGTATGACAATCTGTCTCTTACCAAAACCTCTATCCGAGGAAGAAAGGAACCGCTATCATGAAAAAGAGATTACTGATCGCCATCATTTCTCTGCTTTGTCTTGTCATGACCTGTGCCGTAGTCTTTACTGCCCTGTCTATGGCATCTGACAAGCAAACCAACGCAGGCGGCTTGAGCTTCGATCTGCTGGCAGACGAAGTTGCCCCCACCTTCAAGACCACAACCCCCAAAACCCTTCTGACCCCCAATATGCTGACCAATACGACAGGCGCTAACAACATAAGCTCCGTTGAGGTCATTGAGGATTACGTTCACATCGTTCCCGGTATAAGCGACCCCTTCTACTATCCTCTGGCCAACTTCACCGCCGGCCGCTATGTCGTGTACGTCTACCGTGCCAACGATTGTGGCAACACCACCACTCAGTTCTTTATGGGTTCTTACGTGGCCGGCCCCTCGGATGACTCCTCCATGCTAGAGACCAACGTCATTTCCGACGGTCAGTGGCAGACCTATATCTTCGATACCCAGAGCCTCATTGATGCCGAGATCTTCGACGGTCAGACCGCCCAGTATTTCCGTTTTGACATACTGGAAGCCGGTTACAAGCTGAACGAGAACGGCGAATCCTACAAGGAAGAAAGCGGCAGCTGGGCGAAAGAACCCATCCCCGAAGGCGCGACCATCGATTTCAAATGTGTCGCCTTCTTTGACACGTTGGCTGATGCCGAGGGCTTTGACATCGATCAGTACAACGCCAAGATCGCTTACGAAGAGGAACAGAAGCGCCTGGCCGAAGAGGAAGCCAAAAAGAATCAGTGGCCTGACGTGGAGTTCAAGGATATGGACACCACCGATTACGATCTCTCTGACGGCACTTTGAAGTACACCTACTCCGAGGACGGCTCCACCGTGACCATTTCTTATGAGGTCAACGGCGAGACCCGTTCCTACACCGTTCCCAATAACAAGAACCTGACTGCAGGTGGTTTCGCGGCAACCGACGATCTGGACCGCACCCTGTATACCTCCGAGCAGGTTGGTCTCTACGGTGACAACGGCGAGCACTATGTCGGTCTCTTCTACTTCATGTGGCAAGGCGAGCACGGCGACAGTGGTGTCTTTGATCTGCAAAAGATCATCGACGAGGTCGGTGTGGAAGCCGCAGGCAATACCAGTTGCGGTAAATACGGCCCCGTCGGAGCCATGCACTGGTTCGCCGAGCCTCTCTACGGCTACTATTATGCCAATGACGCTTGGGTCCAAAGAAAGCACGCCGAGCTGCTCTGCAACATCAACATCGATTTTTTGTACTTCGATACCACCAACGGTTATTCATACATTCATAACGCCATCCAGCTCATGGAGATCCTCCACCAGCTCAACGAAGAGGGCTACGACGCACCTCAGGTAGTGTTCTACACCAACTCGAGTGCAGAAAATGTGGTACGTGAGGTTTACAACAAGATCTACTCCAAGAACCTCTACCCCGACACTTGGTTCTGCATGAACGGCAAGCCCGTCATCATCGCCCCCGAAAGTGCTAACATCAACGATTTCTTCCTCACCAAGCAAAATCAGTGGCCCAACGAGGCTGACAAGAAGAACGGCTGGCCTTGGATGGATTTCCAGTGGCCTTCCCGCCTCTATCCTTCCTCCTACGATTTTGACGGCGCCGCCATCAGCGTTTCCGTCGCACAGCACAGCGGTACCGTAGCCTTCTCCGACTCTTCCCTGTACGGGAACCACACGAACCGCGGCCGTTCCTTTACGAATCCTGACGGTGTGGAATCCAAACGCCAGGCGTTGTTCAACCGTGTCCTCAAGAGCGCTTACGATGCATGGCAGGCTGACCAGTCCCTCACTAACCAGGGTCTCAACTTCCAGGCACAATGGGATCGCGCCATTGAGTCTGAGGCCATGTATGTGCTGGTCACGGGCTGGAACGAGTGGGTAGCACAGAGACAGCCCACCGAAGGCGGTCGCATCTGGTTCGTGGACACCTCCTCCATGGAGTTCTCTCGTGACACCGAAATGATGCGCGGAGGTTACTTCGATAATTACTACATCCAGCTCGCTTACAACGTTCAGAAGCTGAACGGTACTGCCCCCATCGTG
Organism: Clostridia bacterium; assembly: GCA_017456905.1. Taxonomy (GTDB): domain Bacteria; phylum Bacillota; class Clostridia; order Oscillospirales; family CAG-272; genus CAMEON01. The sequence continues at coordinate 28,878 of JAFTIL010000111.1, forward strand.
GTGCAGGATGCCCGCAAGGCTATCAACGTTACAGGTGCGTTCGATCAGTGGGACGATGTAACCGTCACCTACAGCGATCCTACGGGCGATACCGTGGAGCGTAACGCCACCGGCTTTGGCCGCACCAAGTATACAAACGATACCGGCCGCAACGACATCGTGGGCGCCAAGGTTGCCACCGATTCCAAGAATGTACACTTCTATGTGGAAACCAAGGACAACCTCACCATGTACGATACCAATTCCTCCTGGATGCAGCTTTACGTTGACGTAGACAGCTCCGCAGAAACCGGCTGGTACGGCTACGACTTCATTATCAACTACGCCGCAAAGGATCACTTCACCACCACCGTGGCCAAGTACAACGGTACTGACGGTGCTTACGGCTTTGAGGTCGTGGGTGAGGTCAGCTATCAGGCCAAGAACAACCAGATGATGATCACCGTTCCCATGGAGCTTTTGGGCATCGAGGGCTACAAGGAGATCTGTATGCAGTTCAAGTGGGCTGACAGCAAGACCACCTACGACGAGATGGAAGACTTCTATATCGACGGCGATTGCGCCCCTCTGGGCCGTTTGAACTACGTGTACCAGAACTACATTCCCGGCGTGTCCGAGATCACCTATCCCGAGGATGAGACCACCGCCCCCGAGACCGAGACTCCCACCGAGCCTACCACCGATGCTCCTGTTGTGACCGATGCGCCCACCGCCGAGGTCACCGAGGCTCCTGCAGAGTCCGAAACTCAGCCCGCGGATGGCGGCTGCGCTTCTGTGGCTTCTCTGTCTGCGCTTGCCATCATGGGGCTGATCGCCCTGGGCGGCGTGATGCTTCGCAAGCGCGAGGATTGATCCTCATTTCCCCAATAAACACGTATCCCCCGACGGAATCATCCGTCGGGGGATTTTTAGCATGAGTATTACTCGTGCTAAAAATTGTTGTTTATCTTACTAACTTTTCTTCCTACAGCGGAAGGAAAAGCGCCGCAAGCGGCACAAAAGAAGCGCCGCTGAGGGATAGAACCTACGGTTCTCCCTCAGAACCCAACTCCCATCGTGACGCACGCCGCTTTC
>JAFTIL010000112.1 GCA_017456905.1 Clostridia bacterium
AAACTCCCCTCTTGAAAGGAGCCAACCCATGAAATTCACTCGCGTTGCACTGCTTTTGCTGTCAGCCCTTCTGCTGCTTTCCGTAGCTTTGGTGTCCTGTAACGACAGCACCCCTGACCCTGAAGTGACCGACGCTCCTTTAGACACACCTACGGAACCTTCTACCGACGTCCCCACCGAGGCACCCACGGACGTCCCTACCGAGGCCCCCACAGAAGCCCCCACGGAAGCACCTACCGAAGCACCCACCGAAGCCGAGACCGACGACGGTATTCCGCTCAATGAGCTGACCATCGGCGGCGTGGATATCAAGGAATACACCCTGGTGGTGCAGGACGGGGGCGCTGCTTGCGTCCGTAACTCTGCCGACGAGCTGGTGGAGTTCATCGAGAAGGCCACCGGCGGCTTCCGCATCCCTGAAAAAGCCTCGGAGCATGAGATCGTCATCGGCGTTACCGACAGAGATACCGACAAGGTCACCGCCGCCCGTGCTGAAGTTAAGCTGGACGGTTACACCCTGCTGATGGACGGCGGCCGCCTCTACATCACGGGCAGCTGTGACCGCGGCACCATGTACGGCGTGTACTGCTTTCTTGAGGACTATATCGGTGTCCGTTTCTTCGCCAAGGACACCACGGTAGTCATTGATCAGGACGCGGTGGCCATCCCTGCCGACGTGCATACCATCCATAACCCCTATTTTGAGATGCGTGATACCTACTGGTATGATATGCGCTACGATCAGACCTTCGCCAACCACGCCAAGGACAACAGCTTCTACGACAGCTCCACCCCCGTTTCGGATATCGGCGGCGGTATCGGCTACGCGGGCCGCTTCGTCCATACCATTAACTTGCTTCAAGATCTACCCTACCAGGGCAACGTTCAGCCCTGCCTTACCGACGAGAATATTTATCAGCTCGTCCTCTCCAACGTCCGCAAGTGGTTGGATGCTAACCCAGAGGCCACCATCATCTCGGTCTCTCAAAACGACTCCGACCCCGGAAAGCTGGGCTGTCAGTGTGCGAATTGCAAGGCCATCGACGATGCCGAAGGCTCTCCCATGGGCTCCCTCCTTACCTTCATCAACCGTATCGCAAATGATATTAAGGACGATTATCCCGGTGTCTACGTGGACACCCTGGCCTATCGCTATACCCGTAAGCCTCCCAAGACCATCCGCCCCGCCGACAACGTGATCATCCGTCTCTGCTCCATTGAGTGTTGCTTCACCCATCCGCTTGCGGATGAATCCTGCCTGAAAAACAAGTCCTTCAAAAAGGATATCGAGGCATGGGCTGAGATCTGCGACAATCTCTACATCTGGGACTACACCTACAACGCCGAGACCTATTTCACCTTCTTCCCCAACTTCGACGTGCTGTGGGACAACGTGAATTTCTATAAGGATCACAACGTCACGGGCGTGTTCCTTGAGGGTCAGCAGGTGTCCGTCTCGGGCGAGTTTGGCGAGCTTCGATCCTACCTCCTTGCCAAGCTCCTGTGGGATCCCGACATGACCGAGGAAGAGTACTACGCCTACATGGACGAGTTTCTCATGTACTACTACGGCGCGGGCTGGGAGAAGATCAAGACCTACATGACCGACATGACTAAGATCGCCATGACCAATCCCCACGTGGGGATCTTCGACAAGGGCGAGAAGATGATCCCCTTTGTGGATCCCGAGGGCAACCGCGACCTCAATTACAGCCGTGATCTGCTGGATCTTTGGCTGGAGGCTTATGAGTTGGCCGAGACGGAGGAGCAGAAGGCGCACGTGGAAAAATCCTCCATTCAGGCCTACTATTACTGCCATCTCAAGGGCAAGAGCCGCAAGGAGCATCTCAAGAAGGTCTACGAGCTGTGCGAAAAGTACGGCATTGAGTACTACAAGTACGTTATCCCCATGCCGGATTCTTCGCAGAACGAAAATCTTGACAGCTTGCTCTGATATTCCCATAAGAAAAGGCCACTCCAAATCGGGGTGGCCTTTGGTGTATCATATGTTATCATTTGGGTGCGATCTTACTCCATTTCCTCCATGGCCTTCTTCAAGGTCTCCCACAGCGTCTGTGCGATGACCTCCGCCCCCGCGGGGGAAGCGTGCCCGCCGTCGGGACAAAAGAGATCCACCTCGGGATGAGCGTCCATCTCGTCCCACCATGCCTCTCCCACACGGGACAGCATGATCCCCAGCTCGGCCGAGGCCGCGTCATAGGCAGCGTTGATCTCGTCTTGCAAACGCCGCTCGTGCTTCTGACTCCAAGTGGTGTAGAGGATGGGATACGCACCGCCTTCTTTTGCCAAAGCCATGAGCTTTTTCAAGGACTCCACCATGTGTCCACCGGGATCGAGGGGATGGGCGTGCTCCTGAAAGATGGCAAAGTCATACCCACCGTAACGAAGATTGAAGGGAACGTCAGGTTCATGGACGTGCTGATGGAGGGTCCAGCCGCCGTGAGCGTTCATGGCCACCTGACAGTCGATCCCGTCGGCTGCCGCCAGCTTTTGAACACGGTAGGGAATATCGCAGTTGTAGGTGTGGCTGTTGCCAACGAACAGGATCTTGATGGTTTTCATGATAGTCCTCCCGCATAGTTTTATTGAGGCCATTATACCACAAAGGCGCTGATAATGCAAGAGGTTTGGCAGCTTTTATAAGCGAACGATAAGAAAAGCAAACCCTTGGTTGATTTGGGCGTGTGTACTTGATTTCTTGTGGGAAGTGTGATATAATACTTTTATAGAACAGTCATATAAATTGTTGTTTACGGGTTGAGTGTCATAGCGGGCGAAGTCCGCTGTAAAGCCTCCCCCCCGGGGGAGGTGGCACGCTTCATGCGTGACGGAGAGGGTATTTAGCGGCATTTCGCGTTTTTACCCTCTCACCCGCCCGTCGCAAAGCTGGGCGGGAGCTCTCCCAGAGGGAGAGCCTTTCTTCGTGCCTCCTCCGCTAAA
>JAFTIL010000113.1 GCA_017456905.1 Clostridia bacterium
GGAGAAAGCGCGAACAAAAAGTTAAATCTCTTTATCCGACAACGATTTAGCCTGTTTTATCGCGGGCTCCCCCACCCGACTTCGTCGGGAGCCCCCTCCCGGAGGGGGCCTCATTCAAAGCGCCCCCCGTAAACAATAATTTATCGTTGTCTCCCCCTCGCGGGATGTTGTTCGCATGGGTTGAATAACCCCGAGCGTTGGCCGTCGCACTGCGGCCAACAATTTACTTTTCTACAAAATTAAAGGAGCACACCATGACAGATAGAGAGATCGCCGAGATACGGCGCAGATACAAAAGAGAAAGATCAAGCATCAGCCGTATCAGAGGATGCTTTGTCAATGAAAACAAGGAAATCGTCTCGGAAGTAGACCAGTCCCTGGGACTCATGAGCGAAAGCGAATGCGAACAGGTACTCGGACTCTTGAAAAAGACCCTCTCCGGCGGCGTGGGCGTTAATCTGCTGGATATTGACTTCAGTACTACCCAGGTCTCAAGCGGGGAAGAGCATCCCTTGCTCATGAAGCTGAGAGATACTCAGCTTGCCGATGAGGCCGCAGTCAAAACCCTTTATAAAAAGATCGTGGAGGGCCTGACCATTGAGGGAAGCTTTATGATCCTGCTTGGCGCCGATACCTACGACGTGTTCTCCTTCACCAAGGACGGCCATAAGTCCGAGGACGCCGCAGAGACCTTCCGTTATATTATTTGTGCCGTATGCCCTATCTCTACCACCAAGGCCGCCTTGTCCTATGAGGTCAAGGAGAACTGCTTCCGCAATCTCCTGCCCGATGCTATTATCTCGGCACCCCAGGCGGGCTTTATGTTTCCCGCCTTTGATAACCGCGCCACCAATCTCTACGGCGCGCTGTATTATACCAAGAGTAAAGACAACAACCACGAGTCCCTGGCCCGCGCCCTGTTTAAGACCGAGCGCTTGCCCATGCCCGCCGCCGAGCAGACCGAGACATTTAAGGGCCTGTTGGCCGAGTCTGCGGGAGAGGGCTGCTCTCTCCGCGTGATCCAGTCCGTCCACGCCCAGCTTTGTCACGTGGTGGAGGATCACAAGGAGCACAAGGATGAGCCTCTGGTGGTGGATAAATACGCCCTCAGAGATATGCTGGAATTTTGCGGTGTATCCGACGATGGCGTCGATACCTTTGAAAAGCATTTTGACGACAGCTTCGGTGTGGATGCCCAGGTCAATCCCAAAAACATGATGGACGTGAAGCGGTTTGAGGTTCGTACCCCCGACGTGGTCATCAAGGTCAGCCCCGAAAAGCGTGACCTGGTGGAGACCCGTGTCATTGACGGCGTGCGGTATATTCTGATCCGTGCCGACGAGGGAGCCGAGGTCAACGGCATCGATATTCGCATGGATGACTGAAATACTTATGATTTGATCGGAAAGGAGACGAGGGCATGAATAAGGCCAAAACGTCAAAATCTCCCGTTGTGGGGGTGGTTTGTGAGTTGAATCCTCTGCATAACGGGCACGTGTATCTTTTGTCAGAGGCCAAGCGGTTGGCCGGGGACGAGGGACTCGTGGTGTGCGTTATGTCGGGAAAAAGCACACAGCGCGGGGAATGTGCTATCGCGTCTCCCTTCGTTCGCGGTCGAATGGCCCTCTGCGGCGGTGCCGATCTGGTGGTGGAGCTTCCGTTTCCCTGGTCATCCGGGAGCGCCGAGGCCTTTGCTGACGCAGGCGTGCATATCCTTGCCGCCTTGGGCGCGGATCATCTGATCTTTGGCAGCGAATGCGGCGATATGACCCTTTTGTCCAAAGGCGCTGAGCTGATGGGAGCCGTGGATTTTTCAGAGACCTATGCTGCCCTCTGCCGTCAAGGAAAGGGAACGGCCGCGGCCTATACCGAAACGATCCGTCGGTTGGCAGATACACGTGGATGGAAACTCCCCGAGGGCTTTCCTTCTTCCAATGACCTGCTGGGGCTGGCGTATCTTTCGGCTATCCGACGGCTGTCCGTGTCTATGTGTGCCCACACAGTCAAGAGGCTGGGACAGGATTTCCGCGATGAGCTGTTGACGGACGTCAGTTATCCTTCGGCAACCGCCCTGCGTCGGCTCATACACGAGGCCGCCGATGATCCCGTTTGCCTCGCGGCGGTGCTCAAGGACACCATGCCCGATGAAGCATTGGAGATACTGCTCCAAGAGATAGCGGAAAATACCGCCCCCACGGACGACACTCCCCTCTGGGCCTATTATCATACCTATTTTCGTTTGTATCATCCCGCCACCGCTGAGGTGACGGCGGAGGTGGGCGGCGGTCTTGCCTCCCACCTCCATAAGTGTGCGTTGGCGGCTGATACGCCTGCGGCTTTCATGAAAGAGGCAGAGACCAAACAATATACCCGCGCCCGTTTGCGCCGCAGTCTTTTGTTTGCCGTCACAGGGGTGACGGATACTGATCTGCACATAATGCCCGCCTATACTCGCTTGCTCGCCGCCAATGAACGAGGCAGGACCTATCTGAAAGCCCGTCGCAAGTGCGAAGATCCCACGTTCAGCGTGGTGACCAAGCCCGCGGATGCCCCCGAAGGACGGCAACGCTTCCTCGACGAGCAGATGGATCGTCTTTTCACCCTTTGCTTGCCAACCCCTAAGGAAGCGGGCTGGCTTGTGCGTCAGGGGGCCTATATTAAACCTTGATTTTGCGTCTTTGAGCAAAACCGCAGAGTACCGAGTATTCTGTGGTTTTGTTTGCTCTTCGGTGTTAATTAAATACAAGTATTCTTCTTGGTCATTTGCGACGCGTAACACAATGTTACGGCACGCGAAGTAACATAATGGTACAATTGTGTTATAAAAACAAGGAGAACGGTAATGGAATTGATTGGCTTAAAAGAAATACGCAAGCAACGAAATGTGACCCAGCAAAAGGTGGCCCTTGATCTGGCCATCAGCAGGGAAGCCTTGTCCTATTACGAAAATGGACGAAGAAGCCCCGACGTGGATATGCTGGTGAAGCTGGCCGATTACTTTAACGTGACTGTTGATTTCCTCATATTCGGCTCGGAAAATTCAAGGAAATCGAAATAAAATGAGAAGGAGAAACCCCGAATATGCAGGAGACTTGTGAACGTCGCGCTGACCTTACCGAAACGTTGACAGACGCCGATAGCGGCATCGGCCGTGTTTTGTTCTTCGGAGATCGGGAAGGGTCTGTACTGAGCTGTTCGGACATGGACCGTGGACTTGCCCGAGGCGAAAGCTTTTGGGATAAAACAGGACTCTCCCCCGAGACAGTAAATGAGCTTCGTCGGGAGATGGCCGAAGGCGGGTCTCTTTGGGTGATCTCATCCCTGGGCGTAGGTATACTTGTGGGCCGATACGAGCTTTGGACAGGCGTTTATCTCTATATTCACCTGAACGAACAGCCTCGCCTGTTGAAATACGCCGTTTGTAAGGGACTTTTGAAGCTTCCCACGGTGCAGTTGCCCGCCTGTATGGAAATGAGGACCAGACGCCCTACCGATTGGGAGGACCCTGCATTCCTGATGCGGTTGAGCCGTATGGAAACCCTTCTTCGCCGTGGATTTGCTCATACGCTGGCATATCAGCCGGATATCCCGATATCTGTTTCTTGCGTGCATGATTTTGCAAGGGCAGTTTCGCCGTTGCTTGGTGTTTCGGCACAGGTGATAGACGGTGAGAGTGATGCTTTGAACTGCCCCGCGCCTCTGTTGCTGGAGGGAATGCTGTTGTCGGTGCTGTGCCTTTTGGGAGAGCTGTCAGTCAACAGGGAAGCGGCCCTTGACGTACACCCGATCGTCGACGGAGAAGGCTTTTATTTCCGCATATCGGTGCTTGTAGAAATGCGCTACTTCAAGAGCGGCTCTGCCGATATCCGTGCGCTCCTTTCTTTGGGAGACATCCTGTGCGCCAGATGTGAGGTGAACGGGCTTCGAATGATCCCAACTCTTGATCCATGCGGCGGTGACGATGCGCGTGGTTGGCTTGCCGTGAAAGTAAATTTTGACAAGCATCCCGCCAAGGACCCGCCGACCTCCCTCAAGACCAAATTTTTGTTGGATTATGAGAATGGGGAAGCGTGATATATGATAAAAGGACAGAGAAATCACGTTCTCTGTCCTTTTGTCGTAGGGGCGAACTGCGTTCGCCCGCGGGCGTTCACAGAACGCCCCTACGTGTTTGATTTTCTTTTGGAAGGTAAAACCTGCTTTACGTTGGCACGGTAGGGATATTCGCTTTCAGCGAAGATACCCACGCCCTGCGCCTGACAAGCGAGCTTGTCGATCTTCGGGCGGGGTATGCGAACCCTCTTTTGCTTTGTAAACAAAGCAAAAAGTGCTCTTAGCGACTCTCTCTGCGTCAACGTAAAAAGCACACCTTGCGGTGTGCTTTACGTTGGCGCAGAGAGAGGGATTCGAACCCTCGTGTGCTTTCGCACAAACTGATTTCGAGTCAGCCCCGTTATGACCACTTCGATATCTCTGCATGATGCAAACTGTACATGAAACGTTTCATGATATTCTTGAAACGACCCATATATTATATCACAGCTTTTCTGAAAAAGCAAGCCTTTTTTTAAAAATAATCGGAAAACCTCAGCAAAAATGAAAAAATATGAAAATCAGCACTTGACCCCTTGAAAGTGAATGGAAGATAGTTTATAATATACGATAGAATGATATTAAAAACGGAAAGGAGGACTCCCATGTCGTTTCAAACAAAGGATATCAAGCCCGAAGTCGATCCCTCGGGAGCACTCATACTTGTGGCCGATGACGAACAGGATATCCGAACTCTGCTGAGGATTCTTTTTGAAAAGGAGGGCTGGCGCGTGGCAGAGGCCGCTGACGGTGAAGCTGCCATTGCCTACGTCCGCGATCACGCCGACGTGTCCTTGGTTGTGCTGGATATCATGATGCCCGTCATGGACGGTATCAAGGCCGCCACTGCTTTGCGCCCTATGACCGATGCCCCCATTCTGTTTCTGACCGCTCGTTCCTCCGAAGGTGACAAACTGGCCGCCTATCGCTCGGGCGGTGACGACTACATCGTCAAGCCCTTCCATGCCATCGATCTGCGGCTCAAGGTCCGCGCCATGCTACAGCGGCATTTTCGCTATCTGGAAGGCCTTTCCCGCACCGATGAGGCCGACAGTCCCATTGTGTCTCCCGCTGAGGGCATTGAGGTCAACCTTCACGAGAATACCGTCTTCAAAAACGGAGAGCGTGTGATCCTCACCGATCGCGAGTACGAGCTGTTGTGCTTTTTCTGCCGTAACCGCCAGCGCACTCTGTCTCCCGCCGAGATCTATGAGGCTGTTTGGGAGGAGCCCTATCTGAATACCGCCTCCAATACCGTCATCGTCCATATTGCCAATCTGCGTAAAAAACTGGAGATCTCCGAGGGCGGCCACTCTTTTATCCGTACCGTTTGGGGAAGGGGGTATCGCGTTGACTAAGCACCAAAAGAGGAAGCCCCATTCCGTCTGTCGAGGTCGTGAAAAAGGAAAGCTCTTTATTTCCTTGAGGATTAAGTTTGCATTGGTTCTGTTGGTCAGTGCCGTGGCGGTCATCCTCGCCGCATTGATCTTGATTCCCGTAGCGGTAAAGGTGATCACAGGATATTATTTGGAGCCTCGGCGCATAGATGCTCGTCTTGATGACTATATCCAGAATTTTAGTGATTACGTCACCGAAGAGGGCATTGCTTCTGATGATGCCGCCGCTGTTTCCCGGTGGTCTACCCGCCATAAGAACGTACATTTGGTGGTCTTTGGCAGCGGAGATTCCCAACTGGGTGTATTTGACGGCGAGATCCTGGAGGGCGACGATCTTCCTGAAATTCAAGATCCCATCCTCACGGACAATATTTCGGCAGGCCCTGCTATGGGTAATACCTATATGGTCCGTTTTTCGGATCGGATCTGCACCGTCTCGGTAATGGACTATTCGGGACCTGCGGTTTACAATGGCGTACATATTGTAGGCATTCTGGCTGCCGTGATCTTGTTTTTCGTCATCGTATTGGTTTACTACCACATTCAGACCAAGGCCATCCTGCATTTATCATCCGAAGTGGAACAGGTCAGCGGCGGCGCCTTGTCTGCACCGATCCAATCCAAGCGTAACGACGAGATCGGCAGTTTGGCACGGGACGTGGACGTCATGCGTACCACCATCCTTCAGAAAATGGAGGAACAGCGAGCAGCCCGTGAGGCCAACAGTGAGCTGATCACCTCCATGTCCCACGATATCCGCACCCCCTTGACCACCCTCATGGGTTACATGGAGCTGTTGCAAAACGATTGCGAGGACATGACTCCCGAGCAGATCACCTATATTCGCCTTTGCAGTGAAAAGGCGGAGCAGATCAAGGAGCTGTCGGATAAGCTCTTCCTGTACTTCTGGGCCTTCAGCGTCAACGAGGGAGGCGTGGAGCCCGAGATCTGCGACGCGGTCTTGCTCATGGAGCAAATGCTGGGTGAATGGATCCTCCCTATGGAGACAGAGGACATTGCCCTGGCCCCTCTTGCGTCGGAGCTACCTGAAGGAACCTGTATGACGGTAGACACAAAATGCCTCCACCGTATCATTGATAACCTGTTCGATAATATCCGTAAATATGCCCATCGCGGTCATCCCGTGACGGTTGGGCTTTCTCTGTCCTCCGGCGACAGGGAGGTGTGTATCACCTTTAAAAACATCGTAAGCCATACCGCCGAGAAGGGCTCGGGTACCCACATCGGCCACAAGACCTGTGCTAATATGGCCAAGCTCATGGATGGACGCTTTGAGACCTCCACCAAAGGCAATACCTTTGAGGCAAGATTGTATCTGCCCGTGGCCCGCGAAGGACTGTGATCATCAAGCAAAAGGAGATGTAAAGTATGATCAAAATCGAAATGAACCGCCTGTTTCTTTCCCGCAAGCCCTATGATATCAAAGCTTCTGAGGCGCGTTTCGTGGCCGCCATGCGGGAAAACGCGATCTATCAATACGAGCATTGTCCTGACTACAAGCGTATTCTTGACGAGGCAGGCTTTGACCCCGCCTCCATCTATCACTTGGATGATCTGGTCCGTCTCCCCTTTCTGCCCACCGTCTATCTCAAGCATCATAAGATGTATAGTATGCCCAAGCACAGTATCCTCATCAAAGCCACCTCATCGGGAACCAGCAGCGGCGTGAAATCTGAGATCGGCTTTGACGCCGGCTCGCTTTTGCGCGGACTTTGCATGGTCATCACGGTGGGGAAGTACCATCACCTTTGGTCGTTGAAGCCCGTGCATTATCTTATTTTCGGTTTCCAGCCTGCCCTGGATAATCAGACCGCCATCAGCAAGACCGCGCTGGGCTTTACCTTTTTTGCCCCCGCTCTCAGCCGTACCTATGCTCTCAGACACCAAAGGGGCGGAGGCTACGCGCTGGACATGGAAGGCATGAAGCAGGCCTTCATCAAATACGCCAAGTCGGGCGCGCCCGTCCGCACCATCGGCTTCCCCGCCTATACATATTTCCTTCTCAAAGAGATGAAGGAGGCGGGCATCAAGCTGAAGCTTCCTAAGGGAAGTCTCGTCACTTTGGGCGGAGGATGGAAGCAATTCTATGCTCAGAAAGTGGAAAAGCAGGATTTTTACGATTTGGTTTGGGAGGTCCTCGGCGTGCCTCATGAAAACATTGTGGAGTTTTTCGGTGCCGTGGAGCATCCCATCCTCTATACCGATTGCCGCGCCCACCATTTCCATGTTCCTGCATACAGCCGTGTCATCATCCGCGACCCCGAGACCTTTGAGCCCGTTTCTGACGGGCAGGTGGGCCTCCTTAACTTACTTACTCCCATGGTCAGAAGCGTGCCGCTTTTGAGCATCATGACCGATGACCTGGGCATCCTCCACAGCGGGGAAAAATGCCCCTGTGGGGAGACCTCTCCTTGGCTGGAGATCATCGGCCGCGTGGGTGTCAAGGATATCGTTACCTGCGCCGCAGGCGCACAGGAAATTCTCAACGGAGGTGGAAAGTCATGATCCTTTACAGAGGCGAAATTCGGGATGATCACGAGCAGAACGAGCTCATAAAGCGTATGCCTCCCTTCCTGTATCATACCCTGGCCAAGGGCAACTATCCTACCCCCGAAAAGGTGATCTCAGCCTGCGAAAAGCTTTTGAACCGCGTGTTGAACGGTGAGTTTGACCACATCGTTCTGCCCCTTCTCTCTCAGTTTGATATCAGCCGTGCCCGCTTTGAGCAGATGGCACAGCTTTTCTCCCGCGAGAGCTTGACCTACAAATGCAAGATCGAGCTGGGAGATATTCCTACTGACGGCGATACCGTGGGACTATCTCACATAGCCCTTGGCGGCATCGCCCATAGAAAGCGCTATCCCCTGGGGATCCTCATGCACGTGGCGGCAGGTAACGTGGACGGTCTTCCCGCCTACAGCGTGGTGGAAGGACTCCTGGCAGGGAATATCAATATTCTGAAGCTCCCCTCGGGAGACTCGGGGCTGTCCGTCCTCCTGCTCTCCGAGCTGATCAAGGCAGAACCCTCCCTGGCTGAGTACGTCTACGTTTTTGACGTTCCCTCCACCGAGACCGAGACCCTCAAGACCCTGGCCGACCTGTCCGACGCCGTGGTGGTCTGGGGCGGAGATGCCGCCGTGGCCGCCGCCCGTGCCATGGCCTCGGTGAATACCCGCATCATCGCCTGGGGACATAAGCTGTCCTTCGCATATGCTACCCCCGATGCTGCCGACGAAGAGCTGGAAGGGCTTGCCCGCCATATCTGCGAGACTGATCAGGTGCTTTGCTCCTCGTGTCAAGGGATCTTTGTTGATACAGAGGACGCCGACGTGCAGGATGCCTTTGCACAACGCTTTTTTGATATCCTCCGCCGTGTCAGCAACCAAAGCACACCCGTAGACTTCGGCATGAAGGCCAAAAACGCTATCCACGTATATAATGAAAAGCTGGAGGCCCACGAGACGGGACGCCGCATCCTGGCCGCTGACGGTGTCAGCGTCATCTGTATGGATGACGGAGATCTGGAGCTGTCCTATATGTTCCGCAATCTTTGGGTCAAGCGTTTGCCTGCATACCGCTTGGTGTCCACCCTCAAGCCCCATAAGGACCATTTGCAGACAGCGGCCCTCCTTTGTCCCGATCACGCAAGAAGGGAAGAACTTTCAAAGCTGTTGGCTCTTTCGGGTGTGGTGAGGATCACCCATGCACACGAGATGTCCCGTATGCTCTCGGGAGAGGCCCACGACGGCGCCTACCCTTTGCGGCAGTACAGCCGCGTGGTGGAAACCGACATCACTTGATCTGAGAAAAACCTCCCCGCGGGGAGGTTTTTCGTAATTTATAAAAAACTATTGAAATTTGCCGCAAAATCGAGTATAATATATGTGTGAGCGTCAAATTGCGCCGCAAATTTACAAAACGCACGAAAATTTCACAAAAAAAGGGTTGACAAAGCCATGGAAGAGCGCTATGATGCTTTAGCA
>JAFTIL010000010.1 GCA_017456905.1 Clostridia bacterium
CCGGTATGAAGGCATCCCAGGGTATCCTGACCGTTCGCGGCGGTATGACCTCTCACGCAGCCGTTGTTGCTCGTGGTATGGGTAAGTGCTGCGTTTCCGGTTGCGGCGAGATCGCTATGGATGAAGAGAACAAGAAGTTCACTCTCGCAGGCAAGACCTACGTTGAGGGCGATTATATCTCCATCGACGGTTCCACCGGTAAGATCTACGACGGTATCATCCCCACCGTTGACGCTGAGATCTCCGGTAACTTCGGCACCATCATGGGTTGGGCTGACGAGTTCCGTACTCTGAAGGTCCGCACCAACGCCGACACTCCCACCGACGCAAAGAAGGCTCGCGAGCTGGGCGCTGAGGGTATCGGTCTCTGCCGTACCGAGCATATGTTCTTCGAGGCTGACAGAATCGCCGCTTTCCGCGAGATGATCTGCTCTGACACCGCCGAGGAGCGTGAGATTGCTCTGGCTAAGATCCTGCCTTACCAGCAGGGCGACTTCGAGAAGCTGTACGAGGCTCTCGAGGGCACTCCCGTGTGCATCCGTTTCCTGGATCCTCCTCTCCATGAGTTCGTGCCCACCACCGAAGAAGAGATCGCTCTCCTCGCTAAGACCCAGGGCAAGACCGTTGAGGATATCAAGACCATCATCCAGGGTCTCCACGAGTTCAACCCCATGATGGGACACCGTGGTTGCCGTCTGGCTGTCACCTATCCCGAGATCGCTAAGATGCAGACCGCTGCCGTTATCCGCGCCGCCATCAACGTCCAGGGTAGACATCCCGAGTGGAAGGTCGTTCCTGAGATCATGATTCCTCTGGTAGGCGAGGTTAAGGAGCTGAAGTACGTTAAGTCCGTCGTGGTTGCTACCGCTGACGCAGAGATCGCTGCTGCCGGTGTTGAGCTTGACTACGAAGTCGGTACCATGATCGAGATTCCTCGTGCATGCCTGACCGCTGACGAGATTGCTCAGAACGCTGACTTCTTCTGCTTCGGTACCAACGACCTGACCCAGATGACCTTCGGCTTCTCCCGTGATGACGCAGGTAAGTTCCTGACCGCTTACTACGACACCAAGATCTTCGAGAACGATCCCTTCGCTCGTCTCGACCAGACCGGTGTTGGTAAGCTGATGAACATGGCTTGCAAGGAAGGCCGCGCTAACAACGCTAAGCTGCACATCGGTATCTGCGGTGAGCACGGTGGTGATCCCACATCCGTCGAGTTCTGCCACGAGCTGGGTCTGGACTACGTTTCCTGCTCTCCCTTCCGTGTGCCGATCGCTCGTCTGGCTGCTGCTCAGGCTGCTATCAAGGCTAAGAAGTAATTCTAACCCTAATTTAAACCCACGGGGAGCTTCTCCCAAAGCTCCCCAACTTATAAGTCATTTGACGGACGGTGGAGGGTACAGATTTTCTGTGTCTTCTGCCGTTTTTTGATTGAAATGGGAGGTAATGCTGTGGTTAAAAAAAGGAAACTGCCTTTAGTCCTTTTTTTGTTGACGCTTATCTTGATCCTTTATTCTTGTTGTAAAACTATTTTTTGGACTGGATCCTATGAATTCAATCACACAACGGATGACTGGGCAGAGGTCAAGATAGAGATCGTGCAAATTGATGGGTATATTGACGATACGCATTTCACAAATACCCCATACCAGGACTCCTATAACCAAGAAAAAATCATGGTAATCCGTGAAATTACAGATAAGGAATCCTTTATACAGGAGCTTCAATCGCTGACATCTTATCAACCTCTGGGGCAACCCATTGGATCCATTCACGGAAACGCTATTCGACTGATTTATTCTGACGGCCAGATTGAAATCATTACACATTACGGCAGCGCCTTGATCAAGGAAAGTGAGATTTTGGTTTATACGAAAACCTTTGACAAGAACCAATTTCAGGCTTTTTGGCAAAAATGGGCTGCCGAGACCTGATCGAGCACAATGAAAGGAACTTCCCTATGCTCCAAGACTTACATTCCCACACCTACTATTCCTTCTGCGGCAAGGATACTCCCGAGGCTATCGTGGAGGCCGCCATTGCGGGCGGACTGGAGCTGTTCGGTATTACCGACCACAACTACGGCATCGGCTATGCCCGCCACAGTGTCTTCTGCGCCACCGCCAACATGGGTCTGAACGAATACGAGCGCACCCTGCGCCGTTACTACGACCACATCAACTTAATCAGAGAAAAATATGCCGACCGCATTAGGGTTATGCGGGGCATTGAAATATGCACGCTGAAAAGCGAACAGCACCCCAACTTCTCCCTGCCCGACGGCGCGGATATCTCCTTTTTCGATTACTGCCTCATTGAGAACGTGGACGCACGCACTTCCATGACCGGAGGCGATCTTTTCGCCTTCGCTAACCGATGCGGCTGTCCCATCGTGGGTGTGGCTCACACCGATCTGTTCGGTCACGCCAAACATCTGGGCATTGATCCCTTGGATTATTTCAAACGCATGGCCGACGAGAACATCTTTTGGGAGATGAACGTCAGCTACGACTCCATCCACGGCTACCGTGAACATGCTTATTTCCTGGAGTTTTTCAATAACCCCGAACAGCAGGAGATCATCCGCAAATCGGGTGTCCGTGTCAGCGTGGGCTTTGACGGCCATCGCGTGGAGGACTATCTCCCCGAGCGCGTCAAGGACTACTGCAACCGCTTGACCGAACTGGGTATCAAGAAACCCTTTGAAAATTAAGAGGGCGCCATGAGATTTATCAAATGTATACTGCTCTTACTCTGTTTCGCTATGATAACCCCCGCCTTTTCAGCCTGCACACCGCAAAAAACGCCGCCGGCCGACAGCGAAGCCGAGACTTCTGCCACCGTGGGTGAGACTGCCCCCGAAACAGATATCGAAATACCCACCGATACAAACCCCGTCACCGACGCTGTGACCGAATCCAACACAAGCGAGGAAAATCCCGTGCCCGTAGAACCCATCAGTATTAATGAACGGTATTTCATCTTCCGCATCTGGAATTTTACCGAGCGCTCTCTCGATGCCTTTAAATCCACCGTGAACACCGCGGCCGCCGATGGCTTCAACGCCATCAAGGTACATATTCCCTGGTATCGCGCAGAGTCCACAGCAGGTGTATACGATTATGCCGTTTTTGACGACATGATCGACTACGTTGTAAAAGAAAAGGGCCTGAAAGTGGCGATCTCCTTGGATCTGACCCGCCGCAAGGGCGACACGGTACTGTCTGAGGACGACATCATGCGTGATCCTTCCGGTAATCTTTGCATGGGCGGTTCTGAAACAGGCGACCGCTTGCAGATCTCCTTCAATTCCGAGAGCGCCGTCTCCAAGGCGGTGGCTTTCTACAAGAATGCCGTGGCGCATTATCACGAGCGTTATGGTGACAGCGTACTGTTTTATCTGCCTGCTTTTTCCCAGTACGCCGAAACCGAATACTGGTGCGCGGGAGAGTACGATTATTCCGACAATGCCGTAAATGCCTTCCACGCATATCTGAAAAAGGCTTACGGTACGGTAGACGCACTCAATACGGCTTTATCTGCAAATTACGGCTCCTTTGACGAAATAGATCCTCCCTCGGGCACGGCGGGCAACGCTTTGGGTCAGCTTTGGTATATGTTCCGCCACGAAAGTCTCAAAGCGGTCATCGATCAACTGGCACTTGCACAAAAGGAAGTGGCTCAAAACACCAAATTCGCCATTCAGGTGGGTTGCGTGTACGATACCGTCTCGATTTTGCGCGGAACCTTCGGCATTGCCGAGCTTGCAGAGCACGCCGACGTGGTTTGGATCGACGACGGCCCCAAGATGAATCACCACTTCTCCATGGATTATATTCGCTCTGTTCTGCCCGCCACAGTAGAGCTGGCTCAGGAGATCGACGGCCCTTATCAGGCAGGCGCAACCACCGAGAATTATCTCTCTCAGGGTCTTGTCTGCTTCGAACGCGGTTGCACCTACGTCAGCGCGGCCAACTGGAACATGGACGAGCATTACGAGGCTTACCGCTCCGTGTGGCAGGAGATCGCTGCCACTTGGCTGGGCGATAATCCTCCCGTCGTCATTCAGCCCAATGAAAACACCCCTACCCTTGAAATTTCCCTCCTCGAGCTTTTCAGAAAGCGTAACGCCGATAAATTCATCGGTGAATATCTGCGGCTGACCCAAGACGAGTCCTTCGTGTATATCAAGATAGTTGACGATCTGACAAGCGCCCTGCCCGCAGAGGGCGCCGCAATCTATGCTTTCCCGGGCAGCTTTTCTTCCGAACAGGGTGTCGGGAACTGGTACTACAAGACCCTCAAGCGAAACAAGCTTGTTGACATGATCTTCGATGCCGCGAATAACCGCTGGCAGGGCGACGGTGATTTCAACCTCATCATGAACGGCACCATGCATCCCGACGCGGCAGATACCGCTTTGATTTTCAAGGCCCCCAAAGAGGGCGAGATCACTTGCGAATTCAGCTTAGCCTTGGCTTCGGGAGATGGTGATGGCGTGATCTTCTATATCCAACACAACGGCGAGAAGGTCAAGATCGGCGATGCCCGCAACGACGGTATCCTCGTGACTTACGATGCCCCCGCCGACGGCACCGTCACTCTGACCATAGCTGAGGGCGATGAGATCGCCTTTGTCATCAACAAAAACAGCACAACATCCTACGACTCCACCGCCGCATCGGTGATTATTGAGTATAACTAAATATCGTGGGGCCCCATGGGGGGCGGCTGACACCCTTTTCGGTGTCCCTTTGCTTCCCCCGATCTTATACCCGAATTTTTTACTGCCGGGTAATACGATTTTATTTTTAAAAGTTTTTGGAGGTCAAGGAACCTTTTTTCAAAAAGGTTCCTTGCGTACTCCTAAAAAATAAAAAGGAGAAACACTATGGCAATCGAATACGGACTTCAACTTTTCAGTGTAAGAGACATCACCGACAAGGATCTTGAGGGCGCGCTCAAGGCAGTCGCCGAAATGGGCTACAAGTACGTGGAATACGCGGGCTTTTTCGGTCACTCTGCCGAGCAGGTGAAAGAGTGGCAGGACAAGTACGGTCTCAAGTGCAGCGGCACTCACTCAGGCTGGGTAGAACTACTCCCAGAGAACATCGAGGCCACCATCGCCTACCACAAGACCATTGGCAATCCCAACTACATCATCCCCGGTGCCGATCTCTCCACCCTGGACAAGATCATCGACTTCTGTGCCGTCATGAACAAAGCACAGTTGCGTCTGGCAGAGGAAGGCATCTCTCTTGGCTACCATAATCACAGCCACGAGTTCGTGGTGATGCCCTGGGGCTCCACCATCCACTCTGAGCTGGAAAAGCGCGGTACCTTTGATTTTGAGATCGACACCTTCTGGGCATTCAACGCGGGCATTGACCCCGTGGAAACTTTGAAGCGCCTGTCCGGCCGCGTCAAGGTTATCCACCTGAAGGACGGCTTCAAGGGCGGCGCAGGCAAGTCTCTCGGCCAAGGCGAGGCTCCCGTGCTGAAGGTGCGTGAGTACGCCATCAAGAACGACATCCGCATGGTCGTCGAGAGCGAGGGTCTGGATCCCACGGGCCTCGAAGAAGTCAAGCGCTGTATTGACTTCTTGAAGGCACAGGAGTGAAGTTTTCGGGGGAAACTTCTTGAAAGAAGTTTCCCCCGTACCCCGTACCCCCTTTAAGAACTTTCAGAATAAATCATATTCGCCAAGAGATCGAATACCCAAAATAAAACTTGATCCGTCGAAGGATCTCACATCATTTGAGATCTCTCCAAATGTTTTAACGTGGTTAAAGCCTTTGAAGAGATCTTAAACCCAAATACATACGCAAAGGAACTGCCATGCCATTGGATCAAACCATCATCAACACATACACAAGCATTCTCCGCGAAGAGCTTGTCCCCGCCATGGGCTGCACCGAGCCCATCGCCATCGCCTATGCCGCCGCCATCCTTCGTCACGCTTTGGGAGAGCAACCCGAAAAGCTGAACGTATCCCTCAGCGGCAATATCATCAAGAACGTAAAGTCTGTCATCGTTCCTGCCACGGGTGGTATGCACGGCATTGCCGCGGCTGTGGCGGCGGGTATCATTTCGGGCAGACCCGATAAAAAATTAGAAGTGCTTGGCTGTCTCACCCCCGAGGACCGTCCCCGTATTGCCGAATACGTGAACAAGACCCCCATGCAGCTCAGCGAATTGGATACGCCTCATCCCTTTGAAGTCATTTTGGAAGGCTTTTGCGGAGAGGATACCGCCTCGGTACATTTGGTGCGCCGTCATACTAATATCGCAGCGGTGACCAAAAACGGACAAGATATCACGGCTGACTATACCGCAGAGAACACGGCGGCAGGTGCATCCGTCCTGCCTCGCGACATTGGCGATGACGATGATTGTCAACACGCCGCCGCCCGCGAGCTTTTGACTGTTGAAAACATTGTCAAATTTGCCGACGAGGTGGATCTCGGCGAGCTTCGCCCCCTCCTCACTCGCCAAATGGACATGAATATGGCCATTGCCGAGGAAGGCATACAAAACGAATGGGGTGCCGCCATCGGTCGGTTACTCTACGGTTCTTACGTGGTTGACCGCGAAAATCCGGGAGACGCGGCGCTCGATCCAATCAGTCTTCGAAACAAGGCGCGGGCTTATGCCGCCGCAGGATCGGATGCCCGTATGAGCGGTTGCGAGCTGCCCGTGTGCATCCTGTCGGGAAGCGGCAACCAGGGCATTACGTCCTCTGTTCCCGTCATCATTTACGGCCGCGCCATGAAGCTGGACGAGGATACCATCCTGCGGGGTCTCTTGGTTTCCTCTCTCATCACCATCCATCAAAAGACGGGCATCGGCTGTCTCTCCGCCTACTGTGGCGCCATCAGTGCAGGTTGCGGATGCGGTGCGGGTATTTGTTATCTGCAGGGCGGCCGCTACTACGAGATCGCCCACACCCTGGTCAACGCTATCGCCATTCTGTCCGGCACCATTTGTGACGGTGCCAAGCCCTCCTGTGCCGCCAAGATCGCCATGGCGGTGGAAGCGGGCATCATGGGCTACGAGATGATGAAATCAGGCCACCAGTTCTATGGTGGTGACGGCATTGTGACAAAGGGCGTGGAAAACACCATCCGCAACGTGGGCCGCCTGGCCCGCGACGGCATGAGCGGCACCGATCGCGAAATCATACGCATTATGTTGGGGGAATAAAAAGAAACGCGAGGGGAACGCGAGGGGAACTTTTAAAAAAGTTCCCCTCGACCCCCTCAAAACTTTCAAAAATAAAGATTTGAGGAAAAAATCATACAGCGGGAAGTATTTCGATACCCCCATGGGGCCCTTGCCCCATTTATATGATGCTTCCCCCGCGACAAAATGAACACAACAAAAAATCCCCCGACAAAATCGTCGGGGGATAAATTTTTCACAAATCAGCCTGCTGCTGCGGCAGCATCAGCCTCTTCGCGGGTCCAGGAACGGAACTCGCCTGCGGTGTACTCTTTGTTGTCGTCGGTCCAGTCGAAATAGCTTACGCTGGAGAAGGTGTTACCCTGCTCTATGCAGTAATCAATGTTATCTGCCCAGTTGGCAGCGTTGTAGAACAC
Source organism: Clostridia bacterium (assembly GCA_017456905.1). GTDB lineage: Bacteria > Bacillota > Clostridia > Oscillospirales > CAG-272 > CAMEON01. The sequence goes on from JAFTIL010000010.1 coordinate 7,602, forward strand.
GGACACGAACTTACGGGGCATATCCACGGTGTAAGAGTCGGACATGCAGTAAGAGAAGGTGAACTCAGCGTTGGAAACAGAGCAATCCTCGAAGCAGTACTCGTCAACAGTCTGACTGGCGTAACCGATGAAGCCTGCCATATTATGGAAGCCGGAGAGCTTAATGCCATCCACGTGGCAGTTATAGAAATCAGCAGAAGAGCCTGCGGCCATGATATGACCGATGAAGCCTGCGGAACGGAAGCTGATGGGATGACCGCCGTTTTCGCGATCCTGGTTGGCGTAATCCATCCAACCGTCCACGGTGAAGTTCTTGACGTTGACATTCTCGAAGGACATAGTGCCGCCGGTAACGCAACCAATCAGACAACCGATAGCGCGCTCATAAGCGGTGACCTTACAGTTGTCAAAGGTGATGTCCTCAAAGTAAATGTCACCACGGGCAACACCTACAAAGCCTGCGCCAATCTGGTCAGCGAGAGTACCCTGCTCGGGCTCGTGAACGATCTCCATATTGGAGATGGTGTGACCGTTGCCGTCAAAGGTGGTGTAATCGAAAGCGTAACCGTCCAGAGGAACCCAGGTGTAACCGGTCAGGTCGATATCATCGGTAAGAACGATAGTCATATCAAAGTAGACCTCGCCGTCCTCGTTGACAGCCTTGTTGAAGTTCATGAGGTCCTCGGCGGAGTTGATGACGACGTAATACTCAGGGTCGTAGTCGCCGTTATCGCCGGAACCGTCGGTGGTACCGTCCTCGGTACCGTCTTCATCGGGATCAGTCACTTCCTCAGTAGGAGCCTCAGTGGGGGTCTCGGTGGGTGCTTCGGTAGCATCATCAGCAGGCGCCTGGGTAGGAGCCTCGGTCTTGGCGGAGGTGTTTGCTTCGGTCTCATTGGTCTTGCCACTGTTATCACAAGCAGCGAAGATCAGCGCACAGGACAGCAGAACTGCCAGGCACAGCGTGAGAGATAAAAATTTTTTCATGATTCTTTCCTTTCTAAGGTATTTTGATACACCATTATTTTACTCTATTTTCAGCAAATTGTCAAGGTGTTTTTAATAATTGTCAAGATGTTTTTAATAAAATGTAATTTGAGAATGGTTCTCAAATGTATTGACATTTTTTCGTTTTCGTGTTATACTAAAATGATTTCTTTTATATGAGAGGAAACCTTATGGCATCCACATACAAAACCGAGGGAAAGACCCGCCTTGTCAATTACTTTTCTCAACATCCAGACACCCAATATACGGTAGATGAGCTTCACGCCGCTTTGTCTGAGGCCTATCCTGACGTATATCAGAACCAAGGCAAGGGATGCGGCAAAAGCTCTCTGTATCGCCAATTATCTCTGCTTTTGGAGGAGGGCACCGTTCGCAAATTCCGCGACGCCACCCAAGCCGCCTACGTCTATCAATACGTGGCCTGCGGTGCCTGCTCCCATCATTTTCATTTAAAATGTCTGAATTGCGGTAAGCTGGAGCACCTGGATTGTGTTCTCAGCGATCAGCTTTTATCGCATATACGCACTGATCACAATTTTATCATTGACCGCGGGCGCTCCATATTGTACGGTCTATGTGCCGCTTGCCATACCAATGAAAGTACGCCTGTCAGCCTCCCATTGTGTCCTTGCGAGCATAAACACACCTGAAAGGAAAATCCATGAAAAAGTTCTTTGTTTTTCGCATTTTATCAGTTTTTTTGTGCCTCACCCTGCTGTGTGGCGGGTCGGCGGCTTGCTCCAATCATGATTTGAATTTCAAAAACGAGGGAGTTCTTTACGTGGTCTGCACCAATGCCGCCGCCTTTGATCTAGCACGCGCTGTGGTCATCCCGGAGGATAATAACCAGAGCGCACACATTGAAGTTCTGCTTTTGGGTCGTCCTGGGCAGGATATGCACAGCTACGAGCCCTCCGCTCAGGATATCATCACCCTTTCCACCGCCGATCTGGTGGTATCCGTCGGTGACACAGCCGAAGGATGGCTTGCAAACGCCTTATCCGCATCGGGCAACAAAAACGTCCGCCGGGTCAAGATGATGGAGGTCTGCGGCACTGTGGGACATGACCATGAAGAGGATTGCGACCTCGACCATGACCACAATGAGCTGACCGACGAGCACGTTTGGGTCTCTGTGAAGAATGCTGAGAAGATCTCCCGTGCCATCGCCGACGCGGCTTTGGAGGTCATTGGAGATACCAACGCTGCACTTTCTGCGGGCATTTCCGCCAAGCGGGACGCCTACTGCGCCCAGCTTTTGGCTTTAGACAAGCAGTACACCGATATGGTAGCCTCAGCTGAGCGCACCGAGCTTGTGATCGCTGACCGTTATCCCTTCGTACATCTCATGCACGACTACGGTCTGACCTGCCACGCCGCTTTCCCTGGCTGTTCCTCTGAGACCGAAGCCTCCTTCGCTACTCAGACACAGCTCATTGAGACGGTCAAATTCCTGGATCTGCCGTATATTTTCGTCATCGACGGCTCTGATCGCAAGGTAGCCGAGACGGTGGCCAAAGAAACAAGTGCCGAGATCCTTGTGCTTCATTCTTATCAGGTCTTGACCGAGGCAGAGATAACATCAGGGCTTTCCTACCTTGATGTTGCTAAGGCAAATTTGGAAAATTTAAGAAAAGCATTATGTGAATAAGAAAGATAAACGATTAGGAGCATCTATGAAAAAAACAACCTCCCACACCCTCCCCGACAACGTCATGGTACATTGTATCGACGCATCCCTGGCTTGGGAAAACCACACCGTTGTGTCGGGTTTAAATTTGACCGTCCACAAGGGAGATTACCTCTGCATCGTGGGCGAAAACGGCTCAGGTAAATCTACCCTCGTCAAGGCCATGCTGGGCCTACACCCCGTATCCGAGGGACATATCTGCGTCAACGCCACTGTGAAAAACGGCGGCATCGGCTATCTTCCCCAGCAAACACCTGCCCAAAAGGATTTTCCCGCCTCGGTAAAGGAGGTGGTTCAATCTGGCTGTCTTCACGGCATGGGCTGGCATCCCTTCCTTACCCGCGAGCAAAAGCATAAGGCTACCTGCGCCATGGAAAAGGTGGGCATTACCCATCTTTCAAACCGTTGTTATCGCGACCTGTCGGGCGGCCAACAGCAGAGAGTTCTCTTGGCCCGCGCCTTTTGCGCCACCGAACGGTTGATCTTTCTGGACGAGCCCATCGCGGGTCTTGACCCTCTGGCCATGAAGGATATGTACGATATCATTTCCAATATGAATCGCCCAAGCGAATGCCACATCTGTGACCACGATCACCAGGGCGTGACGGTGGTCATGGTATCCCACGATATCCGCGCCGCAGTCAAACACGCCAGCCATATCCTGCATTTGGATAAGGAACAATCCTTCTTCGGCACCACTGAGGATTATCTCAAAACTGCCATCGGCCGCCGCTTTGCGGGAGAGGAGGAGTGATATGATGTTGAATTTCTCTTCTTTTGCTCTGTCTATGAATTGGTTTGAGATGTTAAAGCTCTATCTGTCCTACCCCTTCGTCCGTTATGCCATCATTGCGGGCGTGTTGATCTCCCTGTGTGCGGGACTTTTGGGCGTGACTTTGGTGCTCAAACGCTATTCTATGATCGGTGACGGCCTCTCCCACGTGGCCTTCGGCGCCATGGCCATAGCCGCTGTCACGGGCCTCGCCCCCATGGCCGTGGCCTTACCTGTCACCGTCGCGGCGGCCGTCCTGCTACTTGTGGCTAACGAGCGAGGACTCATCAAAGGAGACGCCGCCATCGCCATGCTCTCCGCAGGAGCTTTGGCCGTGGGCTATCTCCTGCTCAATATCTTTCCTTCCTCAGGCACGGGGTCTCTCAGCGGCGACGTCTGCTCTTCCCTGTTTGGCTCCACCTCCATGATGACCTTATCTGCCTCGGACGTGTGGCTGTGTGTCATTCTCTGTGCTGTAGTGCTGGGTTTCTTTGTCCTGTGCTATCATCGCGTGTTTGCGGTCACCTTTGACCAGAGGTTCGCTACCGCCACGGGTCTTTCCTCCAAGGCCTACAACTTTGCCATTGCCGCCGTCAGCGGTGTGGTCATTGTTATGGCCATGAAGCTGGTGGGTGCTCTGCTGATTTCTGCCCTCATCATCTTCCCTGCTCTGTCTGCCATGCGGGTGTTCCGAAGCTTCAGATCTGTCATGATCTGTGCCGCCGTGATCTCAGTGGTGGGCTCCCTCGTAGGTCTTGCCCTCTCCCTTTTGTTCAGTACCCCTACGGGTGCTACCGTGGTGGCGGTGCATATGGTGATCTTTGGGATATTCTCGGCTTTGAAGATGCTTTTAAAACGATGAATTGTTGTTTATAGGGGATTACGCCAAGGGAAACTTTTTGTAAAAAGTTTCCCTTGGGTCTCGCTGCGGCTCGGTCACGCCGCGGCTCGGTCACGCCGCGGCTCTGACTGCCGCCGGCAGTCATTCTCTACCGCGTCGCCGCTTCGCTACCCACAAGAACCTCCCAATGACCCTTCGCGGGATGAAGTTGACACGGGTTAAACATCCCCGGCGTTGGCCGGCGGCACTGCCGCCTAAACAACAATTTATCTTGCTAAATATAAAGTGAAAGGACGGTGACCTCACACGAGACGCCTATTTACATATTTGAAACCCTATCGCGGACGTATCTCCGTAGGGTTGACCATTAAAATATTGGGTACCTTGGCCGAGTTGGCGCTTCCCTATATATTAAGCGTCATTTTAGACGAAGCCATCCCCGCCGCCGTAGAAGCGGGGGACACCCAAGGCGGCTTGCGTCAAATTTTCATATGGGGCGGACTCATGGTGCTCTGCGCTGTCATCGCCTTGATCTTCAATATTGTGGCTAACCGCATGGCCGCCCGCGTGGCGCGGGACGCCGCCATCGCCATCCGTCATGATCTGTTTGACAGCACCCTCCGCCTCTCCTGTAGCCGCGCCGACGCCTTTACCGTCCCCAGCCTGGAATCCCGCCTGACCTCGGACACCTATAATGTCCACCATCTCATCGGCATGATCCAACGCATGGGTATCCGCGCCCCCATTCTGCTCATGGGCGGCCTCATCATTACCTTTGCTCTGGACTATGCACTTGCTGCCATCATGCTCTGCGTCCTGCCCTTCATCGCCCTGACCGTTTATTTGGTCTCCCGCAAGGGCGTGCCGCTGTATAAGAAATCTCAGGAGTCGGGAGACGCTATGGTGCGTGTGGTGCGTGAGGACGCCCAAGGCATCCGTGTCATCAAGGCCCTGTCTCGCAAAGAATATGAGCAGGGGCGTTACGAAAAGGTCAACCGTCGGCTTCAACACGACGGTCTCAGAGCCTCTGCCGTTATGGGCATCTCCAACCCCGTGATCAACCTGTTTTTGAACGTGGGCCTGGTGGCCGTCCTTCTGGTGGGCGCCATCCGCGTGTCGGGCGGCGAATGTCTCCCCGGCAAGATCATTTCCTTCATTCAGTATTTTACCCTCCTGTCCAACGCCATGCTGGCCATCACCCGTATCTTTATGATGTTCACCAAGGGCGCCGCCTCCATGGGGCGCATTTCTGAGGTACTGGATGCCGCCGCAGCCTGTGATGAGGCGCCTAAGGCTGTCCGTACCATGCCCACGCCCATGGGCATGAACGGTGAGGGCTATCTCCGCTTTGAAAACGTCAGTTTCACCTACGGCGAACGGGAAAAGGATGACCGCAAGCCCCACCTGTCGGGCATCACCTTTGATCTGCCCCAAGGCGGCACTTTGGGGCTCATCGGCGCTACGGGCAGCGGCAAGACTACCCTTTTGTCTCTCCTTATGCGCTTTTACGATATCCGCGAAGGCAACGGTACCATATCTCTAAGTGGTCGCGACCTTCGCACTATGACCCCCGAGGAGCTGCGGCAAAAGTTTGGCATCGCCATGCAGAACGACTTTATTTTTGCGGGCTCTATTGAGGATAACATCCGTTTCGGGCGAAATATCCCCCATGAGGATGTGGTCTTTGCCGCCAAGGTCGCTCAAGCCTACGACTTTATCTCCGCCCTGCCCGACGGCTTTGACCACGCGCTGACCTCCAAGGGCACCAATTTGAGCGGCGGTCAAAAGCAACGGTTGCTCATCGCCCGCGCTTTGGCTGGAAAACCAGAAATTCTGATTTTGGACGACGCCTCCTCCGCCCTTGACTATCGCACCGATGCCGCTCTGCGGCAGGATATCCGCAACGCCCAAATGGGTCAGGATGAAAAATCTCCCCTGTATCACACCACCACCATCGTCGTGGCACAGCGAGTCAGCTCGGTAAAGCACGCAGATCTGATTTTGGTGTTGGACGGCGGAAAGGTCATCGGCAGCGGAAACCACAATACCCTAATGGAGACCTGCGAGGTCTACAAAGAAATTGCCGAGTCGCAGATGGGGGGTGCTATCCTTGACTAACCGAGGCGGCCCTATGGGGCGATCAACCCATAAAGTCGGCGCACCCGACAAGCCCTTGGACAGAGCAGGACGCACCCGCGTTCTCCTGCGGGTCTGTAAATACCTGTTCAAAGACCGATTTGCCATGCTGGGCGCATTTGTGATGATGCTGGTGTCCAATCTGCTGGCCTTGGCAGGCCCCAAGATCACGGGTCTCATCATTGACGCCATCGACGCCGAGACAGGCGTTGACATGAACACCGTCACCCAATGGTGCATCGTGCTGGTGGTCTTTTACGTCATCTCCGCCGTGATGTCTTACTTTTTGGCAGTGCTCATGGCCTGGATCAGCCAGCGGGTGTCCTACACCATGCGACGTGAAGTTTTCGCTCACCTCACCGAGCTGCCCGTGGGATATTTCGATACCCATCAGACGGGCGATATTGTCAGCCACATCTCCTACGACATCGACACGGTCAACGCTTCCCTATCCCACGATCTGCTCCAGATCTGCGTCAGCGTGGTGACCGTGGTGGGCTCTCTCGCCATGATGCTCTCCATTTCTCCTCTGCTTCTCTGCGTATTCGTCATCACGGTGCCCGTGTCCATCCTGTTTACCAAGTACAAAACTAAAAAGATCCGTCCCCTGTTCCGCAAGCGTTCTGCCAAGCTGGGCGAGCTTAACGGCTTTGCCGAGGAAATGCTGTCGGGTCACCGCACCATCAAGGCCTACCACCGCGAGATCTACATGGTGGAGGAATTTGACGGCCATAACACCGAAGCCTGTGAGGCCTATTACCGCGCCGATTACCAGGGCTCCATGATCGGCCCCACCGTCAATTTCGTCAATAACCTGTCCCTCTGCCTCATTACGGTGCTGGGCGGTGTGTTTTATCTGCTCACCCTGTCGGTACCCACGCTGCCTGCAATTTTCGTCATTGGCTTGGGTGACGTATCGGCCTTCGTGCAGTATTCCCGCAAATTTTCGGGTCCCATCAACGAGTTTGCCAATATTCTGAGCGAATTTCAGTCGGCCTGCTCGGCGGCAGAGCGTGTCTTTGCCCTCTTGGATGAGCCGGGCGAGGTAGCCGATGCCCCCGATGCCAAGATCCTCCCCCATGCCACGGGAGAGGTGCGGGGCGACGTGACCATGGAGGACGTACATTTCAGCTATGTCCAAGGCAAGGAGATCCTGCACAGTCTGTCTCTCAAGGCAGACAAGGGCAAGCTTATTGCCATCGTGGGTCCCACGGGCGCGGGTAAGACCACGGTCATCAACCTGCTCATGCGCTTTTACGACATTGACAGCGGCCGCATCACCGTGGACGGTCACGAGATCCGAGACCTGACCAGAGATAGCCTCCGTCTGTCCTATACCATGGTGCTTCAGGACACCTGGCTGTTCTGCGGTACGGTACTGGACAACATCACCTACGGCACCGAAGGCGCCACCATGGAGGATGCGGTCAAAGCCGCCAAGGCTGCCCGCATTCACGATTTCATTATGTCTCTGCCCGACGGTTATATGACCGTCCTGTCCGACGACGGCGTGAACATCTCCAAGGGTCAAAAGCAGCTTCTCACCATCGCCCGTGCCATGTTGTCCCGTGCGCCCGTCCTCATTCTGGACGAGGCCACCTCCAACGTGGACTCCCGCACCGAGCATCTGATCCAGGAGGCGTTGTACGCCCTCATGCAGGACCGCACCTGCTTCGTCATCGCCCACAGACTCTCCACCATCAAGAACGCCAACACCATTCTAGTGGTGAAGGACGGCGTGGTGATCGAGTCGGGCAATCACGACGAGCTGCTGGCGCAGAAGGGATTTTACGCGTCGCTGTATAACGCGCAGTATAAATAAAAATCCACTTCGATGGTATTACGACGAATTATACACAGAAGAATAAGGGGTATGGGCTTCGCCCGATGCCTGCGTTGCTTGCGACGCTGTCATACCATGCGAAACGGCAATAAAAACAGAATGATCATTAAGCTTTGGAAAGGAGTATGCATATGGATGATATGTATATGTATAAATACACGGATAGAGTTACTGATAAAGAAGCATTTTTGCGTTTTATTCAACTGCTTATTGACGATTATCGAAAAAATCCTCAAGATTGGGAATATAATTCTATTGATGGATATTTAGATGGAATGATGGCATGGATTGATGATTTTTCAAAATGCCCTTCTAACGATATTGATTGGAATAAGATAGATTACTCCATAATAGCGAAAATCCTATATATGGGAAAAATATATGAGTAGTATAAAAAACCCCGACAGACAAATCTGTCGGGGTTTCATGATCCTTATGAGAAGTCGCCCTTGGGCAGACTTTTTTATTTCACAAGAAATTATTCCTCACCGTCGATGGCCTTCAGGTCATCCTCGTCCACGATGCACTCAAACTTCTCGCCGCAGGCGGGGCACTTGAGCTCCTCGGGGTCGATGGTGGAATCAAAGCAGACGATGTCACCGCAAGCGGGGCAGACGATCTCGAAGTATTCCTCATCCTCGTCCTCGTCGTCCAGGTCGCAGTCCAGGCAGCAATTATCGCAATCACCGTCGCACTCGTCGAAATCCTCGTCTTCGTCGTCCAGGTCCAGAAGAACCTCTTCAACGTCGCCAAGATCCTCGTCCAGCTCCTCGCAGTAGTCCTCGAGCTCGCACATCTTGGCCTGCATGTCGTCGATGGTCTCAGCCATCTCTTCTACAAGACCCAGAAGAGCCAGGATCATTTTACCTTCCTTGGTGCTGTTGTCCAGCTCAAGACCGTCGCAAAGGCCCTTGATATAAGCAGCTTTCTCGATCATCACATGATCCTCCTTGATGGAATAATTATGCGCGGGACAGATACTCACCGGTACGGGTGTCGATCTTCAGAACCTCGCCCTCGTTGATGAACAGGGGAACCTTGACCACAGCGCCGGTCTCCAGGGTGGCGGGCTTCAGGGTGTTGGTTGCGGTGTTGCCTGCAAAGCCGGGCTCGGTGGAAACAACGGCCAGCTCAACGAATGTGGGGGGCTCAACGCCCAGGATGGTGCCCTTATAGGAAATGATCTTGCACATCATCTCTTCCTTGACGAACTGGAAGTTCTCGCCAACCTGATCGTGGTTGATGAGGGTCTCTTCCCAGGTCTCGGTATCCATGAAGTGATACAGATCGCCGTCGTCGTAGGAATACTGCAGATCCTTGCGCTCGATGTGAGCGTTCTCAAACTTATCGGTGGGGTTGAAAGTACGCTCGGTTACGCCGCCGCTGATGCAGTTCTTGATCTTGGCGCGAACGAACGCTGCGCCCTTACCGGGCTTAACGTGCTGAAACTCGATGACCTGATATACGACACCGTCCATGTCAAAGGTCAAACCGTTTTTAAAATCGCCAGCTACTACCATAATAGTAAACCTCCAAAATTTTGTTGTCTTTCACGCCGCAAGCCTCTCCGAGGTTTACAGAGTGAGGGATTTTATACTTACGCTTTATTATACACTATTTTATCTTGTTTTTCAAGGGGTTTTCATGATTTTTTTATAATTGACAAGAAAATTTTTATATTTCCTGTCAAAATACAAAATGCAGGGGATCTCTCCCCTGCATTTTTTTACTTTTTCATGGGTCTCAAGGTCTTGGGATCCAGCGCTCTGCAGAGCAGCACCACCAAAATCGCCGTCAGAATCGCGTTGGGGATCATGTAAGATCCGTTATACACGATAGAATACACCCAAGGGTTCCAGCCCTCAAAGGCATAGGAGCCCCACAGGATGCCGCCCGACAAGGTGCTGAACACGTATCGTAAGAGACAGACGATGGCCGCGCCCATACCGTATCCCAGAAGTCTGCGCTTTTCGTCAAAAGGCTTGGCAAACAACGCCGACGCTCCGAGAATACAAAAAGCCAGAACGTAATCAAGCAGTACGCATAGCAGGATGGCCCACCATGTGTTTGCCGGAGGCACATACCAGCCCATGAGCATTTGAAGGCCCGAGAAGACCACGCCCGCGCCGATACCCCATGCAGGGCCGCGGCGGAAGCCGTAGTAAACAATGGGCAGCATACCAATGGTGATACCGCCGCCATTGACCCACCAAACAGAGTTGAAGGGCAGCATGGCGCAGACAAAATCCAACGCCCAGGCCAAAGCCAGCATCATGGCACCCTCCACCAGTGCGAGCAAATGTTGCTTGTAGTTTCTTTTCAAAAAACCACCTCCAAAAGAAAAAATTGACCGCACGGAAAATCTCCGCAGGTCAAACAGAAGGTGATATCAGTCCCTCGAAAATGCTTCCTACGCCGGTATTATCCGTATCAGGTTAAGGGTTCACGCCATTGCGCATCTCAGCCGGCCTCGTGCGTCCACTTGCCAGCACCCCTGATTTTCTATGCGATTCGACTTATTATAGCACGCTATCTCGTTTTTGTCAAGAACTTTTGCGCCTCATTTTTCATTTATCACCGTATCAATACACTTTTTAAGCACTTAAAGGACGTGGGAAACTTCTTAAAAGAAGTTTCCCACAAAAATTTATCTGCAAGCCTCCATAAAGGCCTCAAAGAGCTTCAAGGAATGGTCGTCGTCCTCCTGCCCAATGTAGATCTCGGGATGGAACTGCACGCCCACAAAGAAAGGATGCTCGGGGTCGTAAACGGCCTCGATATAGCCGTCCTCACTGACTGCCTCGGCAAAAAGACCGGGGGCAAGATCTTTGATATTCTGATGATGGAAGGTGTTGACCTTGATCTCATCCAGCCCCGTTAGCTTTTGCAGATAACCACCCTCTGTCAAGTGCAATTTTTGCTCGTGGATGGTTCCGGGCTGCTCCTGGCGATGTCCGTCCATGTGCTGATACAGCGTACCGCCGCGGCAAACGTTCATGACCTGAATGCCTCGGCAAATGCCCAAAATAGGCTTCCCCGACGCCAAGGCGTGAGGAAACATGGCCATTTCAAAGCCATCACGCATTTCATCGATCTCCACATTATCAAAGGCGATGGTCTCACCGTAATATTTAGGATCAACATCTACGCCGCCCGAAAACAGAAAACCGTCGCACATTTCCGCATAAGCCTTCAGTTGCTCTTCATTGTCGGTATATCCCAGAGGAATACACCAACCGCCCGCACGCCACACCGCGTTGATATAGGTATGGTTAACCTTTAAAAAGCCGTCCTGCCGCGAGCTCATCATACCGATCTTTGGACGCTTTGCCTGATACTTCATATTATTGTCTCCGTTCATAATATGTTCATTTTTAACCAACGACGTTTCCGTCTCCTTTAAGAATATCAATCATATTATCCACCAACTGGATCATGTCGGGAAGCAGGAAGCAGACCAGAACGGCAATGATCAGCGTCACGATGATCACAAGAAGAAAAGCACGCCACCCCGATCCCTTGTTATCAAAGCGGATATCTGCGGCATAATGCTCATCGTCGGGGATGTAAAAATGCGCGGTGTTCAGATCCACCTCGTATTTTTCTTGAACAAATCCCTTCTCACTGCCCGTGGCCTCTATATATTCTTGCCTCATGTGGAGAGCTTCAATTTCTTTCTCTTCCCTCTCCACACATTTAACGACTTTTCCAAGTATACCGTTGCCCCGTCTCAAGCTGGACATGATAAAATAATTTTTTTCAAATCCCAGCTCCTCCAGGGTCTTTGCCTTATCAGGCCAGAAACATTCTTCTTTAATGATCTTCCGAACGAATTTTCCAAGCATATTCTTATCATATGCCGCCATGATGGAGGCAATGATGATGCCCGCACATATACCGAGGATCACGTTTCGCAGGGTGATCAAAGAACCCGATCCCACGTTGATATGCTCGTATCGGCCAAGGTCTACCGAAAAGTATTTTCCCTCAAGATAGGCCCAGAGCTCTTCCCACAGGGACATTTCACCCGACCAAGCCTTAAAGCCGCCGATGATATGATTTATGTATCGTCCTATCAACTCCAATGTCCCCCTTTCTTTACATTTTATTCATATTTAAACAAAGAGATCGTCGCCTGCCAGAATCTTGAGCAGATCCTCAAGATCTCCGTCGTCCTCAAAGGACAATTCCACCGTCTTTTTGCGGTTGGTCTGTGTAATACGAACTTTTCTGCCCATACGGCTCTGTACTCTCTGCTCCAGATCCTTCATATAGACCTTTTTCTGGAGCTTTTCGGATTCATCTTCGTCTAAGACTGCAGGCTCATTTTCGGTCATAGCCGCATTGAGCTGCTTGACCATCTTTTCCACCTCACGCACCGACAGATCCTTATCGATCACCTTTTGAGCTAAGCTCAGCATATCTTCTACGTAAGAGAGGCCCAGCAAAGCACGTGCGTGACCCATGGAGATCTTACCTTCGCGTACCATCTTTTGTACGTCCTCGGGAAGCTCCAAAAGTCTCAAGGTGTTGGCAATAGCAGAACGGCTTCTGCCGATCTGACGGGAAAGATCCTCCTGGGTCATGCCGAATTTATCCAAAAGCACCTTATAAGCCTTGGCTTCTTCAATGCTGTTCAGATCCATTCTCTGCATATTTTCAATCAGAGACACCTGTGCTACCTTCAGATCGTCACCCGTGATGATCACAGCGGGAATATCCGAAAGACCTGCCATTTTTGCGGCTCTCCAACGGCGCTCACCTGCGATGATTTCATAAGAATTTTCAAACATAGCGCCATTGTAGCCCAGATCGCGCACAACGATGGGCTGGATCACGTCGTGAACGGCAATGGAATCCGCTAAAGCTTGAAGGGCTGCTTGATCAAAATCCTTACGGGGCTGGTCTTTTCTGGGCTCGATCTTTCCAAGAGGAATACGATCCACAGCCTTATTTTCGGTGATTACGTTATTATCTTCAAGCAAAGAGTAAAAATCTCTGCCAAGTCCGCCTTGTTTTTTTGCCATTTTTCTGTCCTCCTATGTTAAATTCGGGTGGAAAGCTCGTGTGCAACAGCCAAATATTCGTTGGCACCCTTGGAATGTTTGTCATGATAGTAGACAGGCTTACCAAATCCGGGAGCCTCGGACAGCTTGACACCGCGGGAAATGGGATTTTCAAAGAGTTTTCCTGCGTAGTGCTTCTTAAGCTCGCTCTTGACCTGCTGTGTCAGAAGCAATCTATTGGTATACATGGTGATCAAAATACCCGTCACATTAAGGGTATTATTATAGTGGGTCTTGATCTTGCTGATGGTGATCATGAGCTGAGAAAGACCTTCCAGCGCGTAGAACTCACACTGCATGGGGATGACCACACCGTCGCTGGCCGTCAGAGAGTTAACAGTCAGCATACCCAGAGAAGGAGGACAGTCAATAATGATATAATCATACTCGTCCTTGATCTCAGCAAAAGCGTTTTTCATAATGTTTTGAGGGTCTTCTTCCTCCTGGAACAGGTCAAATTCCGCGCCTGCAAGGGTAATATTAGAAGGAATCAACCAAAGTTTTTCGTATTTTGTCTCCAAAATCACATCTTTGGCAGAAATTTCTCCTGCAAGAATATCCTTAATAGTGTATTTCAAGCCTTTTTTGGCAATACCCACACCGCTGGTAGCATTACCCTGGGGATCCAAATCCACAAGAAGGGTCTTATATCCCAAAATTCCGAGAGAAGCAGCTATATTAACAGCGGATGTAGTCTTACCAACACCGCCTTTTTGGTTAGCAAATGAAATGATTTTTCCCATTTTTATATTACCTCCATGTTTTTCTATAAGTATATCATATTTATCTTTATTTTTCAATAGGTTTCACAAAAAATATTGATTTGTTTCACGTGAAACACACTTTTATAGTACAGAATGTTCCACGTGAAACATAGCAAAAACAAAGGGCAGACTGAGCCTGCCCTTTGTTTCACGTGAAACATTTATAAAGGTTTCTTTTTGATCTGTCCGAACTGTCTCGGGTATTGAATAGGCGTATGTTGCTTTTTTTCTATAACAATAATGGTGCGCTTTTCATGATTTTCACAGTCAAGCCAAATCTCATCATTGATTAATTTGGTATTGATGCCGCCTAATTTTTCTATTCCGCTTTTAGCCTCATTCAATTCTTCTTGACCCGCGGCTCCTTTCATAATGACAGCTTTTCCATCCGTTTTTACAAAAGGAAGACATAATTCATTAAGAATATTTAATCTTGCTACGGCTCTGCTGGTAACCACATCGAACTTTTCTCTGTAGTTTTCGTTTTGTGCCAGTATTTCAGCACGTTCAGCAATGGTTTTGACCTTTAAATCAAGCCGATCAGACGTCTCCTGCACATATTTTACTTTTTTCTCTGTGCTGTCCAAAGCGGTTATCGTAAGATCCGGACGCACAATGGCCAAGGGCAGAGTAGGAAATCCGCCACCGCAACCTACATCCAAAACCTTCGCGTTTTGCTGAATGTATTTACTGATTTTGATACAATCCATATAATGCAGAGGGATAATCTTTTTCACGTCTTTAATAGCTGTGATATTCATGACCTCGTTTTTAGCCAACATTAAGACCGTTAATTCATGAAATTGATCAATGATTCGAGGATCATCATATGTTTCAAGACCGTTGAGTCTCAAATTTTTTCTGAATAATTCAAAAAACTTTTCTTTTTCCATTGTTTGTCTCTCACTTTAAACCAAAATACAATAAAAGTACTGTGATATCTGCGGGGCTAACACCGCTGATTCTTGACGCCTGACCGACCGTTAAAGGCTTGATCTTTTGCAGCTTCTGCCCGGCTTCCAGACGGAGACCTTTGATCTGTGTGTAATCTATATCGACTGGAAGCTTTTTATCTTCCAACTTTTCTTGTCTTGCCACCTCGTTCAGCTCTCGTTTGATGTAGCCCTCATACTTGATATCCACCTCTACGGTTTTGATAACGCCTTGGGATAATTGTGGACGATTTGTGTCTAAATTTTTGAGTTCATCATATGTAAGCTGAGGTCTTCTTAGCAGATCACCCAGGGAAACACCCGATTTCACATGGTCTAACCCTTTTTCTTCAAGAAAAGGATTGACTTTTTCGGGAGACAGATACGTACTGTTCAAACGCTGCTTTTCTTCTTCCTCCAAGGCTTTCTTTTGCAAAAATGCTTGGTATCTTTCCTCGGAGATCAAACCGACCTTATAGCCTATGGGTGTGAGTCGCAGATCGGCGTTATCCTGACGAAGGATCAAGCGAAATTCTGAGCGAGAGGTCATCATTCTGTAGGGCTCGTTGGTTCCCTTGGTTACCAGATCGTCAATGAGGGTACCGATATAGCTGCCTGAACGGGGTAAAGTGATCTGATCACACCCCATAAAAGCCAAAGCGGCGTTGATACCCGCTACAAGACCCTGAGCAGCGGCTTCTTCATAGCCTGATGTACCGTTAAACTGTCCCGCACCGTAAAGACCACTGATCAGCTTGCACTCCAGCGTAGCTAAAAGGCAGGTGGGATCAATGCAATCATACTCAATGGCATAGGCATAGCGCATGATCTCGGCATTTTCAAAGCCGTCGAGGGTCTTCACCATGGCATATTGCACGTCAGTAGGCAGGGATGTAGAAAATCCTTGCAAATACAGTTCCTCGTTATTTTTACCCATGGGCTCTACAAAGAGCTGATGGCGCTCTTTATCCGCAAAACGCTTTAGCTTGTCCTCAATGGAAGGGCAATAGCGAGGACCTGTGCCCGTGATCTGACCTGAATACATGGCAGAGCGGTGAATATTGTCGAGAATGACACGATGGGTCTCAGCGTTGGTATAAACAATATGACAGGACATCTGTTCAAAATGATCGAATTTGTGAATATCCGTCAGGGCAGAGAAGGGGGTAATCTCGTCTTCTCCTACCTGCTCCTCCAATACCGAAAGATCGACCGAGGCTCGCTTGATACGGGCGGGTGTACCTGTCTTAAAGCGCATCATGGGCAGTCCCAAGGCTTTCAGACAGTCTGTCAGCCCGAGAGCAGGCAAAGCATTGTCAGGGCCAGAAGCGTAATTCTTATCACCCACAAAAACACGGCCTCCCAGATACGTCCCCGTGGCAATGACCACCTTTTGACAAGTCCAGACTTCGCCCAAAGAAGTGACGACACCTATAATTTTACCATTTTTTACCAGTATTTCAATTATTTCAGCTTGTACAACACGCAAATTGTCAGTCGTTTCCAAGGTGTGCTTCATGACCTGATGGTAAGCCATTCTGTCTGCCTGCACACGTTTGGAATGAACCGCTGCACCTTTACCCAAATTCAGCGTACGGCTCTGCAGGGTCACCTCGTCGGCAACACGGCCCATCTCGCCACCCAAGGCGTCGATCTCAAAGACCAGATGACCCTTGGCTGTACCGCCGATGGAAGGATTACAGGGCAGATTACCGATGGCATCCAGCGACAGGGTAAAAAGAACGGTATCCACGCCCAGTCTTGCCGAAGCCAGCGCTGCCTCTGCGCCCGCGTGACCGCCGCCGATGACGGCAACCGAGGTTTTTGTCGGTATATTCATAACAAATGCATCATTATTATTCATTTTGAAAACCTTTAACACTCCAAAAAGAAAAATCTGAATTTAAAAACACATATATCCATAATATATTTTATCATACCTGCCGTCCGCCGTCAAGGGTTTGCAAAAATTTCATGTCCTAACAATAATTTTTTCTCTTTTTTCGTGTATTTTTTCAAAAATCCCTTTACATTTCAAATTGAATATGCTATAATATAGGTTGGAATATTTCGTTTATACATCTTAGAAAACGGAATGTTCTATGTAAATCAGTAAACTATTTCATAGGAGGAATATACCAATGTCTATCGTAAGAAAAAAGGTTTCGATGGATGGTAACCAGGCGGCCGCTACAGTCAGCTATGCCTTTACCGAGGTTGCCGGCATTTACCCCATCACACCTTCCAGCCCCATGGCCGACTGGGTCGACCAGTGGTCCGCACAAGGTCTGAAGAACATCTTCGGCACCACCGTCAACGTAATGGAGATGGAGTCCGAGGCAGGCGCAGCAGGTACCGTTCACGGTTCTCTGAACGCCGGTGCTCTGACCACCACCTACACCGCATCTCAGGGTCTGCTCCTGATGATCCCTAACATGTATAAGATCGCCGGTGAGCTTCTCCCCTGCGTATTCCATGTTTCGGCTCGTTGCGTAGCTTCCCATGCTCTGAACATTTTTGGTGACCATTCCGACGTTTACGCCTGCCGCCAGACCGGCTTTGCTATGCTGGCTGAGACCAACCCCCAGGAAGTTATGGATCTGGGCGCTGTTGCTCACCTCGCCACCATCAAGGGCCGCGTTCCCTTCCTGAACTTCTTCGACGGCTTCCGTACCTCTCACGAGATCCAGAAGATCGAGGTATGGGACTTCAACGACCTGGCTGAAATGGTAGACATGGACGCCGTAGCCGCTTTCCGTTCTCGCGCTCTGAATCCCGAGCATCCCGTGCTCCGTGGTTCCGCTCAGAACGGTGACATCTTCTTCCAGAACCGCGAGGCCTGCAACCGCTACTACGACGCTCTGCCCGCCATCGTCGAGGAGTACATGGACAAGGTCAACGCCAAGCTGGGCACCGACTACAAGCTCTTCAACTACTACGGTGCTCCCGACGCAGACCGCGTCATGATCGCTATGGGCTCCATCTGCGACGTGGCAGAGGAAGTCATCGACTATATGCTGGCTCAGGGTGAGAAGGTCGGTCTTATCAAGGTCCGTCTGTATCGTCCCTTCTGCGCCGAGAAGCTCATCGAGGCTATTCCCGCAACCTGCGAGAAGATCGCTGTCCTCGACAGAACCAAGGAGCCCGGCTCCCTGGGTGAGCCTCTGTACCTCGACGTCGTTACCGCTCTGGCTACTCACGGTGTCCAGAAGAAGGTTGTTGGCGGCCGTTACGGTCTGGGCTCTAAGGATACGCCTCCTTCCTCCATCTTTGCTATCTTCGCAAACCTGGCTAAGGACGAGCCCAAGGCTAACTTCACCATTGGTATTGTAGACGACGTGACCAACTGCTCCCTCGAGGAGACTGTGGCTCCCGACACCGCTCCCGCAGGCACCAAGGCTTGCAAGTTCTGGGGTCTGGGCGGCGACGGTACCGTCGGTGCTAACAAGAACTCCATTAAGATCATCGGTGACCATACTGACAAGTACATTCAGGCTTACTTCCAGTATGACTCCAAGAAGACCAACGGTATCACCATCTCTCACCTGCGCTTCGGTGACACCCCCATCAAGTCTCCTTACTACATCAATAAGGCTGACTTCGTGGCTTGCCACAACCAGGCTTACATCTCCCGCTACGACATCGTGCAGGACATCAAGCCCGGCGGTACCTTCCTGCTTGACTGCAACTGGTCCGATGAGGAGCTGGATGCCAACCTGCCTTCCGCTGTGAAGCAGTATATCGCTAAGAACGACATCAAGTTCTATACCATCAACGCTACCAAGCTGGCTCGCGACCTGGGTAACGCCAAGGTCAAGAACACCGTGCTTCAGTCCGCCTTCTTCGCGCTGGCCGCTATCCTGCCCGCCGCCGAGGCTGTGGAGTACATGAAGTACATGGCCACCAAGTCCTACCTGAAGAAGGGCCAGGCCATCGTTGACCTGAACCATGCCGCTATCGACGCCGGCGCCAACGCATACCACGCCGTTGAGGTTCCCGCCGCTTGGGCTATCTGCGCTGACGATGAGTCCACCGCCGCCAAGACCTGCGACCGCGCCGATCTGGGTGCCTTCGTCAACAACGTGGTGACCCCCGTCAACGCTATGAAGGGTGACAGCCTGCCCGTTTCCGCTTTCGTGGATTACGTGGACGGTACCTTCCCCCAGGGCTCCGCTGCCTTCGAGAAGCGCGGCGTTGCCGTTATGGTTCCTACCTGGAATCCCACCAAGTGCGCTCAGTGTAACAACTGTTCCTTTGTATGTCCTCACGCCGCTATCCGTCCTTACGCTCTTGATGCCGAAGAGGCTGCAAATGCTCCCGAGTGCACCAAGTATACCGCTAAGATGACCGGTAAGGGTTGCGAGAACTACAAGTTCACCATCGCCGTTTCTCCCTTGGACTGCATGGGTTGTACCCTCTGCGTCAAGGCTTGTCCCGTCAACGCTACCGCCGAGAAGAAGGCTGCAGCCGCAGGCGAGAAGGTCAAGCCCGAGGATCTCGCTATCTACATGGTACCTCAGGCTCAGGAATCCGAGCAGCAGAAGTCCTTCGACTACTGTGTTGCCAACGTCTCCAGCAAGGCTCTGCCCTTCGCTGATAACACCGTCAAGGGCTCTCAGTTCAAGCAGCCTCTCCTTGAGTTCTCCGGTTCTTGCGCCGGTTGTGCCGAGACCTCTTACGCTCGTCTCATCACTCAGCTCTTCGGTGAGAGAATGTATATCTCCAACGCTACCGGTTGTTCCTCCATCTGGGGCGGTTCCTCCCCCGCAACGCCTTACACCGTCAACCGCGAGTCTGGTAAGGGTCCCGCTTGGGCTAACTCCCTGTTTGAGGACAACGCAGAGCACGGTTTGGGTATCGCCCTCGGTCAAAAGGCCGTTCGCGAGAGACTGATGGCTCAGGTCGAGGAGATGATGAACTCCGATAAGGCTTCCGACGAGTTCAAGGCTGCTGCCAAGGCATATCTCGATACCAAGGATGACGGTAAGGCTAATGAGGCCGCTACCAAGGTTCTGGTTGCAGAGCTCGAGAAAGCCGCTGCTGAGGGTTGCCCTGTAGCTCCCGCTATCCTGGCTGAGAAGGACTATCTGAACAAGAAGTCCGTCTGGATCTTCGGTGGTGACGGTTGGGCTTACGACATCGGCTTCGGCGGTCTGGACCACGTCCTGGCTACCGGCGAGAACGTCAACGTCTTCGTCTTCGATACCGAGGTGTACTCCAACACCGGTGGTCAGGCCTCCAAGGCTTCCAACATCGGTCAGGTGGCTCAGTTCGCCGCTGCAGGTAAGGCCATCGGTAAGAAGAACCTGGCTGAGATCGCTATGTCCTATGGCTACGTCTACGTAGCACAGGTCGCTATGGGCGCTGACATGAACCAGCTCCTGAAGGCTCTCACCGAGGCTGAGGCTTACAACGGTCCTTCCCTGATCATCGGTTACGCTCCTTGTGAGATGCACGGTGTCAAGGGCGGTATGCAGAACTGCCAGCTTGAAATGAAGAAGGCAGTAGATGCCGGCTACTGGCATATGTTCCGTTATAATCCTACCCTGGAGAATAACAAGCTGACCATCGATTCCAAGACTCCCACCGGTGATTACACCGCCTTTATCAAGTCCGAGAACCGCTACGCTCGTCTGGCTGCTTCCAACCCCGAGCGTGCCGAGGCTCTGTTCAATAAGGCTGAGGCTGCTGCCGCTGCCAAGTATGACAGACTTGAGAGAATGAAGAAGCTGTACGAGTAATATCGTCCTCTTCATTATATTATAAGTATAACTGCCCCGACGGCATCCGCTGTCGGGGCAGTTTTTTTATATTCATTTTTAAATAACAAAAAAATTTACAATTATGATTTTATTTAAAATTTTCATTGTAATTTTACAATTTATTAAAATTAAAAGGCAAAAAAACGCCCTTTCTTTAAAATCCGGCTTGACTTTTATGCCTAATATATGTTATAATATATATAATTATATAATATAAAGCGGAAGGGAGAATTTATGGCTCGCATTGATGACATCAAAGTGATCTGGAGCATGATCAAAAGCGACCTTTATGATGAGATCGGACACAATCTTGCGGATATCTGGTTTGATACCTTGGAAGTGACCGATTTTGATGGCGAATCCGTAACGCTATCTAAAAATTCGGATTTTCATATCAACGTGCTGAAAGCAAAATACAAGGGAATGATCGAAAAGAAATTCGAAAGCTTTTTGTGTATCCCGATCAAGGTAATTCTCGTCAGTACCGAAAGTCTGTATAAGGATCATAAAACCACGGGAGGCATCCCCGATCTTAATAAACTAATACTTGAGGCGGCCGATGGAAATGAAAGAAAAAATCAACCGCTCAAGTCTACAGAGCAGCCCAAGCTGGGCTCTACCATGCCCCCCTTTAATTTCGAATATACCTTTGATAATTTTATCGTCGGCTCATCCAATAAATTTGCCCACGCCGCCTGTTTGGCTGTAGCCACCCTTCCCGCCCAATCCTATAATCCCTTGTTTGTGTACGGCCCCAGCGGTCTCGGTAAGACCCATATGCTTTACGCGATCACCAATAAACTGAAGGATGCCAACCCTGATATCAAGGTCATCTACATCAAGGGCGAGGATTTTACCAACCAGATGATCGACAGCCTCTCCCGCCAGGCCATGAACGAATTCAGAGAAAAATACCGCTCCTGCGACGTGCTTCTCATTGACGATATTCAGTTCATCGCAGGTAAGACCTCCACCCAGGAGGAATTTTTCCACACCTTCAACGCCCTTTATGAAAACGGCAAGCAGATCATTCTTACCTCTGACCGTCCTCCCAGAGATATCAAGACTCTGGAGGACCGTCTGGTTACCCGCTTCGAATGGGGTCTCATTGCCGACGTTCAGCCTCCGGATCTTGAGCTTCGCACCGCTATCATCAAAAAGAAAGCAGAACAGGTCAACGTGATCATTCCCGACGACGTGCTTTCCTTCCTGGCAGAAAATCTTCGCTCCAACATCCGGCAGATCGAAGGCGCCATCAAAAAGCTGGGTGCCAAGAGCTTCATCACGGGCTGTGAGATCACCATGGAGCTGGCAAGAAGCTGTATTTCAGAGCTTTTAGGCGGCAACGAGCCCCTGGAGGTTACCGTGGACAAGATTTTCACGGCTGTCTACAAAAAATACAACATCAAAAAAGAAGATATCATCGGCAAGAGCCGCACAAAGGAGATCGCCGCCGCCCGCCACGTGACGGTCTATCTGATCCGCACCATTACCGAAATGTCTCACCCCAGCATCGGTAAACTTCTGGACAGAGACCACTCTACTGTAATCTCTTCTCTGGATGCCATTGAAAAGAAGATGCGACAAAATACCATCTTCCGCGCAGAGATTGAAGAGATGGTCAAGGAGATCAAGGGACTTTAAGAGGCTTATCCACACAAGATTGTGGATAAACCCAAAGGTTATCAACAGGTTGTGGATAACTCTGTGGATAAATACTAAAATAAAATTTCAGAAAAAGTCCTTTCACCGCCTCATATTTTAAATCAGATCAAAATACGGCTTTCCTGATTTTTCCACAGGCAGATTTGAAAGATACCAAGCATTGCTCTTTTGAATTTGTGGAAAACTGTCGATTTTTATCCACAATGACAAGCCTGTCAAGGGTCAGGTAGCATTTTTGAATAAGAAAAACATAGAGCCTTGGGATTTTCCACAGCTTGTCCCAAAGTTTTCCATGATTTTCAAACATGAATTATCAGCATAAAACATAAAATTTTCCTTGAGAGACAAAGAAAATCAGGTTTTCCACATTTTCCACAGGCCTTACTGATAAAACTACTATCTTATCTTAGTTATCTCTGTTTTCTTTGTTCTCATACGTGCGTGCGCACGTGTCATACAAAACCAAGCTGTCGCATACCGTTATCATAAACGATAAAATAAGGAGTTAATACGAAATCATGAAGATCACGTTTGAAAAAGAAGTTATTTGTTCTGCTGTGGTACCCCTGCTCAGCGGTGTATCCACGAAAAATACCATTCCTGCCGCTGAGGGCATTCTTATCGAGGCTAATGAAGACGGCTCTTGCGTGCTGACTACCTATGATTTGGAAAAGGGTGCTCGCGTAACCATTGCCGCCGAAGTCATTGAAGCAGGTTCCGCTATTATCAACGCATCTAAATTCAGTCAGACAGTTCGCGTTATGGACGGCAGTCACATTACCCTGACAGTGGATGGCAGAAATTGTGCTACCATCGTGTCCGGCAAGTCTTCTCACACCATGAGCGCTTTGAACGGCAATGATTTTCCCGAGATCCCCAGATTGATCTCTCAGCAGGGATTCCAAATTTCCGGCAAGACCCTGCGTGAGATGATGTATAAATGTCTCTTCGCCATGGGTGTCAACGATCAGCGCGTTGTGCTCAACGGTCTGTATTTCCACGTCAACGGCGATCACATGAAGCTGGTCTCCTGCGACTCCTTCAAAATGGCCGTTTGCGGGACCACCGCGCAGATCGACAGCCTTGAGGGCTCTGAAAGAGAATTCAGGTTCATTGTTCCCAATCGCAGTGTCAGCGAGCTTTACAAGCTTTTGGGCAGCGCCGTCAAGGATGATGATGACGATGTTTGCATTTATATCAACAGAAAGAACATCATCTTCGTGATGGGTGACGTGACCTTCTTCTCCAAGCTCATCGAGGGTGAGTATATCAATTATGACAGGATCATTCTAAAAAATCACCGCATCGCCGTTTACGCTGACAGAGAAAATCTTCTGTCCGCTCTGGAGCGTGCCGCGCTGATCACCGAGGAGAAGGTGGCTGGTAGTAGCGGTCGTTCCCACGTCAAGCTGGATGCATCCTGTGGTCTTTTGAAGATATCCGCCAACTCCGGAGCCGGTAGTGCCTACGACGAGATCTCAGTTGCCCAAGAGGGTGATGATATTGTGATCGCCTTTAACAACCGCTATCTCATGGATTGTCTCCGCGCCTGCACCGCAGAGCGCATTAAGCTCTCCCTCTCCTCCGCCCTGGCCAGCATGAACATCGAGCCCGCCGATCCCGAAACCGAGGAGACCGAGGGCAACTCCGAGCTCTTCATGCTCCTGCCTGTGAGAATGAAGGATTGATGATAAGAGGATAACAAGGGGCTTTGCCCCTTGACCCCAATAGGAACCTTTTGAAAAAAGGTTCCTGTACCTCCAAAAGTCTTAAAAAATAAAGAAAATTTCGGAAAGAGATCATAGAGTGGGATGTATTTCTATACCCCCATGGGCCCCTGCCCCATTCGTATGATTTCCGTTGGATTTTAAAAATCACGTTCGGAGGCTTTTATGGCATGATATGCAAAAAGATCAAAATACAAAACTTCCGCAACGTTGAGGCCTGCGAGGTTGAGTTTTCTCCACACGTCAATCTCTTATACGGAAACAATGCCCAAGGAAAGACCAACTTATTGGAAGCCATTTACTACACCGCGCTGGGCAAGAGCTTTCGTCCTGTAAGGGAGGCAGAGCTCATCCGCCACGACTGTGAAACAGCCTTGGTGGAAAACACCTTTGCGGACAGCCTCCGCGATCAGACCTTGTCCGTTCAGACCTTTGGAGGCAGGGCGAAGCGGGTGGTGAAGCACAACGGCGTGAAGGTTGACAAGCTCTCGGATATGATGGGCGTGTTTCGGGTGGTGCTATTTTGCCCCGAGCATCTGTCCCTCATTCAGGGAGGGCCTGATCTCAGGCGAAGCTACATGAACGTGGCCTTGTCTCAGCTCAGACCCGCTTATCTCCGTTCTCTTCAGCGCTACAATCACATTTTGAAGGAGCGAAATGCTCTGCTGAAGACTGCCGCCGAGCAAAGAGCCGTTTTTGAGGCCACCGAACCCATGTGGTCAGAGCAGCTTGCCCGTGAAGCCGCTTATCTGACCCTCAGGCGATATGAATATATCAAGTCTGTCAACGAACAGGTGAAAATATGCTTCAAAGCCATGATGGGAAAATACGAGGGCGGTGACGAGATACCTCAACTGACCTACATTCCTACCTTAGGAATGGAATGGATGAACCGCGAGGGCTTTGCTGAGTCTCTTGAGGGACTCACCGAGGATATGGCTTTGGACAGGTACAGACACCTCATGTCGGCTCATCACGACCGAGAGATCGCCACGGGCGGCACGCTGTACGGCATTCACAGAGACGATGTAAAGATCACCTTAAACGGCCGTACTGCCCGTTTATACGCCTCACAAGGGCAACAAAGGTCCTTGGCTTTGGCAATGAAGCTGGCTGAAGGATGGGTCTCAGCACGCGAATTTGGTGGGGAAATGCCCGTGTTTCTCTTTGACGACGTGCTCTCTGAGCTGGACGTACACAGGCGGGAATATCTGGTCAGCGAGATGACGGGAAGACAGGTCATCATGACTGCCTGTGACCCCGATGCCGCGGATTTCGGTATGAGCCAGGTTCGGCACATTCACGTGAAACGGGGAACTTATGAAATGACGGAGGCGTGATATGTATTTGCACGTAGGAAATCAAAAAAATATCCGTCAGAAGGATATCATCGGTATCTTTGATATGGACAGGACCACCACCTCAAAGATCACCAGAAAATATTTGTCGGAGGCCGAAAAAAATCATCTTGTCTCCGCCGCTAATGAAGAAGAAATTCCAAAATCCTTCGTGCTCTACAGAGACCCGAAGGACGGTCAGAACAAGATCTGCTTTTCCCAGCTTTCTACTGCCGCGCTGATCGGTCGGTTTGACGGCGGAGATGGCGTGCAGTAAGTATTTAAGAGTTTCCCGACATACTCCAAAATATCCGAATGGGGCAGAGGCCTCATGGGGTGCGCGATATACTTTCGGGTATGATCGTACTTCCCATAAACAATTATTTATTTAGAAGTTCTTGAAAGGTTTTGAAAACTTCTTCCAAGAAGTTTTCAAAAAAAAGAAAACTTAAAGAAAAGGAAATAAAAACATGACAGACAAGGACATTGAAATGCTGAACGAGGCTCAGGAGCCTGAAACGGTATATGATGAAAATCAGATACAGGTGCTTGAAGGCTTGGAGGCTGTGCGAAAGCGTCCGGGTATGTATATTGGTACGACTTCCATCAGAGGCCTGCACCATTTGGTGTACGAGATCGTAGACAACTCCATTGACGAAGCGCTGGCAGGTCATTGCGATAAAATCGAAGTGATCATCAACCCCGATAACAGCGTGACCGTCACTGACAATGGCCGAGGTATTCCTGCGGGTATACACCCCAAGGAGGGCATTCCTACGCCTGAGGTGGTCTATACCATTCTCCACGCGGGCGGTAAATTCGGCGGCGGCGGCTACAAGATCGCCGGCGGTCTCCACGGCGTGGGTGCTTCTGTGGTCAATGCTCTGTCTGAATGGGTGGAGCTGGAGGACACCGTGGACGGTATCCGCTACACCGAGCGCTTTGAGAGGGGTATAGTGGCTCGTCCCTTCAAAAATGAGGGTCCCGCCCCTGCGGAGCGTCAACACGGCGTAAAGGTGACCTTTAAGCCCGACCCCACCATTTTTGAAGAAACCGTTTTTGAATATCATACCCTGCTTAACCGTATGAGAGAGCAGTCCTTCCTGAACGGCGGCGTTCGCATCGTCCTAACGGATATGCGCCCCCAAAAAGAGGCTCTGCCTGAGGGTGAGGTTTGGGAGCCTGTCGTCACCGATATGTGCTTTGAGGGCGGTATCCGCAGCTTCGTGGAATATCTCACCGAGCATCGCCATGCAGACCCCATTCATAAGGACGTGATCTATATGAAGGGAGAAAAGGGCACGGGCATCGCTGAGATCGCTCTCCAGTATAACGATAGCTATGAGGAGAACGTTCGTACCTTTGCTAACAACATGAACACCATCGAGGGCGGTACCCATGAGACGGGCTTCCGTTCGGGTCTGACCCGCGCTATCAATGAATACGGTCATAAGGCAGGTATTCTCAAGGAGCGAGACAAGAATCTGTCGGGTGAGGACGTGCGTGAGGGCCTTTGCGCTATCGTGTCGGTCAAGCTTGAAAACGCCCAGTTTGAAAGCCAGACCAAGGCAAAGCTGGGTAACTCTGAAATGAGAACCCTGGTGGAGTCCACCGTCACCTCCAAGCTGGCTGAGTATTTTGAAGAGAACCCCGCCGTAGGCCGTGCCATCATTGATAAGGCTTTGGCCGCGTCCCGTGCCCGCGAGGCCGCCAGAAAGGCCCGTGAAGCCACCAGAAAGGGCGCTCTTGAAGGCGGCTCATCTCTTCCGGGTAAGCTGGCCGATTGCCAGGAAAAGAGCCCTGAGCTCACCGAGCTCTATCTTGTGGAGGGTGACTCCGCAGGCGGCTCCGCCAAGCAGGGCAGAAATTCCCGTTTCCAGGCCATCCTGCCCCTGCGCGGTAAGGTACTCAACGTGGAAAAGACCCGTTTGGATAAGGTCTACACCAACCCCTCCCTTTTACCCATCATCCAGGCCATCGGCTGCGGTATCGGTGAGGAATTCGATATGGCCAAGCTCCGCTACGGTAAAATCATCATCATGGCGGATGCCGACGTGGACGGTTCTCACATCCGTGTGCTGATCTTGACCTTCCTGTTCCGCCATATGAGAAAGCTCATTGAGGAGGGACACGTGTACTTCGCACAGCCTCCCCTCTATAAGATCCATAAGAAGAATAACAAAAATTCCAAGGACGTACGCTACGCCTACACCGATGAGGAAAGAGATCAGATCATTGCGGAGATGGGCGGTGTCAACATCGAAGCCGACCGATACAAGGGTCTTGGTGAGATGAACCCCGATCAGCTCAAGGAGACCACCATGGATCCCACCAACCGAACCCTGCTTCGCGTCACCATTGAGGACGCCATGGCTTGCGACGAAATTTTCTCTCTGCTTATGGGTGATAAGGTGGAGCCTCGTAAAGCCTTCATTGAGCAAAACGCCAAATTTGCCGAAAATCTGGACATCTGAGCACATACGATATTTATTTTCCACAGAATAATCCACAACCTGTGGAAAACTCGGATTTTTTATAAAAAAGCTTGTATTTTATCAAAAATGTCATATAAATGTCTATGATGTGTCATTGAAATGTCATGGACAAGCCCTGATGTCATGGTCGAATATATTCATGTCGTGAATATTCACACTTATATATGAATAAAGTTATCCACAGGTTGTGGATAACTTTGTGGAAAAACTTTTTTGATAAAAAAATCCTTTGCCTGTCTTGAAGATATGAGAAAAATGTCGTAAAGACGGGGGTTGTGGATAATTTTCTCAGATCTGCTGTTTTTCAGTTGAAAAATGTCGCATTTTATGCCGTATAATTGCAGAAAATCATGAAAAAAATTATCCACAATGACAAATGAAAGACATTTTTGACTTGTTTTGTCATCATGACCGAAATTTACTTTAAGGAGGTGCGATCCGTTAGGTGTTAAGGCAATTTTTTAAACGGCACGGCTTTTTGCTGAAGCTCTGCGTGATCGCCCTGGCCATCGCCCTGTTTTGCAGTGTGTTCGTCGTCATGGGCTGGGGATCCTTGCTCCACCGCGTGGGCGGTACGATCATCTATCCCTTCCAATGGACCTTTTCAAAGATCGGAGACGGAGTTTCGGGATTTGTTCAGTATTTTCAGGACGTGGACAAGCTACAGGACAAAATAGACGCTCTGGAAAAAGAGAATGAGTCCCTCAAAGCGGAGCTCAACGACGCAGAAATCGTACGACAAGAGCAATTGTGGCTGTATCAATATCTGTCCATGAAGAATGAGCATGAGGATTACGCCATGTGTGCCGCTTCGGTCATCGCTTCGAGCGGACAGAGCGGCAGCGGAGATTACATCACCACCATGACCCTCAACAAGGGCAGCGCCCACGGTATCAAGGCGGGTATGCCCGTGGTCACCGTGTCGGGACTGGTGGGTATGGTCACCGAGGTGGGGATCAATCAATGCTACGTGCAGACCTTGATCAATACCTCCTCCTCAGTGGGCGCTTTGTCGGTCTCTACCCTGGATAAGGGACTTTTGGAAGGAGATTTTGCCTGCCTTTACGAGGGCCGTGCTACCCTTCGATATCTTCCCCATGACGCCGCCGTTGCCGTGGGTGACGTTGTGGTCACCTCGGGTGAGGGAACCGTTTATCCCTATGGTATTCCCGTTGGAACCGTCACAGAGATCAAGGTCAATCCCTACAGCCGCACCAAGGAGGCTGTCGTTGAGCCCTTTACAGATCTTTCTGACTTGGACGAGGTCATCATTCTGACATCCTATATCCGATATACCGAAGGAGACCATAACCCCAATGGGGGTGAGGAATGATGAAAAAGATACAACGCTACGAGGGAGATGAAAATTACGGCGATATCAGTCTGCATCTGGGCGGTTATTCCGAGAAAAAACAGACCTACAGAAACGTGAAATTATGTATCATTGCTGTGATTTCCCTCTGTGTTTTGGCGGCGCTGGAGACCACAGTGCTTTCACGCGTACCGCTTTTGATCCTCCCCTCGGCAAGTCCTTCCCTTTGTTTACTCACGGTACTGGCAAGCGGTTATCTCCTGGGGGAAAAGGAGGGCGGCGTGTGCGGCCTTCTGGGCGGACTCATCATGGAGTGTGCCAACATGGAGCCCATCTTTGGCGGTATCATGGTCTTGCCACTGGTATATGCGCTGCTTGGCTACACGGCAGGTGCCCTGTCGAAAAAGCTGCTTGCAGGTAACTTAGCTTCTTTTGAAGTCTACGCCCTGGCGGGACTTTTCATAGATCACCTTGTAAAGCTTGTCCTTACCATGGTCAGAGCGGGAGATATCTCTTTTGGCGCCTACCTTTTGGGAGGTGTACTGCCAAATCTGATCTTGTCCCTCACTTTTGCTCCATTGATCTACGGAGCGGTAAAATGGATGGCGAGATCAGCAGATTCATAGTTTCATATTTTTACAGATAAGATAAACCTAAAGAAAAGGAATGCATAAAACATGAGCATCAACAGAAAAAAAGAACGCGAACAGGCAAGGGAAGAAGAGAGCCTTTTGTTTGAAAACCAAAAGATCGTTGACGTCAACATGGAGCATGAAGTGAGAAAATCCTTCATCGAATATGCCATGTCCGTTATCGTTGCCCGCGCTCTGCCCGACGTGCGTGACGGTATGAAGCCCGGTCAGCGCCGCGTGATGTACGCTATGTACGAGGATCATCTGACCCACGACAAGCCTACCCGTAAGTCGGCTCACGTGGTGGGTGCCGTATTGGGTAAGTATCACCCCCACGGTGACAGTTCTGTATACGGTACTATGGTTCACCTGGCACAGCCCTTCTATATGAGATACCCCCTCATTGAAGGACAGGGTAACTTCGGTTCGGTGGATGGCGATCCGCCTGCGGCTTATCGTTATACCGAAGCGCGTATGGAAAAGATCGCCGATGAAATGATGCGGGATATGGACAAGGAAGTCGTGGTCATGGTGCCCAACTTTGATAACCGTCTCCGCGAGCCCAGCGTTCTGCCTGCCCGTTTTCCTAACCTGCTTGTCAACGGTGCTATGGGTATTGCCGTGGGTATGGCGACCAACATCCCTCCTCACAATCTCCGCGAGGTTATTGACGGTACAATCTACCGTATGGATCATCCTGATTGCGATCTGTTTGATATCATGCAGTTTATCAAGGGTCCTGACTTCCCCACCTACGGTACCATCTACGGCACCAACGGTATCAAGGAAGCCTACATGACGGGTAAGGGCCGCGTCATGGTTCGCGCCAAGGCAGAGGTAGAGGAAGAAAAACGCCGTATCGTGGTCACCGAGATCCCCTACGGTGTCAACAAGAGCCAGCTTTGTGAAGCTATCGCCACTCTGCATAAGGAAAAGCGCGTGGAGGGTATTACCGAGCTGCGAGACGAGTCTGACCAGAAAAACGGCACCAGAATTGTCATTGAATATAAGAGAGAAGCCAACGGCCATATCCTGCTCAACCAGCTTTACAGATATTCTCAGCTTCAGGATACCTGTGCTATCAATATGCTGGCGCTTGTTAACAACGAGCCCAAGGTATTGGGCCTTCTGCCTATCCTTGACTACTATATTGCTCATCAGGAGGACGTGATCATCCGCCGCGTGAAGCACGATCTGGCCGCCGCCATGAGAGATGCTCATATCTTCGAGGGCTATAAGATTGCTCTTGACAACATTGACGAGGTTATCAGTATCATCCGTTCTTCTCCCGATACTCCCACCGCCAAGATCAACCTGATGAAGCGCTTTGACGGCCCTACACCCGCAAGAGATGAGAACGGTGAGTTGGATCTCGTAAACTTCGCGTGTGCTGAAAATCCCGGTCTTTCCGAGGAGCAGGCACAGGCCATCGTATCTTTGACTCTGGGCCGTTTGTCGGGTTTGGAGCGCCAGAAGATCGAAGACAAGCTGGTAGTTCTCCAAGGGGATATCGGCGAATATCGAGCCATTTTGGGCGATATGAACCGTGTCAGAACCATCATCAAGGAAGAAATGACCGCCATCCGCGACAAATACGGTGACGAACGCCGCACCAATATTGAGGCCGTGGCCAATGAGATCATTGATGAAGATCTGGTGGAAAAGCATAATTGCGTACTGACTCTGACTAATGCCGGTTATATCAAGCGCCAACCCTCGGATACCTATTCCGCACAGCACAGAGGCGGTAAGGGTATCACGGGTATGACAACCAAGGAGGAGGACTTCATCGAAAAATTGGTGTCCGTCCACTCCCACTCTACCGTTCTGTTCTTTACCAACACGGGCCGCGTACAGACCATGCGCGCCTTCCAGGTTCCCGAGGCCTCCCGTACGGCTAAGGGCACCAATATCGTCAACCTTCTGCAGCTTGCCGAGGGAGAGAAGGTCACCTCTCTTATCAGCGTAGACGGATTTTCGGATCAGGAATACCTGGTGATGGTCACCCGCAAGGGTATCATAAAGCGTACCTTGCTTTCCGAGTATGAGTATCAGCGCAAGGGTGGTAAGATCGCCATCAATCTGGACGAGGGCGACGAGCTTCTGTACGTGGTGCATACCTACGGTGAGAGCCAGTTGCTTCTGGCCACCGCCCAGGGTAATGCCGTTCGCTTTGAGGAATCCCAGGTTCGCGCCATGGGCCGTTCTGCCCGAGGTGTCATCGGTATCACCCTCAAGGATGACGACTATGTGGTAGGTGCCGTAGAGGTGGATGACACCAAGCACCTGGTCACCATCACCCAGAAGGGTATCGGTAAGCGTACCTCCTTCGACGATTTCCGTATCATGAAGCATAGAGGCGGCGGCGGTGTGATCTGCCAGAATATCAACGCTAAGACGGGTCTGTTGGCCGGTATTCTCACGGTCTCTGAGGATGACGACCTCATGATGATCACCGATGCAGGTACCATCATCCGTACCCCTGCTTCCGACGTTTCGGTGCTGTCCAGAAGCGCCACGGGCGTTATCGTCATGCGCCTGGATGCCGATAGATATATCGTCAACTTTACCAAGGTTGCCAAGGAAGAAAAGGACGAGGAAGCTACTGAGGAGCCCATGGATACCGAGACCTCTCAGATTGAGTCTGAGGTAGCCGCTGACGTGGCAGAAAATACAGAGGCATAAGGTGAAGCTTATGAAGAAGATCATTTCCCTTTGTCTTGCGCTTCTAATGGTGTCTACAGCCCTCCTGCCCCTGTCCTCCTGCGCGTCGTCCAAGCCCCCCGAGCTGGAGGACGTCTATGACAGATTGGTCTATTTGATCGAAAACTCTCATGAGATCAACGTAGTTATGTTCGGTGCGGGACTTCCCGTATATCCCAGAAATACCGAAGAGGATGCGCTTTTGCACAGGTACTACGGTTTTTATGAAGACGGACGCGAATTTGTGACGGGCTACAGCAAATTTAAAAGTGTAGAAGAGATCAAAGCCGCCGCCTCTGAAATATACAGTGAGGATTATTGCTCGTCTGTTTTTGAGAGCTTGTTTACAGGCTATGCTTCGGATCTCGTGGAGGGCTCTGTCCTTCCGGCGCGGTATTCCGAGGATGACACAAGGATGTATCAGAACAGTCACGTGGATCCTTTGGTAACGGGAACACGGGTATATGATTATGCCACCATGAAGATCGTGTCTCCCAGCCGCGGAGATTTTCTCGTGGTGGAGATCAACTCCTATGCGGAAAATCGTCCCGATCAGTGGGTGACCATTGACCTGTCTTTCGTATTTGAAAACGATAACTGGTACTTAGATAGCCCAAGCTGTTGATAAGATCAACACCCGTAAACGGTAAAAAACACCGTTTACGGGTGTTTTTTATGTAAAAAGACACATAAATTAAACAATATTTTAATATTTTAATAATATGTTAATATATTTTATATTATAGGAGCATCCTTTGCGCAGGCTTATTTTATCTTTAACGCTCAAAATATCAACATCTTTTTTGTTAGTTATCCTCTTGCTTTTTTGCGGCGGAGACAGCTGTCCCAAACACCATGAAACGGTATTTGAAGGATGGGAGAGACCTGTCCTGCCCGCAACTACCGAACCAACGGCAGAAACGGTATCCGACGTCTGCACACAAGAAATTTTGACGGAGAATGATACAGAATGGAAATCGGAAGCAGAAACAGAAGCTTTTACGTCGAAAGCCGAGTCCTTTGAGCCGAGTGAAACTCAAAACGCGGATAATCTCACGCTCCCGACGGTCATGATAGGAGAAGCTGAGATCTTGTCGGATGGAAAAGGATACGGTATTACCGTAACGGTCTCAAAACTTCCAAAAAATTCTGCCTTTGCGCTGCTTTTAATCCTATGTACGCAAGGAAATGATCCGATATACAGTGTATGCGAACAAAGTATACCTGACGGAACATATTTTTCTTCATTTATATATAGTGACGGATTGGGAGTTTTGATCGACGGAAAAATTCTGAATGAGACCGGGAAAAAAGAGGTGATCTTTGAAATTTTGATCAAGAGATCTCAAGATGAGCCTCCAAAAATTTTTGTAAAGTATCATGAATATGCAGAAAATGCATTGAAAATTTCTGTGTCGGATCCTTAAGAAAAAATACGTTGGCAGATCAAGAAATATTCGAGCGGTAAAAATTAAAAGTCAAAGTGTGCAAAAGGGAGTAAATGATTTTATGAAAAACGCTGATTTTTTTAATAATTGTGTAAAATGACGAAAATCTATTGACAAAATTAAAAAAATAGTATAAAATGATAGAACCGTAAGACCCTATATTTTCATGGAAAAGGAGAAAAAATCATGAAAAAGTTTTTATCACTTCTTCTGGCGGCTATGATGGTTCTGTCCTGCTTCGCAGGTATGACCTTCACCATTTCCGCTGAAGACACTCCCGAAGCTGCTGTCGAAGATCTTGTCATCGACATCGCTTCTTTGGCAGAAGCTGTAGAATTTGCTCCTGCCGGTTATACCGGTAAGGTTCTGCAGTTTATGAACTACGGTCATTCCGTAAAGCTTGGCGACATTGATCTGTCCAAGTATTCCTCTGCTGTCATTACCTACGGTTGTGACGGTGGCGCAAAGCTTGGCGATGTTGGTTCTCAGCTCGTTCTGACCAAGAACGGTCCTGTTTCCAACGCAGACAATTCCGATAAGGCTGATGTTGAGATTATTGCCAGCGGCGCACTGACGAATCCCGAGATCGCTTGGGCAGCAGGTAGCAGAAAGTGCGAGATCGCACTGGATACCGATTATAACGGTCCCGTCTATCTCTGTCATCTGATGAAGAGCGGCGACGGTATTGCCGTTGACTCCATCAAGTTCGTGTCCAAGGGCAATGAGCAGCCCGTTTACGAAGAGAAAACCATCAGCCTGGGCCTCGGCGATCAGGGTGGTCCCTTCAGTGGTGCTCCTCAGTACAACTTCGGCCAGAGATATAACATTGGCGACGATGTTCTGAGCAACGTCAGCATTATCGCCATGGCTACCTATGCAGACGGTGACATCAACAAGTGGAACTTTAAGGTATGGCAGTGGGATACCGATTACGGTACTACCGTTGCAGGTACTCCCTTGTTTGATCAGAATGGCGAGAACCATAAGGATAATCAGACCTTCTCTATTGATATCCCCACCGAGCTGAATATCAGAGGCGATATCTACTATGAGATCACCTACGTTGAAGGCCCCTCTGCTGATAAGGCCTTCACCGGTTGGACCGCAAGCGGCGGCCCTGCCGAGGGTGTTGAGACCTACGTTGCAGGTGAGCAGAGAACCGACGGTACCTACAGAGCTGCTCTGAAGGTCATCGGTCTGCCTCTGCCTCCCGACCCCAACGAGGAGTCTACCGAGTGCCTGTTCGCATACGATTTCTCCAAGTACAGCGAGAACTTTACTGCTGATCAAAAGGTTGGTTCTCCTAACGAGACCGTCATCACCGAGCTGTGCAACAGCGGTTATGTGACTCTCGAATCCAAGGGTGGCGATCCCTACTTCGTTTTGGGCAACGCTCCCACTGTTCCCGCATCTCAGTCTGACTACGTTGTTATTAAGTACAGAACCTCTACCGCAAACGCAAGCGGTGAGATCTACACCGGCCGTTCCGATGGTCTCAACTGGGCTGCTCCCATGGAAAAGACTCATGTTGACTTTACATACGTTGCTGACGGTCAGTGGCACACCCTGATCATTGATGCTTCCAATATTTGGGGCGACAGCAAGGATGCAAACCTTACTAACTTCCGCTTCGACTTCTTGAAGTCTGCAGGTTCCATCGACGTTTCCTACATCAAGTTCTTCGCTACCCGTGAGGGTGCAGAGGCTTGCGTGGCTGCCGAGACCAAGGAAGTGACCCTCTCCGGCGAGTACGTCGACGGTGACGACGCTATCATCATCGTTGGCGGCGGCGCTTACTCCGCTGACAAGTGGGTGAAGCTGTCCAACGGCGGTTCTGCCGCTACTCAGTCCTTTGCAGGCGATCCTGCCAATATGCAGGTTTGTGCTGACGAGGTTAGAAGCACCACTGCTGGTGAATTGACCAAGTACTGCACTCAGGAAGCTCACCTTTACATTGCTTCCATTAACGGCAAGATCGTGGACGCTGAGGGTGCTTATGACAGCATTTCCTTCCGCGGTTGGGCTAATCCCAAGACCGACGCAAACATTGTTGAGTACGGCTATGCCATCAACAATCAGGAGCCTGTCTTCAAGGCAGAATTTTTGCTGGATGAGCCTCCTCTGAAGGCAAATCCGGGTCTCGAGAGAGCTGAGCGCTTCGAGAACATCGAGATTCCCACCGCTGACCTTGCAAACGGCGTTTACAATATCTATCTGCTGGTCAAGGACACCAACGGTGTTATCTATTGCATGAACAGCAGCTTCGGCGGCGACATCCAGTACGTCAAGGGTAACGCCACCACTTCCGAGTATCCTTACGTTGACGCTGAGGGCAACGGTTACACCGTTCGCGCTGACGGCGTTCTGTTCGACGCTAACGGTCTCGATACCGGTATGCATCTGTTTGTCGATGACGAGGGCACTCCTTACGGTGCTGCTCACTACTTTGCACTGGAATATCAGGATCCCGCAGCCGGTGCTGTGGAGATCGACGGTGTTAAGTACACCTATACCACTCAGGTAGCTCTGACTCCTAAGATGGATCCCGTTCTCCCCGAGGATAATTCCGCTGCAGGTACCATTACCGAGACCTGTGGCACCATGTCTCCCGATACCCTGTTCATTGACGGTAAGCAGATCAATGACGGCGGTTCTCACGAGTACATCGCCAATGTCCTGGGCGGCAAGATCCTTGACATTGACAAGACCATGTCTTCCTTCAGCCTCCGCGGTTGGTCCGCTGACCTCGCTGGTCAGCAGCTCGTTGCCGAGTACGGCTACCAGCTCAACGATCAGGATCCTGTGTTTAACGCGGCCTGGGTTAACGACGGTAGCGATGTTAACGCAGTAATCGGTACTACCAACGCTTCCCGCTATAAAATTGATATCGACGTAAGCACCCTTGCTGACGGTATCTACAACGTATATCCCCTGGTCAAGCTGGCTGACGGTACCGTTCAGTACCTGATGGTCTGGGGTAACATCCAGTTCGTCAAGGGTGGTTCTTGGGTACAGGTTGGTTACACCGACGGTACCAACACCTACGTCAAGGCTGAGGACGGCTCCGTGACCGTTAACGGCGAGGCCGGCACCGGCAAGATGCTTCTCACCGACACCGGCGCTATCTACTACGACGGCGTGACCGAGTTGGGCGAGGGCGCTAAGGGTAAGTATCTGTATAACGTAACTCTGAACTACGTTGTCGATCCCGAGATCCCCGTCAATCCCACTGAGCTGAAGCCCGTTTACATTGTTGACGGTGAGGCTCTGAATCCCAACGGCGGCGTTTCTTGCGAGAGCGAAGGCTACAGCTATGAGAATGGCTGCATCACCTTTGTTTCCACCGGCGGCGACCCCAACTCTACCGCTAACCTGGTTCCCGCAGGCACTAAGATTGGTCGCTACATGGTCGTGAAGTACCGCACTTCTACCGAGGGTGCTAACGGTGAAGTTTTCGTTGGCGCTAGCGCAGGTGCTTTGGGTGCCAAGGATAACACCAGGCTGCCCGCATACATTGCTGACGGTGAGTGGCACACTCTCGTTGCCGATATCGGTAACGTTACTGACTGGCCCGCTGACGGCGTTGTCAACCACTTCCGTAACGACTTCCTGATGTCTGAAGGTTCTCTCGATGTTGAGTACTACGCATTCTTCAACACCATGAAGGAAGCTACCTACTATGCAGAGAACGATTGCCACGTTCTGCCCAAGGCTCCCGTATACTACACCATCACCTTTAAGGCTGACGGTGAGGTCGTGAAGGAGATCTCTATCCTCGAGGGTACCACCTCCGTTAAGGAGCCCAAGGTTCCCGCAAAGGAAGGTTATGAGGGCGCATGGGAAGAGTACACCATCACCGGTGACGCTGACCAGACCATCAATGCTGTCTACACCAAGATCGGTGGCGAGACTCCCGAGTACAAGGTAGATGATCCCACCAAGCTGACCACCTTCCCCGAGGAAGTGTTCAAAAACTACTTCACCAACCCCAACCAGACCGAGATCGTTTATAACGAAGATGGTTCCGTTACCTTCAAGGGTACTTGGACTGCCGATATGACCAATCCTATGGATCCCTTCGTCACCTTCAACTACTCTAGCTTGATGAGAAAGTACGTTGATAACAAGCTCCAGAACGTTCCCAATAAGAAGGGTGAGTATGGTGTTCTCGTGCTGAAGGTCAAGATGGATCAGTCCGTTGCAGGTAACTTCCTGATCCACTACGCAATGGGTCGCGGCGGTGTGATCGACGGTACTCTGAATGCTACACCTGATATTGATGCAGAAGGCACCGGCGATTACGAATACATCATCTTCGATCTGTCCTACACCGAATTCGTGGATGACGTGATCGGTACCATCCGTTTCGACTGGGTTGACAACAATCCTTCTGTTTCCGAAGAAAACGTTGGCGCTTCCATGACTCTGTATGAGATCAACCTCTACAAGGATATTGACGAGGCTATGATCGCTTGCGGCATGGAAGTTGAGACCGATCCTCCCAAGGATAGCGATGAGGAAACCGATCCTGTGACCGATCCCGTTGCTACCGAGCCTCAGGCAACCGAGCCCGCTACCACTGAGCCCGATGATAAGGGATGCAAGTCCGTTATCGCTTCTGCTTCCGCTTTGACCGTTGTGGCCGCTGCTTGTGCTCTGGTCGTGCTCAAGAAGAAGAAGGAAGATTGATGTGAGTTTACTTTAAACGCTCATCTTCACTCAAAAATGATCCCTGCCCCCAATCGGGGGCGGGGAATATAAAAATTTTACCCTCGGATCTTCCGAGGGTGTTTTTTATGAAAAAACTATGAGCAAAATGTAAAAGATATTGAATTGATCCCCAAAAACAGGGTCAATGGCGTTGAAAAATTCAAAAAAATTAAAAAAACCCCTTGACAAACGGGGGTCTTTGCGGTTATAATGTAAGGGTCAATGCCATAAATGGGCATAAAAGCGTATCGGAGGTTGACTTTTCCCCGTAACCCGACAGGGAAGATCTTACCCTATGCGATATATACGCCACCCACTAATTACGAAGGAGGTGCACTGAGATGCTCAGAACTTACCAGCCTAAGAAGAGACAGAGAAAGAAGGAGCACGGCTTCAGAAAGAGAATGAGAACTGCTGACGGCAGAAACGTTCTCAAGAGAAGACGCGCTAAGGGCAGAAAGAGACTGACCTATTGATCAGTGGAATAAGTGTGCGCCCGTGCGCCTACCTGTTCCCCTCATACGGCAGAACCTTGAAGCTGATTTCAACGCTGTTTTGTCATAGAAAAACCGCCGATGACTGATAGAACAAGAATTTTCGCTGTGTCTGTCTTTCCTCGGGGTTTTTTCTTGCCATGATTTTTTAAGTTTTTAAAGATTGTTAAGAAACTTTTCTCAAAAAGTTTCTTAACCGGAGTTTGAGGCAGAGCCTCAAAAGGAAAAATTATGAAGGACATTGCCATCAAGGAAAATCATTTGTATCAAAAGACTTTCCGCCGCGGCCAGAGATGGTCGGGGCGTCTTGTGACGGTCTGTGTCCTAAAGGATCTTCACGCCAAACGGCTGAAGAAGGAAAACCCACAGAAGCAATATCTCAATCGGATCGGTCTGTCGGTTCCCAAGCGGGAAGGTGGCGCCGTGGAAAGAAACCGTGTCAAACGGATCCTGAGAGCAGGTCTTGCCGAGGTGAGAGCCAAGCAACCGCTGAAGACGGGGTATCTCATTGTCATTTCTACCCGCCCGGGGATCGAAAAGGTGAAGAGCACCGCCGTTGCGTCGGAGCTTCGGTATATCTTTAAAAAACTGGATATGTTCGCCCTCCCTTCGGACACATCCAACCGCCAAGAAGGGAAAAAACAAACAAAAACGCCATGAAACGGGCATTTATGGCACTCATCCGCTTCTATCGAAAGCGGATATCACCCATGAAGCCTCCCTGCTGTCGCTTCACCCCCTCCTGTTCGGCCTATGCGCTAGAAGCATTTGAAAAACGAGGGTGCATGGCGGGGTTTGTGCTGATGATCTGGAGGATCCTGCGCTGCAGTCCTCTCTCCCCCGCGGGCTACGATCCCGTACCTGACGAGGGCTTCCGTACCATGCCTATGCGCTGGAGTAAATTCCGTAAGTCTCAGACCGAGCATCCCTTGATCCCTTTGGAGGAGCGGGACGGCGAGACGGAGGAAAACACCCGGTTCGATCTCGACGCAGAAGCAAATACGGAAACTGAATTGACAGACGAGTCGGAGAAGCCGTAAGGTCAAAAACCGACAACACAGCGGCCAAAGTATATCGAGGAGCCGCAAACACCGTCTCTCAGACGGAAAACAAAAGAATGGATCGGTATTGAAAATGAAGCATATCATCCCCAACTTTCGCAATTCCCGTGTCTCGGCCATTGCTATGAGATTGCTCATGGCGCTTTTGGTGCTGACGGTTCTGGGTAGCGTGCTGACGGCCTGCGGCAGTAAGAACACCGTAGCAGCCCTCAAGGCACAGACCATCACCGTGGTCGAAGGCGAAAATGCCTTGACCAGCGATCAGATCAACACCCTGGCCACAGACATCGCATCCAACAAAAACAGCCACACCATCAGAGAATACCTGGTGGCCGCTTCCCGCGGTTATGATATGACCGTAGAGGGCTTTGATGAC
Source organism: Clostridia bacterium (assembly GCA_017456905.1). GTDB lineage: Bacteria > Bacillota > Clostridia > Oscillospirales > CAG-272 > CAMEON01. Next base: position 48,376 of record JAFTIL010000010.1, read on the forward strand.
AATAACCTGCCCGCCGCTAACCTTCAGAAGGTGGGTGAGTACGGTTACAACGTGATCAAGTATGCTACTTTCGAGGTCAAGGACGCTTGGAAGTATGAAAAAATGAATGCATACGACGTGGAGGACCTGGTCAACTGCTTTAAGACCAGCGTGACCACCGATGCAAAAATGGATCCCTTGACTACGGTACAGCACTGGGTGGCTCTGGGCTTTGAGTGGCTCATCAATGTCCCCGGCTTCGGTAGCTTTATGTTGGGCACCGTGTACTTTGCCATCGTGGTGGAGATCCTCATGCTCCCCTTGGGTATCTATCAGCAGAAGAACTCCCGCAAGCAGGCCTTGCTCCGCCCCAAGGAAATGGCCATTCGTAAGAAGTACGCAGGCAGAAACGACCAGGCGACCCAGCAGAAGGTCTCTCAGGAGGTTGCCGAGATGTACCAGAAGGAGGGCTTCAGCCCCATGGCGGGTTGTCTCCCCTTGTTGCTTACCTTCCCCTTCATTATTGCGCTTTACAACATCGTTATCAACCCCCTCAAGTATATGATGGGTGCCTCCGATGAGCTGATCTCCGCGTTGATCTCCTTTTCCAAGGCTTCCAAGGCCGCAGGCGGCCTGGGCCTGGATCTTTCTACCCAATCGGGTACCATTGAGATCCTTTCTCTGATCCGTGACGGCGGTCTGGAGCAAACGATCATTGAGGGTCTGCCCAATTTCGCCTATCTTGCCAACGGTCAGTCCTGCGCGGATGCTCTCAATCCTCTCCTGAGCCGTATCCCCGACTTTACACTATTCGGTATCAACTTCGGTCTGAACCCCGGTTGGAAAAATCCCTGGCTCCTGTTCATCCCCGTGGTGACCTTCGCGCTGTACTATTTCAGCACCAAGCTCAACCGCAAGCTCACCTTCCAGCCCACCGCCAACGATCCCCAGAACGGCTGCTCTAACACTACCATGAACATCATGATGCCTGCCATGAGTGCCATCTTTACCATGGCCGTACCCGGTGCCGTCGGTCTCTACTGGGGTATCAAGAGCGTGTTCGGTATGGTCAAGCAGGTGATCATTTCCAAGGTCATGCCCCTGCCTCAGTTCACCGAGGCCGATTTCAAGGCCGCTGAAAAAGAGCTGGCCGCCAAGGAAAAGAACCGTCCCGTCAAGAAGAGCGGTACCAAGAATCCTAACATTCGTTCTCTCCACCACATCGACGATGAGGACGACCTGGAGCCCCTGCCTCAGGTCAAGAAGAAGGGCGATTACGTGGAGGATGACGAGCCCGTCAAGGAAGAAGCGCAGGGCGCTTACCTGGGTGAAGCTACCCTCAAGGACGACCAACCTGCACGTCAGCCTAAGGAAAAGAAAAAGAAGAAGAAGTCCGCCGAGGACGAGCTCGTCGATGCCGCCGAAGAATACGTGGCAAATGAAAACGACGAAAATCATAACGGTTGATCAACCGATATAACAATTAAAGGATATAGCAATATGAAAAAAGAAATTGAGATCAGCGCCAAGACAAAGGAAGAGGCCATTGCCAAGGCTGTTGAAGAGCTGGGCGCACCCAGCGAGTCTGCGCTGTTTATTACCGTTATCAACGAGGGCCGCAAGGGCTTTCTGGGCTTCGGCTCGGTAGATGCCACCATCAAGGCCGTATATCAGATCCCCGATGCTCCCGCCGAGAAGAAGGAGCGCCGCGATCATTCTGACCGCCGCGACCGCCGCGATCGTAATAACCGCCGCGGAGACCGCCGTGACCATGCGCCCCGTAACACCGAGGCTGTGGCTTCCGAAAACACCGAGACTGCCGAGCATCTGCCCGGCGAGCTTCCCGTGCGTCAGCCCAAAAAGAAAAATCAGAACCCTCCCAAGGCTCGTAAGACCTACGAGAATGTGGATCCCGCTACTGTCAAGGACAGTGAGCGTATGGCTTATGAGTTTATCACCAATTTGGTAGCCAATATGGGTCTGCAGGATGTGGCCATTGCCATGCACCCCGGTGACAACGACGATATGGTCATTACTGTGGACGGTGAGGCCGCAGGCGTGCTGATCGGCCATCACGGCGACACCTTGGATGCCCTCCAGTATCTCGCAAATCTCGCCGCCAATAAGAAGGAAGAGGGCGAGAAGCGCGAGTATGCCCGCATCACCGTGGATGTGGAATCCTATCGCGCTAAGCGCGAGGATGCCCTCCGTGCCCTGGCTCGTAAGAAGGCCGGCCAGGTGCTCAAGTATAAGAAGAGCATCATGCTGGAGCCCATGAACCCCTACGAGCGCCGTATCATCCACTCCGAGATCCAGCACATGGACGGCGTGACCACCAACTCTATCGGTACTGATAACAACCGCCGTATCGTCATTTTCCTTGAGGATGAGGGTATGCCCGAGACTGAGGCCGTTAAGGCCGCAGGCGGCACCGGCGAGAAGTCGGGCCGTTCCCGCAACCGCCGCCGCCGTAAGAGCAGCGGCACTATGGTGGACCCCCTGGCAGGCTCTGGCCGTGTCATGCCTACCACCTCTACCTTCGATGAGGACGACGTGAAGGATCCCTTTGACATCGACTTGTCCGCCGCCACCTATTCCGAGGAGGACGAGGAGGTCGTGGCTGAGCCCGTCAAGGACGATCTGTTCTCGGTGCCCGATCTGTCTGAGGAATAAGAAACACATCGGATAGAAGCGATTTCCGTCCGACTTAATGGGCGGCTTGGGGATCATATCCCCAAGCACGCCATCTTTTCGGCGGAAGTCGAGTCGTTTTTTAAAGGTTATCCCTAAAATACGGACCGGCTTCCGCTTTACGAGAAAAAGTTGTTGACAAGACAACTTTTGTGTGATATAATAGATCTGTATCCGTTGAAAGGACGTATGAAATTGACCTATTTTGATACCATTGCCGCTGTCAGTTCTCCCTTCGGCAAGGGCGGAGTAGCTGTGATCCGCCTGTCGGGGTCTGAGGCTTTGACGGTGATAGACAGGCTGTTCCGTCCAAAATTCAAAAAATATCAACGACTGGCGGATGCCACACCCCGCATGATGGTCTATGGAGAGATTATCTCGCCCGAGGACCCGGAGCGTGTGCTTGACGACGTGCTTTGCGTTTATTTTCCCGCGCCAAGCTCTTTCACGGGAGAGGACGTTGTGGAGATCTCCTGCCACGGCGGCGTTTTGGTGACCCAAAGCGTGTTGTCTGCCTGCCTTACGGCAGGTGCCAGAGCCGCCGAAGCGGGGGAGTATACCCGCCGCGCTTATATCAACGGCAAAATGAGTCTCCCCGAGGCCGAGGCATTGGGCAACCTGCTGGAAGCAGGGAATGATGAGCAGCTTCGCCTGGCTCGCACGGGCATGAAGGGCCGTCTCGCGCGAGAAATGGAGGATATCTACGGCCGTTTGGTCACCATTCTTGCCAATCTGGAGGTGGGGATGGACTTTCCCGAAGAGGATCTCACCGAGATTCCCGCGGAGGAAATGATCCGCCTTCTGTCGGATATCCGTGCCGAGCTGAAGAGGCTGAAGGCTACCTACCGCACGGGCCACGCCATTGCTGAGGGAATTCCCACCGTGATCGTGGGACGCCCCAATGTGGGTAAATCGGCGCTGTATAACGCCCTGGTGGGTCGTGATGCCGCCATTGTGACCGACATCGCAGGTACCACGCGGGACGTGCTTTCCGAAACGGTATCTCTGGGCCGTGTGACCCTTCGCTTGTCGGATACCGCAGGTCTGCGGGACACGGATGATCCTGTAGAGCAGATCGGTGTTAGCCGCGCTAAGGGAGTGCTGGAGGAGGCCGAGCTGGTGCTTGCCCTCTTTGACGGATCCACACCGCCCACCGATGAGGACCTGGCCTTGCTTCATACGCTGAAGGCGCAGGCAGAGGATGGCAAAAAAGTCCTCTATCTTCTGACCAAAAATGACCTGTGGGAAAGTGATAACATCCCATTTTTAACCCCCGAGACCCCCTCTGGTCTTGACTTTATATCTCTCTCCGCCCAAAGCGGACTGGGTATGGAAGTATTGACCGCCATGGTGGAGGAAGCTTTCATTGACGGCGATCTTGATACGGGTGCTTCGGCCATCGTGTTCAGCGCCCGTCAGTTTGCGGCTCTTTCGGGATGTATAACCGCCTTAGACAGAGCCGTGGATGCCCTTGAAATGCTGTTGCCCTACGATCTGTGCGCCGAAGACCTGCGCGATGTGTTGACCTCCCTTGGCGAGCTTTCGGGTCACAGTGTCAGAGAAGAAGTTATTTCCGAAATATTTCACAAATTTTGTGTGGGTAAATAAGCCCACGAAAGGAGTATGAAAATGGAAAACAAGCATAAGCCCAACAATCTCCCCCGCAGGGAGTGTGTTCTGCCTCACATCTGGGATGTCACCGACCTTCTGAAGGTAGTACAAAATCATGGAGATAGAACCCTTTTCCGCTATTTTGAAGGCAAAGAGCTGCTCTCTATGACTTACGTTGCGTTTGAAAAGAAAGTATACGAGATGGCTGCTGCCTTCAAGGCTATGAACCTGGAAGGTGAAAAGATCGTCATCATCGGTGATACGTCTCCCCAGTGGGTCTGTGCCTATCTGGCCTCTTTGGCTTCGGGTTGTGTTGCCGTACCCATGGACAAGGAGTTGGATATTGAAGAGATCCGCAAGTTTTTTGGCATTGTGAATGCTAAGGCTGTGGTCTACAGCAAGGGCTTCAACGAGAAGTTCATCAAGTCCATTGAAGCAAACGACACCTCCATCCAGTATTTCATTCCCATAAATCCCGCCTACAACAGCGATTTTGACCACAAAGTCATCACCTACGAGGAGGTACTGGCTTGCGGTCGCGAGCGCATTGAGCGCGAGGGCTATGATTATCCCATCCTGCACAACCGTGAGACCCTGGCTGAGATGCTGTTCACCTCGGGTACTACGGGTACCTCCAAGTGCGTCATGCTCTGTCAGAAGAATATTTTCGCCGCAGTCAACTCGGCTGTTGAGACGGTTTGCTTCTATCCCGATGACGTACTGGTATCGGTTTTGCCTGTGCATCACACCTATGAGCTTATGTGTCTTATGGCTGCTATGGTATACGGTATGGAGATCTGTATCAACGATTCTCTGCGTCATGTCATGAGAAACTTCAAGCTGTTCAAGCCCACGGGTCTTGTTTTGGTACCGCTGTTTATCAATACCATGTATAAGGCAATTTGGTCTGAGGCTGAAAAGTCCGGGCGGAGTAAAGCTCTCAAGACGGGCTTGGCTTTGTCCAAAACACTTATGTCGGTTGGTATCGACAAGCGCCGCTCCATTTTCAAAGCTGTACACGAGGCATTCGGCGGCAGACTTGAGCGCATCATCTGCGGCGGTGCCAAGCTGAACCCCGATCTCATTGCCGCCTTTGAGGATTTCGGCATTTGTATCTGCGAGGGCTTTGGTATTACCGAATGCTCTCCTCTGGTCAGCGTGGACAGATACTATAATCGCAAGTGGGGCTCCGTAGGCCCTGCTGTTCCTGCTTGCAGCATCCGTATTTCCGAGGAATTTTCTGACGGCACTCTCAATGACAAGGGCTTCCGCGAGGGCGAGCTTCAGGTCAAGGGTGACAACGTCATGCTGGGCTACTACAACAACGACGAGGCCAACGAGGCTTCCTTCACCAAGGACGGCTGGTATCGCACGGGTGACGTGGGTTACATGGACGAGGAAGGCTACGTGTTCATCACCGGCCGTTGCAAGTCCGTCATCGTTCTGGAGAACGGTAAGAACGTGTTCCCCGAGGAGATCGAGGAATACTTGACCCAGATCGATACCATCGCCGAGGTAGTGGTGGTTGGCCGTAAGGCAAAGGACAGCGACGAGGTCATCCTTACCGCCCTTGTCTATCCCAACGTGGATAAGTTCCCCACGGGTGCCACCAAGGACCTGATCCAGGAGTCCATCCGCAACTCCATCAACCAGACCAACCGCCGCCTGCCTACCTTTAAGCAGATTAAGGCCGTTGAGCTCCGTGACACTGAGTTCGAAAAGACCCCCACCAGAAAGATCAAGAGATTTTTGGTGAAGTGAGGAAGAAGCAAGGGCGTTGCCCCTTGGTCTCGCTGCGACTCGGTCACGCCGCGGCTCTGACAGCCTACCGGGCTGTCATTCAGTACCGCGTTGCCGCTTCGCTGCCCCACCTGAAACCTTCTTGAAAGAAGGTTTCAGGACTTCTAAGAACTTTTAAAAAGAATATGACGGGAAGAGATCATACAGTGGAGTGTATTTCTATACCCCCATGGGGCCCCTGCCCTATTTGTATGATCGTTTGTAGGGAGGGGCTTGCTCCTCCCTATAGACTCTCCCTGTGGGAGAGCTCCCGCCCAGCGAATGCGACGGGCGGGGGACAGGGTCATAATTGCAAGCATAAAGTGTAAGGATCTAAGTGAAATAAGGTATCACCACACAGCGATATTTGTATTATGGAAAAGAAAAAAATCACCCCCAAAAGCTCAACCGAGCCCTTGGGGGTTTACCTACACATACCTTTTTGCAGGAGCAAATGTCCCTACTGTGACTTTTGCTCTTTTCCTCGTCCCAAGGCGGAGGTAATGACGAATTACGTCACCCGCCTCATCGCGGAGATCCACTTATGGGGCGAAAAGTGCCGCGGACGTACCGTGGATACGGTATATTTCGGCGGCGGCACACCCACTTTGCTGTCATCCCCGGATGCGGCGCGGTTGCTGGAGGCCGTTTTTACTCATTTTTCGGTAAAAAGTGACGCCGAGGTGACCTTGGAGTGCAATCCCGCCACGGTGAGCCGTGAGGTGCTGTCCGTTTGGACAAAGGGTGGAGTCAACCGCATCAGCATGGGTGCCCAGAGCGCACACGACATAGAGCTCAAGGCCTTGGGACGGCTCCATTCCTGGGATGACGTGTGCCATACTGTAGAGATGGCACGGCAGGCGGGGGTGGACAACATCAATCTTGACTTTATGATGGGGATCCCTCATCAGACCCCTGAGAGCCTCATAAAAACCCTTGAGAAAGCCGTGGAGCTGTCCCCCGAGCATTTGTCCGCCTACTGCCTCATGTTGGAGGAAGGCACGCCTTTTGCCCGCCGTGGAGCGGCGGCGCTGGGCCTTCCCGACGAGGACAGGGTAGCGGATCTTTACGAGCTGGCCTCGGGTTATATCAAATCCTGCGGCTACGAGCACTACGAGATCAGCAATTACGCCAAGGACGGCAAGCGCTCCCGCCACAACCTGCACACTTGGCAGGGCAGGGAGTACGTGGGGCTGGGTGTAGCGGCGCACGGTTATGTGGACGGCGTGCGTTACGGCAACAGCCGCGACTTGGGTAAATTCTTGACAGGCGAGGATATCACCGAGAGCCGCACGGAGATCAGCCCCACAGACGCGGCCTTCGAGCGGGTGATGCTGGGGCTCAGACTGTCCGATGGTATTGATCTATCGGCCTTGACCCGTGATTTTCCCGTGAAGCTCACCTCTGATTTCAGCCTTCGCTGTTTGAAATTTGAAAAGCAAGGGCTTTTGACGTTTCAAGACAACCGCATCGCCTTGACGGAAAAGGGATTTCTCGTGAGCAATCATGTCATCGCGGCGCTGACAGATGAGATGGAAATGACATAAAAAGCGTGGTTTACGCCACGCTTTTTTACACGTCTCTCGACTCAATGATAAAAATACTGCCCTTTTTCACGGAGATCAGCACCACGTTGCCCGTGATCTCGTTGGAGACGGCATACTGCAAACGGCGCTTGAGGGTCTGGTTTTTCAAGGGATATTTGCCTCCCTCCATGGACACACCCTTGACGGTCTCGTCGGCGGCGAGGATGGAAATGTATTTGTAGCCGCTACGGGCGATGAGGGTGGAGGAGGACTTCAGATAATGCACGCGGTTCTGGCCGTCGGTCATGTATCCGTGAAGCCCTCGCAGGCACATATCCTCCAAAATGCCAAGGTTGGATAGCCCATGATCCAGCCGTCCGCTGAGGCCGCCGATGACAATGATCTCGTCAGCACCCGCCTCCACGGCGATCTCCAAAGCGATCTGGGTGTCGGTCAGATCCTTTTCGGCAGGGACTTCGCGAATGTCTCTCACGTCGTCGCGGGGCACGCGTCCGATGGAATCAAAATCTCCGATGAGGATATCCACGCGCTCGCCCAGCCTTTGGGCGTTATGATACCCCGAATCGGCGGCGATACAAAGATCCTCTGCCTTGGGGTGCTCGGTGATGTTGTCGGGATGGATAACACCTCCCGTATAAATAAATGCGCGCATAAGCTCTCCTCCTGCCATGGTGTTTTGTGAATGAATTATAGCATATTTTCAAGTGTCCGTCAAGGTGTGAATGGCAAAAATCCCCGCATCTCCGTCATTTTGTTCAAAAAATATGTTGGCAACCTGTGAAAATTTTTATAAAAAACTTGAAAAAACCTCTTGCAAATCAAAAAGTTTTGTGGTATGATATAAAGGTATATGTGAGCCTTGCCGCATACCCTCTCATATGGGGTAGGGTTGGAACATAGTTTATTACGATGTAATAGGAGGTAAAGATCATGCCTAATATTAAGTCTGCAAAGAAGCGTGTAAAGGTTACCGCTACCAAGACCCTTCAGAACAAGATGTTCCGTTCTCAGATGAAGACCGTTGTGAAGAAGTACGAGGCCGCTGTTGCTGCCGGTGATATCGCCGCTGCTCAGGAGCTGTATAAGGCTGCCGTCAAGAAGATCGACGTGGCTGCTTCCAAGGGCATCATTCACAAGAACAGTGCGGCTCACAAGAAGAGCGCCTTCACCAAGGCTCTCAACTCCATGAACGCATAAGTTTTGTTTGAGACAAACTAAGTACCATAAAAATCCTTTCGTGAGCTCTCACCCTCACGGAGGGATTTTTATTTTGTGACCACCTTTGAAAACTATCTTGTGTCATAATGCACAAATCTTTTAAAAACCCCTTTTCAAAAAAAGGAAAATGATGTATAATAAAACAAAGAGTTTTTTGTTAGAAAGGAGAAGGCATGAAACGAAGGACCTGTATCTTACGTTCGTTGTGCGGTTTTTTGACCGTACTGCTTTTCTGTGCCCTTCCCCTGACGGTTATTGCATCTGAGGCCATCATGCCCCAAGCCATAGATTTGCGCCGTGCGCCCTATATTTTTTCTATTGATATGATCACGAACGGTACGGGTGTGGGCGGTACTTCTTCCATTCGCATATATAACGACTTTGTTTTCCCCGAAAGCGGTGTCCTGACCATGAAGGGTTGGATCGCTACTGATGAGGGCATTGATCATTATGAATATGCCTGGATTTCGGGTCTCTCCCGTGTGCCTGTTTGGGAGACGGCTCCAAATATGACCATCGTTGCCCGTCCTGATCTTGCCGCCGCGGAAATTCCATATCCCGGAGGGCATGGTACGGCAGGCTTCTCCTTTGACGTTTGTCCGCCCGATGGAATAGACGACGGCTACTACGATCTGTATGTGCGTGCTGTTACGGGAGACGGCGTGGGTTGTGACATGGTGCTGTTTTCCCATATGATGTACGGTACGCCCGATTATGATGACGGAGAAATGCATAAGATCTCTTTCCCCCGTCTTAAAAAGACGGCGGGTGCTTTGACAAACGCCACGGTTACCGATGCGGGTCTTGTGATAACGAATGAATCTATGGTGGCGCTGGGTGCTCTTGAGCTGGGTGAGTTTGACCGCGTAAGGATCACCTATACCCTCAGCCAACGCTATACCGACGGCAGACAGGCCTTGATTGGCTTCAAGTCAGCCGCAGATCACCTGTATGGAAACGGGGAAGGGCAGTACGATCTGACCAACCACCTGACGGCGCTTCCCTTGAATACAAGCACGACCGAACCGCAGACCGCCGAGCTGGATCTTTCCAAGGTGGATCTTACCGCTCATGAAAGCCTGTATCTGGCTTCGTATATCAAGGACGATGTGACCTTGACCGTTCATGAGATCGAACTGACCTATCGTGGCAAGGGTTACGACAGGACCGCCGCCAAGATCTATTTCTCCTTGGATATTGTCAATCGTTATTCGGGCATTAACAAAGTAGACCTCAAGGGTGTTCAGGATCCCGTCATGGGTGAGGTGCTCCGCATAGAGGTCAATGAAGAGACCAACGATCCCTACGCTCATTTTAATGCTTCCGCACTTTTAAGTGAATACGATCTTCGCCTCAACGCCGATGATTATCAGTATATGGTGGTTCTGGCGCGGGCAAACAAGGATAATACCCACAGCAGCATGACCTTTTATCTCTGCGCAGGCTCCATTCTCGGAGCTACGGAGGCCTGTACTTATAGCCATCAGCTCATCAAGGACGGACAATGGCATTATTACGTTTTTGATCTGACCGCCAGGGAAAACTGGAAGGGCAACATCAACGGTTGGCGTTTTGATATCATCAACGGCGACTCCGCCGTGGGCAATTACGTAGACTTCGCCACCATTCAATTCTTCCGCACCCCCGAGGCGGCGGCCGCCGCGGCGAAGGCCTCGGTTACTCAAAACGTCACCCCCCATGCGTTGGGTATGCCTGCGGTGGTGAGAGACGACACGGAGGAGACCATCGTTTCGGATGCCCCTATGACCTTTAAGGATGGGGAATGGTTTGAAGAGACCACAGCCCCCGAAACTCAGCCCGCGACTTCGCCCGAGGAGACACGGCCTCACGAGCCTGTGGTGACTCAGCCCCAGACTCAGTTCATCACCGAGGCCGAATCTGAAAACCCCAAGGGCAGTTGTGGCTCTGTGATCTCCGTGGGCGCCGTGGCCTTGCTTGCCGTGGCAGGCGGCCTTATGCTTTGCAAGAAAAAGAAAGAGTAAAATAAAAAACAAAAGAACCAAGCATGCTTGGTTCTTTTGTTTTGAAAAAAGCGAAGAATCTAAAAGTCATAGACTCATGCGGTATGATTATTTCTTGAACAGGGGACCGAAATTGGTACAGGCACGATAGTCCGCGCCCTCCTTATCCATGCCGAAGGCGTTCCATGCGGCGGGACGGAAGATCTTGTCCTCGTCCACGTTGTGCATACACACGGGAATGCGAAGCATGGAGCAGAGGGTGATGAGGTCGGCACCGATGTGACCGTAGCTGATGGCGCCGTGGTTGGCACCCCAGTTGTTCATGACCTCGTAGGCGGTCTTGAAGGGAGATCCCTCGCGGCCGTCACAGCGGGGCGCGAACCAGGTGCAAGGCCAGGTGTAGTCGGTGCGTTTCCACAGCGCGTCGGATACGTCTGCGGGCAGCTCCACAGTCCAGCCCTCGGCGATCTGCAATACGGGGCCAAGACCCTTGACGAGATTGAGACGGATCATGGTCGCGGGCATTTCGCATTTGGTCTCAAAGCGGGAGGAATAGCCGCCGCCACGGAAGTAGCCAAGATCGGCGTAGTTCCAGGTGGTGTTCTCCATGACTGCCTTTATGTCGGCCTCGGTCATGTCGTACCAGGGCTTCATGACACCGTTGCCGTCCTCGTCCTTGACAGCACCGCAAGCGTCCAGACAACAAGCACCCGAGTTGATGAGATGGATGATACCGTTGGCATCCTTTGCCTTGCCGTCCATCTCGTAGCCCGTCACGCGCTTGACAGATTCGCCGCTCCAGTAGGTGCGCACGTCAGCGAACATCTGGGCGCGGTTGGTGAGCAGCTTCATGAAGAGCATACCGATGCCGTTGAGCACATCGTTCTCGGTGGCCAGGATGTAGGGCTCTCTCGCACCGTTCCAGTCGAAGGAGGTGTTGAGCATGGCCTCGGGGAAGTCACAGTTGGGGTAGAAGTCGGTCCATTGACGCTGGCCCTGGAAGCCTGCGGCGATGGCGTTGTGACCCACCATTTCTTCGCGGCAGGTGTCGGGCAGGTTCTTGTTGCCGTTCATGAGATCCTTGATGATGACCATCATCTTGGTGACGAATTCCCAGTCGGCGTCCTTCTGTTCACGGGTCTTTTGCAGCTCGGTGGGGTTCTTGTCAAAGCCCTCAATGCAGTTTGCCTTGACCCAGGCCAAAGCCTTTTCATATTCGGCTTTGTCGTAGATCTCCTCGGTCATGCGGCGGATGATCTCCACCTCGTCCACGGATTCCACACGCATACCGAGATAATCCTCAATGAAATCGGTGCTGATAATGGAGCCGCCGATGCCCATGCAGATAGAGCCGATCTGCAAATAGGACTTCCCACGCATGGTGGTGGCGGCGATGGCGGCGCGACCGAAGCGCAAAAGCTTTTCCTTCACGTCCTCAGGAACGGTGGTATCGTCACAGTCCTGCACGTCATGGCCGTAAATACCGAAGGCAGGCAGACCCTTCTGGGCGTGGGTGGCGAGGACGGACGCGAGATATACCGCACCGGGTCTCTCGGTACCGTTAAAGCCCCAGACAGCCTTGATGGTATGGGGATCCATATCCATGGTCTCCGCACCGTAGCACCAGCAGGGGGTAACGGTGAGGGTAATGTCCACGCCCGCTTTGCGGAACTGATCGGCGCAGGCGGCGGCCTCTCCCACGCGGCCGATGGTGGTGTCGGAGATGACCACCTTGACGGGCTCGCCGTTGGAATATTTCAGATTTTCTTCAAAGAGCTTGGCGGCGGTGCGGGCCATGTTCATGGTCTGCTCCTCGAGAGACTCGCGAACGCCCAAAACGCCGCGTCTGCCGTCGATGGTGGGGCGGATGCCGATGACAGGGTAGCTTCCTACGTAACGATTGGTTGACATATGGTTTTCCTCCTTGAATAGAATAAATGGCAGATTTTATGTTTTTCAAAACAGATCATCCCGATAATTAAATATCCGAAGAAACACACAAAAACTGGTTATTTTTTATCAGTATATCAAAATGAAACTTTATTTTCCAATGAATTTATGACAAAAAATAAGCAATCTTTAACTTTTCTGCCGTAGTTTATCATTTTTATATAAAAACGAATACCCTGTCGGCTTGGAGCACAGAGTATTCGCTTCTTCTATCATGTGGTATAAATCATTTGATTCGAGTATCAATTGTTTGTCTGTATTCTCTGGGTGTCATCCCCTTGGCTATTCTGAAGGTGCGATTAAAGCTACTGAGTGTCGTAAAGCCGCATTGAATCGCAATGGATAATATACTGTCTTGGGTATTCGTCAGAAGATAGCAAGCCCTGTCCACCTTGATGGATTGAACGTATGTATAGAAAGGGAGGCCGACGGTCTGTGTAAAATATCGAGAAATATAGGCCGGATGATAGCCAAGCGCTCCGGCCAATCCCTTCAAGGTACACGCTTCTGATATGTTATTCTCTAAGTAAATAAATATATCACGCAAAAGAACGGAATCTTTGGCAACGTTATCTTCGGACGAGAAATCAATATCCTGATAAAACAAGCCACAGATCGTATACAGAAAACCTTTGATTGTGGCCATATCCTTGTTTTCATCCATGCTCATGAACATTTGACGATAGAAGGTCGGAACTTCATGTATCAGGGGGGATGGGAGCTTGTATTTCATCAGTGAGTCGGAGACGGCGGCAATAAGATCGTTGGAAAAAACGCAAATGATACATTTACCACCGCCTTCTTGTGGGGAATCATAGCTGTGAAGTCTGTTTGGTTTTATGAGAACGAGATCTCCTTTCTTGAGCAGATATTCCTGCTTCTCGATCCGCATATTCATTTCGCCGGATACCATGAGGACAAACTCATAGCATCGGTGCATATGCACGGGAAATACGTGGTTTTCACGCTCGTACAGCATAAAATGACCTGTTCCGATTCCGTGCTCTATTTCATATAACAAAGGCTCCATGCTTTTCTCCCCTTGGAATACTCATGGTTTTGTGTGATCGGGATCACACCTATATCATAACAGAAAATCAAGATTTCGTCAAGTGTTAACCGAAATGAATGAGAGGAGTCTTCATGCGAGCAAGCTCGCATATCTTCGGGCGGCGAATGCGAACCCCTGTTTGCGCTCTGGTTCAACCCATGTTTTCAGAATCACAGCGAAAGCGTGATCCGTTTCGCGCAAGCGCGAAAGCGGAAGGGTCATCATCGTATACTTTCGTGAAAAACAAAAGAACCAAGCCAACGGCTTGGTTCCTTTGTTTTTGGCGGAGGGAGTAGGATTCTAATTGAACACCTTTCCAAGCTCCATCCAAACTCTACTCAAACTTTTTCAGAATTAAGTGAAGAGTGAAGAGTAAAGAGTGAAAAGTGAAAAAGTAAAAGAGAGCAAGTCGTGTTCGACTTGCTCTCTTTTGGCTATTGACTATAATTTTGATACAAAGCTTGCTTGGGTATTTATGGGAAAAAATCAAAAGCCGTACTGTGAAAAAGGGATGATTTCTGCCCGTAGCTTACTAACGAGAAAAGGATTGAGTTTGAGGGGAATATGACTTGACATACCCAGCAATTCAACCTGCTCTAAGCATAAAATAGAAAATCCGTCACATTCGTGAATTTTGAAATAGTATTCCCTGCTTGATCCATATTCCGAAAATTTTATTACAGATCTTTCGTGATCAAAGTCGCAGGATAGTTCGTCAATGTCAGTTGTATTTTTTAACTCGTTTATAATCTGTTCGCTTGACAGACAGACCTTGTAAACAAATTTTCGCATCATTGAATCATAATTTACAACATTACTTGTCGCTTTGTAGTGGTTCTTATAAATTGGTATTGTTATTGCCAAAACGAGAGGAATGAGAAGCAAAAAGAAGAAAGCAACGAAAAACCAAGGCCACATAAATTCACCTCCATGAAATCATTATATCACAAAAACCGCAATCCCTTTGTATCAGAATTGCGGTTTTCTTTTGCCATAAACGTGATAAAAGGTGTCTAAACAAGGGTAATTGCGAACAAAAGGTGTCCAAATGAATTGTATATTATTTTATGTAGTCAACATCTGTTCGATATATACCCCTCACTTTCACCAATATTATATCATATATTAGCAAAAGATTCAATAGTGAAGTTGCGGCAAGCCGCAGTGAAGTTTGGACTTGCGCCCAAGTGAAGTATTGCGCCCTTGGCGCAAAGTGAAGTTAAGTGTTCCGCTTATCGTGCCGAAGGCACACTTCACGCACGAAGTGCGCTTCACTTGCGAAGCATACTTCACGTTCCGCTTGCGGAACACTTAGTTCAAAAAAGCCTAATTTGTCTGGTAGACAAATTAGGCTTTTTTGTTGGCGGAGAGAGAGGGATTCGAACCCTCGTTGGGGTATTAGCCCAAACACGATTTCCAGTCGTGCGCCTTAGACCAGCTCAGCCATCTCTCCATCACTCTTTGGTGACCTGAATATTCTACCACAAAGATAGCGGTTTGTCAAGGGCTTTTTAAAAATAATTTTTAAAAAATCGGGATAATTTTATGGCCGTCGGGGGATTTTTTTGAAAAACCTCTTGTGCAAACGCCAAAAATACTGTATAATAGATAAGATAAATAAGAAATCCATCCGAAAGGACGAACACATATGTCTCAGAATGAAAGAATGTCCCACATCCGCAATTTTTCCATCATTGCTCACATCGACCACGGTAAGTCCACCTTGGCTGACCGTATTCTGGAGCTGACCCAGACGCTGACCGAGCGCGAGATGGAGAACCGAGTGCTGGACAATATGGATCTTGAAAAAGAGCGCGGCATCACCATCAAGGCTCGTGCTGTCAAACTGGACTACACCGCTGCCGATGGCGAGGTATATCAGCTCAACCTCATCGATACCCCCGGCCACGTGGACTTCAACTATGAGGTCTCCCGTTCCCTCAACGCCTGCGACGGCGCGCTTTTGGTGGTTGACGCCACCCAGGGCATTGAGGCTCAGACCTTGGCCAACGCCTATTTGGCAGTAGACGCGGGGCTGGAGATCGTTCCCGTCATCAACAAGATCGACCTGCCCTCGGCTCGTATCGACGAGTGCAGAAACGACATTGAGGAGATCATCGGCATCCCCGCCGAGGGCTGTCCCGCCGTGTCTGCCAAGACGGGACTCAATATGCCTGACGTATTAGAGGCGGTTATCCGAGACATCCCCGCCCCCAAGGGCGACGAAAATGCTCCCCTCAAGGCACTCATCTTCGACTCCTACTATGACAGTTATCTCGGCGTTGTGGTCAACGTCCGCATCATGGACGGCACCTTCCGCGCCGGCGACAAGATCAAGCTCATGAACACAGGCGCCACCTTCGACGTAGTGGAGGTGGGCACCATGGAGCCCTTCGGACTCAAAAAGACCGACTGCCTCTCTGCGGGTGACGTAGGCTATTTCACCGCCTCCATCAAGTCCATCGGTGACACCCAGGTGGGCGACACGGTGACCCATTTGGCAAGTCCCACCGCCACCCCCTGCCCCGGCTTCAAGCCTGCCAACCCCATGGTCTTTGCGGGTATTTATCCCGCCGACGGTGCGCGCTACGGCGATCTCCGCGAGGCTTTGGAAAAGCTGCAGCTCAACGATGCCGCGTTGGTATTTGAGCCTGAGACCTCCGTGGCGTTGGGCTTTGGTTTCCGTTGCGGTTTCTTGGGACTGCTCCACATGGAGATCATCGAGGAGCGTTTGGAACGGGAGTTCAACCTTGACCTCATCACCACTGCCCCCAGCGTGGTCTATCAGGTCACCCTCACCGACGGCGAGGAGATCATTGTGGACAACCCCTCCAACTACCCCACCACCGACCGCATCAAGGAGGCCCGCGAGCCCTTGGTGAAGGCCAACATCATTACCCCCACCGAGTTTGTGGGCGGTCTCATGGATCTCTGTCAGGATCGCCGCGGTACTTTTATTGACATGAAATATCTGGATGCCACCCGCGTGGAGCTCCACTATCATCTCCCCCTCAACGAGATCATTTACGATTTCTTTGACGCTTTGAAATCCCGTTCCCGCGGCTATGCGTCCCTCGACTACGAGCTGATGGGCTACGAGCCCTCCAAGCTGGTGAAGCTGGACTTCCTGCTCAACGGCGAGCAGGTGGACGCTCTGTCCTTTATCGTCCACGAGGAGAAGGCCTACGGACGTGCCCGCCGCGTGGCCGAGAAGCTGAAGGAGAACATCCCGCGCCAGCTCTTTGAAATCCCGATCCAGGCCGCTATCGGCTCCAAGATCATCGCCCGCGAGACCGTCAAGGCCATGCGTAAGGACGTGCTGGCCAAGTGCTACGGCGGTGACATTACCCGTAAGAAGAAGCTGCTGGAGAAGCAGAAGGAGGGTAAGAAGAAGATGCGCCAGCTGGGCTCCGTGCAGGTCTCCCCCGAGGCCTTTATGGCGGTGCTGCGGTTGGATAGTGATGATCAGTAAGAACGAGGGGAGCGGCAGGGCTCTGCCCTGCACCCGCCAAGAACCTTTCTTGAAAGAAAGGTTCTTGGATCTCCAAAGAACTTCAAAAAGGAAATTGAACATGGAAAATAACCGCTACAACTCCATCCGCCCCGGAAAGATCTGGCTGGACACCGAGGGCAAGCGCATCCAAGCCCACGGCGGCTCGGTCATGTACTGGGAGGGCGCCTACTACTGGTACGGCGAGAACAAGGAATTCACCGACCCCGAAAAGGGCATCTGGCACTGGGGCGTGCGGTGCTACAAGTCCACCGACCTCTACAACTGGGAGGATCTGGGACTGATCATTCCCCCCAACACCGAGGATCCCACATCGTCTATCCATCCGACTTCTCTGATGGACCGCCCCCACATCATCTACAACCAAAAGACCAAGAAATTCGTCTGCTGGCTCAAGATCATGCACCGCGACGGCACCCAGGACGAGACCGTCCTCACCGCCGACGCTCTCACAGGCCCCTACACCATTGTCCGTGAGGGTCTGCGCCCCCTGAACATGAGCGCGGGAGACTTCGATCTGGTGGTAGCTCCCGACGGAAAGGCCTACTACTACTTCGAGCGAGTCCACTCGGAAACCATCTGCGCCGATCTGACGGAGGATTACACCGACGTGACGGGCTACTACTCCTCCCATTTCCCCCGCCCCTATCCGCCCTACGTGAGGGAGGCAACCGCACACTTTATGCGTAAGGGAAAGCACTATCTCATCACTTCGGGCACAACAAGTTACCTGCCCAATCCTTCCGAATTGGCGATTGCCGACACGTGGCACGGGCCGTTTACAGTTTTGGGCGACCCCCACCCCACCGACGAGAGCCGCACCTCCTTCCACAGTCAGGTGTCCAGCGTCTTCAAGGTGCCGGGCAAGAAGGATCTTTATATCGCCTGCGCCGACCGCTGGCTGCCCCACCGTATGGACGTCCCCTACAAGCTGTATGAGAAGGCCTTCGCCGACGCCTTCGGGTATGATTCTACTCCCGAGGAAAGAGAGGCCGCAGGCCGTCTCATTCCTACCCTGGAGCAGCCCAACACCCGCGAGGCCGACTATGTCTGGCTCCCCTTCCGCTTCGACGGGGAGATGGCCTATCTCGACTGGCACGATGAGTGGCGGATCGAGGATTACGAGTAAATAATTCTTGCAGAGTAATCGCGTCTCCAAAAAGGCGGGCGCACACGCAGATGCGCCCCTGCCCGCATTAGGGAAGAGCCACCCGTGTGCGCCCGCTTTTTCGTTTTTTTACATGAGAGAAAGGAAAAGGAGAATAGATCATGTCCCGCTATCTTGTCAAAAACAAGTATACTTATGAAAAAGTCCGTCAGGCCGACTACACCTATCATACCGACAACTGGGCCTTGTCCCAAAACCACGTGGCAGGACGGTTTATTTACGAGCCTGCCGAGCCCATCTGTGTCATGACTTTGACCACAAACGCCGCTCCCATAGAGATCGCCTTGACCCCTGAGCAAGGCGCGCGCTTTGCCGGGGTCTCGGGCTTTATGATCTCCCAAAAGTCGGGAGAAGGGATGCTCTGCCGCGTGACCCTGTGGGGAGCAAAGGGCGAGAGCTTTACCTCGGTTTGCTATATGACCGAGGAGCCCCGTCTGTTCTCCGCCGCCAAGATGGATTTCGTTCCCGTGCGTATGACCTTGGAGACCAAGCCTTACGCTCCCTGCTGGGACGTGCCCGAGGTGGAAATATCCATGACATATGGCTTCGTGCTCAACACCCTGGGCGAGGTGGGCGGTCAGTCCCACTTCTACGAGGTGGAGGGCGGTACGCTTACCGACGACGGGGGTGCTATGGTGCTGGGTCTGCAAGGTGAATTTAAACTGACTTCCCCTGTGTTCCCCGACTATGCAGGCACTCCCTACAATATGCTCATGCCCCGCCGTAACACTGTGTTCATGGTGATCACCAACAAGTCTACCGCAAAGGTTGCTACCTTGACTTGGGCGACCTCCACCCATCCTTGGGGTAAAAACGGCTCTGTGAGTGTGGAGCTGGCACAGGACGGCGAGCCTCATGCTTATTATTTTAATCTATCCAAGCTCCCCGAGCTTTGTGACGGACGGCTGTCTCAGTTTGTTCTGAGCGTCGAGGGCGAGGGCGAGATCATTCTCCACCGCTACAGCTTCGAGCAGGAGAAGCCCATCATAGACTACGCGGGTGTGATCACAGCATGCAAGGCCGACCCCAAGGCAGAGACGATCACCGTCAGCGGTAAGGTCAAAACCAAGGATCTGTCTGCCTACAGGGGCGGTGTCATCCGTATCTACACCACCACCATGGCCAATGCGCCCACCGCCGCAGGTGTGGAATCCACGGCAGGGAAGCGCCTGATCGGTGAGTGTCCCTTGGTAGATGACTTTGCCATTGACAACATCCCTCTCCGGGATGAATACACCACCCTGCTTCCTTACCAGCTTCTGGCTTTTGCCGAGGCGGATGGACAAAAGCCTCTTTGTCTTTGCGAGCGTTTTTACATTGAAAACTACGAGGCTTTCGATCAGAACCCCTATGCCTTCGACCTCCCCGACTACAGCCTTTCGGTGCTGGACTGCGGTGCCTACGGCGACGCTGTTCATGACGACACCAAGGCCATCCAAGAGACCATTGACCGCGTATCCAAGGCAGGCGGCGGACAGGTCTTTCTCCCCGGCTCTGATGACCGCTATGGCCGTCGGTATATGGTTACCAATCTGCTCATGAGATCCAACGTGGATCTGCATTTCGGTGACGGCGCCGTGCTGTGGCAGTCTCAACTCAAGGACGACTACGACTATGAGGTGACCTACGGCCACGATGGTGTTATCCCCGGCATCAACTGGACCCATAATCTTCACGTTTCCAATCTCCCCCTCATTCAAGCTGCCAATATCCACCACTTCAAGGTAACGGGTCACGGTACCGTCCGTATGATGGACACGGGCTCGGAGGAGGGCGTGGATATGCCCGGCTACGCCTCGGGCTGTCCCGACCGCATCCACTGTATCCCTCTGGGTTTCTTCTGCGTGGATCACTGTGTCTGTCAGGATGTGGAGATCACCCGCTCCAATAACTACCACACCGAGTTCAACCATTCAACGAACGTCTACATTGCCAACGTCAAGCTCCACGAGGTCAAGTGCGTCAGCGGTGACGGATTTGGCGTGGCAGGGGCCAAGCATGTATTCGTTAACCGTTGCTTCATGCAGTCCAACGACGATGGCATTGTCATGTCCTGTCACTACTACGATCCCCGCGGCATCCTGTGGTGGACCAACATGAAGGACGAGGACAACGGCTGTCGGGACATCACCACAGCACACTCCTACATCAATTCGGGCGGCGGTAAGGCCCTGGCCTTTATCACCTGGGGCACCTCGGATCCCATCCAGGAGCGGGAGGAGATCGACGGAGTCTATGCCTACGATAATTTTCTCACCTCGGTCAACCCCGTGGGCACCTGGCCTGACAACCCCTACAACGGCCGTCAGCCCTTTGACAACAGCGAGACCGACGACTATTCCCCTGTTAAGAACGTGCGCATCCTGGGCAACCGCTATGAGGGCAACTGTACCCTGGGGCCTATCGCCTGCACCAATGTGATCACCGACTGCGGCGTTCACTCCACGAGCCATTTCCGCAACGGCGACTTTACCTTGGGCGGCCTCGCTAACTGGACGCTGTTTAAGAACTCCGATCCCGCCTCTATTGACACGGTCATCTACGCTGATAAAGAAAAGGGACGTATCTCCCGCTTTGACAAGGGCGAGGTCTGTGCCGCCCAGGGCTTGTATCTGGCCATGGGTCATCACACCTTTACTTTGGAGATCATGACGGGGGATGAGGGAGCTGAATTGTTTGTCTCGGAGATCGAGACGGGCAAGACCCTCGCGTCGGAAACGGTGAGATCTCTCCGTCCGACCGTGGCATCCTTGGATTTTGATATCACGGACAGAGAAGCCGCCGATGTGTTTGTGGGTGTCCGCAACGTGGGTGTTGACCCTGAGGGTTACGCCATTTTTGATCAATGTCAAATTCAAAGCCAAGTGGACGAGGAGGTCATCCGCCTTTCCCGCGAAGCCGCCTTTATGGAGAGGGTCAACAAGACCTTTGCTACGGGAGATGCTTTCCATCCCTTGTCGGAAAATGGCAAGGTCTACCTGCAGGCAAGAGCCGAGGGCGACCTGTTTTTGCCCTCTCGTGACACCTACGAGACCTTCCGCTTGAACAGCGCTATCCGTTTGGAGCACGTAGAGCCTGAGTCCGAGGTTCGCGGCTACGGCATCCGCTTTGGGGTGCGTGAAAACGGGTATAGAGAGCTTCGCGTTTGTCACAGCCAATGCGAGCTTCGTTTGATCGACGTGACGGACGGTGTTGAGACTCAACTATACGCTCGCCCCAACTTCTTTTTTACCTCCAACGATTTCCATATTTTCGGTTTAGAGGTGAACCGAGATACCGTGAATATCTGGATCGATGGCGCGCTGTACGATACCGTCAAGGTTGAGGCTGTTTCGGGCCGCGCAGGTGTGTTCCTATGCGACGCGGGGGTTTCACTTCATGATTTGAAGATATAAATGTCCTGTTACTTGATGCCCCGTTTCTTCATTTGGCAAAAGGCTCTGTGAGTGATAAACTCACGGAGCCTTTTCATATATAACCAGGAGGGGTTTTCCTTTTTTTCTTGCGTATTCAATCGTATATTGGCTTCCTCGCGAGACACCATCCCATATAACCAATACCTCGTCAGCCAAATCAACCATCAATTTATTCCTTTTCAAAGGCGCCGCACGCCTGTATTTATGATATTGCAGCCGGATGATATATTTTGTGTTCATCTGCATAAATCTCCGCTAAATGATCAATACCGTTAGCTCCACCTGAAATAATTGTATCAACTTCATGCTTCACATATTTTCAAGATCAAAATCGGTAATACTTCGAGAACCGACAATTAATAATTTGATAATGATCACCCTCTCAAACATTGGCTTGCACTTATATAGGTGCACCATTGTCATATCACAGGATTATAATATTGTCAAGTAATATTTACATGGTGATATATGAATAACGAAATTGAAAGAATCATAGGTCAAAATATACGCCGTCTCAGGGAAGCGGCAGGTTTTACTCAAGAATATGTGGCGGCGAAGCTTCAGCTTGCGGGATGCGATATCACCCGTAGCGCTGTTGCGAAGATTGAGGTGGGCCAGCGTCATATATATCCCGATGAAATCATGCTTATCAAAGAGATTCTTGGCGTGACATACGACGATATTTTTACTGTTAATCAATAGATCCTCTCCGTTGCATAGCGATCTGTGGGAGGATCTTTTTTTGTCTCATTCTCCGTGTTGATGAAAAAACATTTTTCATTTTTTATCTCAAAAGCCTTGCATTTTTCGATGATGTGCTGTATAATATTTGTAAATCTATCTGCGCGTACGGACATCGTGCGTTATGACAGGATGCGTATTAACGATCCCCGTCGGGGCGGTCAAGAGAACGGAATAGCGCGAAAGTTCAGTGATCCCAAACTGAAGTTCACTGTTTCGCGCGAAATATATTTATGCTGCCGATGGCGGCGGAATGGAGATCATCATGGCAAAGAAAATTGGAGCGATCATCGGTTACGGTGGTATGGGCGGCTGGCACGCCAGCTTCCTTCGAAATAGTGACGTCGTCGAACTGGCGGGAATTTACGATATTAAGCCCGAGCGGTGCGAGCTGGCCGAGTCCCAAGGCATTCACGCCTACGCCTCCCTGGAGCAGCTTTTGGCCGATCCCGCCATTGATTTCGTCACCATCGCCACCCCCAACGACCAGCACAAGCCCATCGCTCTGAAGGCCCTGGCCGCAGGCAAGCATGTCATCAGCGAAAAGCCCGTCACCCTCTCCTCGGCTGACCTGCAGGAGATCATCGACGCCGCAAACGTCGCCGGCAAGCTCTTTACCGTCCACCAGAATCGCCGTTGGGACGGTGAGTTTCT
>JAFTIL010000114.1 GCA_017456905.1 Clostridia bacterium
AGCTGCTGCTGCCCATCGATACTGTGGTCGCCTCTGAATTCCCCAACCCCATCGACGGTGAGATCGCTGTGCAGACAGTTGCCTCCGACGCCATCCCCGCTGACAAGATGGGTCTGGACATCGGTGCCGAGACCGCCGCTGTCTTCGCTGAGGCTGTGAAGAGCGCCAAGACTGTTGTCTGGAACGGCCCCATGGGCGTGTTCGAGAACCCCACCCTGGCCAAGGGTACCATCTCTGTGGCTGAGGCTCTGGCTGACTCCGACTGCATTTCCATCGTCGGCGGCGGTGACTCCGCAGCCGCTTGCGAGCAGCTCGGCTACGCTGACCGCATCACCCACATCTCCACCGGCGGCGGTGCTTCCCTGGAGTTCCTGGAGGGTCTGGAGCTTCCCGGTATCGCTTGCCTGATGGACAAGGAGTAATCATGGTTCTTGGGGCTTTGCCCCACCACCCCTTTTGAACACCTCCACACTTCGTTCGGGGCAAATTCGCCCGCGGCGAAGTGTGCGAGGGTTCTTGGAATTCCGAAAACCTTCCCACAAAAATACACACAAAAGGATAAATTATCATGAGAAGATACGTAATTGCAGGTAACTGGAAGATGAACAAGACTCCCAACGGTGCCAAGGCTCTGATTGAGGAGATGAAGCCCCTCGTGGCCGGCAAGGACAACTGTGATATCGTCCTCTGCGTGCCCGCTATCGACATTCCTGCCGCCATCGAGGCTACCGCAGGCTCCAATATCAAGATCGGTGCCGAGAACGTCCACTTCAAGGCCTCCGGCGCATACACCGGCGAGATCTCTGCCGAGATGCTCACCGAGGCAGGCGTGGAGTACGTGGTCATCGGTCACTCCGAGAGAAGGCAGTACTTCGCCGAGACCGACCAGACCGTCAACCTCCGCACCCTGGCCGCTCTGAACGCAGGTCTGAAGGCCATCGTTTGCGTGGGTGAGACCCTGGAGCAGAGAGAGCTGGGCTACACCGAGACCCTGCTCAAGTTCCAGACCAAGATGGCTCTGACCAACGTGACCGCCGAGCAGATGAAGAACGTCATCATCGCTTACGAGCCCGTTTGGGCCATCGGTACCGGTGTGACCGCTACTGCCGATCAGGCTGACGAGGGCAACGGCTACGTCCGTGCCGCTGTGGCCGAGATGTTCGGTGCTGAGATCGCCGAAGCAACCGTGGTGCAGTACGGTGGCTCCATGAACGAGAAGAACGCAGCCGAGCTGCTGTCCAAGCCCAACGTGGACGGTGGCCTCATCGGCGGTGCTTCCCTGGTTGCCGCTAAGTTCACCGCAATCGTGGACGCTGCTCAGTAAAAGCGATTAAGCGAAGAACGCAAGAGGGGGACTTTTTGAAAAAAGTTCCCCTCTTGACTCCCCTCAAAAACTTTCAAATCGAGAATAGGGCCTGCTTACTCTCGGTCTGAAAGTTGTTGAGCACTCATGGAGCATCAACCAACCACCCTACACACCGAAAGGAGTCACCTATGGCCAAATACCGTCAAAGCCGCATCAACGAGGAAATGTTCAAGGAAGCGGCCCAGATCATCCGCACCGTCAAGGATCCCCGCGTGAGCGAGGCCTTTGTCAGCGTCACCGGCGTGGAGGTCACCCCCGACCTGAAGTACGCCAAGATCTTCTACTCCCACATGCAGGGAGACAAAAAGACCGTCAAGAAGGGGCTGGATTCCTCGGCTCCCTATATCCGCGGTCAGCTCGCCAAGAATCTGAATCTCCGCATCACCCCCGAGCTTACCTTCGTGGAGGACACCTCCATCGCCTACGGTGCCAAGATCGAGAAGATCATCAGCGGCTTCACCTACGCTGAGCACCCCGAGGACGAGGTCACCGAGACCAACGCTTTCGACGAGCTGTTGGATGACGAGGACGAAGATGAGTAATTATCAAAACCTGACCCTGACCGAGATCGCCGCCCGCATTCGAGGTGGCGTGGATACCCTTGTGATCTTTCACCGTCATCCCGACGGGGATGCCGTGGGCTCGGGCTTTGCCTTAAAGCTGCTATTGGAAATGATGGGATGCCGTGTGCTTTGCTCCTGCGACGACGAGCTCCCCGAACGGCTGGCTTTCCTGGCCTGCGATCAACAGCCCAGCATCAAGGCCGAGAATATCCCCGCCGACTTTTCCCCCGCCCAGATCATCACGGTGGATACCGCCTCCTCCGCCCAGGTTGGGGAGCAGTACGGCCGCTATGCGGGGCGCATTAACCTCATGATCGACCACCACGCCCGAGGCGAGATGTACGCCGACGGTTGGATCGACGGCGACGCCTCCTCGGCGGGCGAGCTGATCTACCGCCTCTCCCGTGAGCTGTTGCGGACGGGTCGGATCCCCTCCATCCCTACGGAGGTCGATCGTCTGCTGTACGCCGCCATCAGCTCGGACACGGGTTGTTTCCGCTACAGCAACGCGGGCCCCGACGCCCACAAGGCCGCCGCCCAGCTTTTGGAAGCGAATTTCGATGCGGCCGACATCAATCACCGCCTGTTCGGCGTGAAATCCCACAAGCTCCTGCTGGCCGAAAAGCTGGGCTTTGAACGGTTGCACCTCTTTGCCGACGGTAAGGTCGCCATTGTGGATATGCCCATGTCGGTCAAGCGTCAGTACGGTCTGACCGACGAGCACCTGGAAACCCTGGTGGATGTGGCCCGCGGACTGCAGGGCGTGCAGGTAGCCGCCGCCATTCGCCAGCCCTCCGACGACGGAGTCTATCGCGTATCCATGCGCTCCTCCTGCGCGGTGGACGTTTCGGCCATTTGCGCCTCCTTCGGCGGCGGCGGTCACGTTAAGGCCGCCGGATGCACCATCGTCTGCGACGAGGGCATCGAGGCTGTGGTGGAGATGGTGGCGAAGGTACTCATAGCGGCACTTTGATCCTCTCTATCTGAAAACTCCCGACATCCGCCCGCAAACGGCGTAAATCGGGAGTTTTTTATGTACAATGCCTCCTTCATCGTCGCGAAAAGATCATTTTTTAACTTCCGGTTGACAGAAGGTTTCCTAATGATACCTTTACGAAAACGAATTTTATGCTATAATAGAAACAGAAGCAGACGTCAGCTTACTTTTATCTCACCGGAGGTATGATTATGGAAATCACAATTGGCGCAAACATTAAACGTTTGCGTACCGCCAAAAACATTACGCAGGAACAACTTTCGGTTGCCATGAATGTAACCTGCGCCGCAGTCAGCAAATGGGAACGAAGCGAAACCTATCCGGATATTACGCTCCTGCAACCCCTGGCCTATTTCTTTGGGGTCTCCCTTGACGAACTGATGGGCTACAATCAGGAAAAGATTCAAGCCGACATCGATGAAATCATTACGCTGTACAGAAAGAACTGGAACAATCATCACGGACATGAGATCATCGTCAAGGCCTATCACGACTATCCCAACGATTACAGAATCATGCACTACTATATGTGGAACATTGCAGGCGACTTGGCTGACAACGATCCTGCCACCCTGCTCGCGCATAAGGAAGAGCTCCTCACCATCTGCGAAAAAATATCGGAGGGTTGCACTGACGAAAAAATCCGTCTCGGCGCATGGAATATGCGTGCCAAAATCCTTCATGCGGAGGGCAGAACAGCGGAGGCTCTTGAAATATACCAAACACGATTCACAGATTGGTACACCACCTGGGAGCAAAAGACCGAGCAACTATTCCACAAGGACACCGACGAATACTACTACTGGGTCAGCAAAAACATGTATGAGCTCGCGGCCTTTGCGGGCGACAAGCTGGGACGTGTCATTTTCTTTGACAGCACGCTCTCCATGAAGGAAAGGGCTGAAAAGGCCATCCGGTACGGAAAGCTGATGCTCCATGCGTTGGATGAAACCGGCGACATTTTCTTCGCTGGACTCGCGGAAGCATTCTTGAACAGAATGCGGAACGATATGACGTTCCGCGGCGGTTATGACGAGGATATCGTCGCTCTGTTGGACATGAACCTGTATGTAGCCCAGCGGATTGCCGAAGCCGCTCAGCAGGATGAAGCCGTCCGTCAAGCGTATTTCCCCAATCGTCCGGCTGTAACGGCCCCCGATTTTCTGACCTGGCTCGTTGACAGCCTTTTGAATCCTCAGGGCGGTCGGCACGCCGAGCTTCTAAACAATTCGGAATATGTTGCTGTTTTGAAAAAGTACCAATAAGTTTTCTCCGGCCCCGCCTCGCGCGGGGCTACTCTTTTCCAAAAAATTTCTTTCCACTGAATAAACCTCCCGACACCTGTCCATGATAATGCCATCACGGATCGAGCATATCGGGAGGTTTATTGTTATGCCAAGTCGTTTTTCTGTCGCCATCGTCATTCTGCTGGTGATCCTTATGGCACTCAGCTTTCTGCCCGTCCACGGGGAGCAGGAGGTTTACGAAACCGTGGTCCGTCTGCACGTCCTGGCCAACTCGGACAGCGAGGATGACCAGGCCCTCAAACTCAAAGTACGGGACGCCGTCCTGGAGGTCACCTCACCCCTGGTGGAAGGGTGTACCTCCCAGGCCCAAGCGATCGAGGTGCTGAACGCTCATCTGGCCGACCTGGAGACCGCCGCCCGCGAGGTGATCGAGGCCGAGGGCCGCAGCGACACGGTCTCGGTA
Source organism: Clostridia bacterium (assembly GCA_017456905.1). Taxonomy (GTDB): domain Bacteria; phylum Bacillota; class Clostridia; order Oscillospirales; family CAG-272; genus CAMEON01. The sequence goes on from JAFTIL010000114.1 coordinate 4,637, forward strand.
CGCCTGGGGGAGGAGGACTACCCCACCCGCACCTATGAGAGCTGTGCTTTCCCGGCCGGGAGATACGTCTCCCTGCGGATCTGCATCGGGGAGGCCGCCGGGCAGAACTGGTGGTGCTGTCTTTTCCCGCCCCTTTGCCTCTCGGCGGCCTCCGCCAAGGAGGATAACGAGGATGCCTTCATGCAGGTCGGGCTGACCAAGGAGCAATACAGCATCATCACCGAAACGGGCAAAACCAAATACAAGGTGCGCTTTAAGATTTTGGAAGTCATGGAGGATTGGTTCGGGTAAGCGCGGAGCCCCGACGCGCGGATACATGTATTATCCCGGCGTCCGACAGGTATGCCTGTCCGGACCCTTTGAAAACCTTCTCTCGTTGTTCGGGGCAAAATAAAAGGCTCCCACCATGGAGTAATTCCATAGCGGGGGCCTTTTTATGGAGAAAACTATAAAATAGTCTTCAGCGAAAGTTAGGATGCCATCGCACCCGCAGGGAAATTAGATCTCTGCGAAGTACTTGATGGTGCGGCACCACAAAGATCCATTAGATCTCTGCGAAGTACTTGATGGTGCGAACCATCTGGCTGGTGTAGGAGTTCTCGTTGTCGTACCAAGAAACGACCTGAACCTGGTAGGTGTCGTCGTCGATCTTAGCAACCATGGTCTGGGTAGCGTCGAACAGAGAACCGTAGGAGATACCGATGATATCGGAAGAAACGATCTGATCCTCGTTGTAACCGAAGGAAGCAGAAGACTGAGCCTTCATAGCAGCGTTGATGCTGTCAACGGTAACGTTCTGACCCTTAACAACGGCAACCAGCAGAGTGGTGGAACCGGTGCAGGTGGGAACGCGCTGAGCAGAACCGATCAGCTTGCCGTTCAGCTCGGGGATAACCAGACCGATA
>JAFTIL010000115.1 GCA_017456905.1 Clostridia bacterium
CAAAGCCTCCCCCTCTGGGGGATGGTGTCCTCCTCGCAAGCTCGGGTGACGGAGAGGGTATATAGTAACAATTCGAGTTTTACCCTCTCACCCGCCCGCCGCATGGCTGGGCGGGAGCTCTCCCAAAGGGAGAGCCTTACATCGTGCCTCCCACGCTAAACAACAATTTACCGTTGCATAACCCCTCGCGGTATGTGCCTCGCATGGGATGTATTACCCCGAGCCAGAGCCCCACCGCAGGTGGGGGCGGGCACTGCCCGCCAAACAATTTTCTTTTCATTCCTCATTTTCTCAAGAAAATCCCCCTGAAGGGTTTACAAGAGAGGAAAAATGTGTTATAATAATATGAATATACTTTCAGACAAGGCAGGATCCTCCCATGAAGATCATTCCCATCCACGTCGGCGACGTACTGGAGCTGAGAAAACCCCATCCCTGCGGCGAAAAGCACTTCAAGGTCATACGCACGGGGAGCGAGGTGCGTATCGTGTGTCTTGGATGCGGACGGGACATGGTGCTGGATCGCCTCAAGCTGGAAAAGGCTGTCAAGACCGTCACCCCCGCCGACAGCCAACAATAACCCGACATTCTTACCTTCTCTTTATCATAGAAATACCCAAAGAAAGGCAGTTGTTTTATGGATCGCACACTTCCGCCCCTTGAGACGGCAGGCAAAAAAAGCATTTTTTCTGATCTCAGACGTCGGCTCGTCGCCGTTGTCCGTGAATACGAATACCTTCTGGTGGCCTTTACGGTACCCACCCTGCTCATGTTTCTCATGTACGCTTGCCGAGGGATCTACCCCTTCGGCGACGGCACCGTTTTGGTGCTTGACCTGAACGGTCAGTACGTCTATTTCTACGAATACCTCTGGGACTGCCTCCACGGCGAGGGCTCTATCCTCTATTGCTTCTCCCGTAATTTGGGCGGTGAATTTATGGGTATGTTCGACTACTATGTCGCCAGCCCCTTCGCCCTGCTCATCGGGCTTTTCCCCCGTGCCTGGATCCAGGAAGCCCTTTTGACGGTGTTCCTGCTCAAAACAGGCCTTTGCGGCTTCACCATGGGCTTCTATCTCCATAAGCATTCGGAGAACCATAACAAGCTGGCCATCATCACCTTCTCCACCCTGTATGCCCTGACCAGTTACTGCATCATCCAGATGCACAACTCCATGTGGATCGACGCGGTGTTGTGGCTGCCCATTCTGGTCTACGCCATCGAGGAGCTGATCAAGCGCGGCAAATTCCGCCTGTACGTGTTTACCCTGGCTATCATCCTGTTCAGCAACTTCTATATCGGATACATGGCCTGTATCTTCACCGTGGCTTACTGCTTCTACTATTATTTCGCCCATAATCAGAACAACGAGAACAACCCCACGGGAGAGAAGAACCATTTCGTTCGCTCGGTGATCCGCGTGGTCTGCTGGTCGCTGTTTGCCGTAGGTATCGCCGCCTTCATCATTCTGTCGGCTCGTTATTCCCTGTCCATGGGTAAGGACGATTTCTCCAACCCGAGCTGGGAGATCACTCAAAAATTTGATCTCTTTGAGTTGCTTTTGAAATTCCTCCCCTCCTCCTACGATACCGTCCGTCCTCAGGGTCTTCCCTTCGTGTACTGCGGTGTGCTGACCATCATGCTGGTGCCCGCCTTCTTCATCTCCAAGAAGATCTCCAACAGAGAGAAGATCGCCGCCGCCATCTTTATCCTGTTTTTCATCGGCTCCTTTGCCACCAGCACCGTAGACCTCATCTGGCACGGCTTCCAAAAGCCCAACTGGCTCAACTACCGTTACAGCTTCATGCTGTGCTTCTTCCTCATTTATCTCGCCTTCCGCGCCTTTGAAAACCTGCAATTCACCAGCAGAAAATCTCTCCTTTGCATCACCGCATTCATCGGTCTCATCGTGCTGATCCTGCAGGAGATGGGCGAATTCCTCACCGAGAGCAACGAAAAGCTGGTGGTGCGCCCCTTTGCAACCGTCTGGTTCTCTCTCGGCTTGCTGGTCGCCTACTTTATCATCATCTGCCTGTGGGGACGCGCCCGTCCCGTGGCACGGCAGAACATTGCCATCGTCATGACCTTCCTCGTGTGTGTGGAAGCATTTATCAGCGGTCTTGTGGATCTGAACGCCTTTGACAAAGACGTTACCTTCGGCAGCCACACCAAGGGCACCTGGGGCTATACCAAAATGATCGACACCTTCCGCCCCATCACAGACGTTGTCAACGAAAACGACAAGGGCTTTTACCGCATGGAAAAGACGTGGCTCCGCAAGGACAACGACAACTATGCCCTCAACATGAACGGTCTCTCCACGTCAACCTCCCTGCTCAACCGCGACACCATTACCTTCCTTCAGAATATGGGCTACGCCTCCTATTCTCACAGAACCAAATATTTTGGCGGCACTCCCGTCAACGACTCTCTCCTGGGTGTCAAGTATATCATCTCCGACAAGGATCTCAGCCCCTACTACGGCGAGCCCGTCTACACGCCTGAGGACTACGACTACGACGACAACAAGGTTCGCAAGGAAGGGGATTTCAACGTATATCAAAACCCCTATGCGCTCTCGGTCATCTTCGGCGCTGACGCTGATTGGGAGAATTTCGACAGCGAGCTGTATGACAATCCCTTCGATTATCTCAACGCCATGGTCACCACCCTGCTGGGTGAGGACGAAACGGTTGCCATCTTCGTGCCTGCCCTGCAGAACGGCGAGCCTGCGCTCACAAACGCCTCTGCCTCCACCATTGCCTCCCACAAAAAATATGCCGTGGATGACGTGGATTCAGCAGGCATACTGACCTACAGCTACACCGTCCCCACCGACACCGAGCTTTACTACTACTTCCCCAGCGAATACCCCCGTGAGGTCAAGCTGAAGGCCAACGATTCCTCCAAGGACAATTTCGGCACAGGCGACAACCTCCGCATCGTGTCTCTCGGCAAGTCCCACAAGGATGATCTCAAGCTGGAGGTACGCATCGAAAACACCTCCCACAACCTGTATATCAAGGAGTCCTGGGAATCCTGCGTGTACTATATCGACTGGGCCGTCTTTGAGGACGCCATGACCCGACTGGCCAAGACCCCGATGGTCTTTGACGAGGAATGGTCCGACGATCATCTGACGGGTACGGTCAAGACCACCGAGGCCGAGCAGCTCATGTTTACCTCCATCGCCTTTGACGAGGGCTGGAAGGTGACCGTGGACGGCAAGCCCGTGGAGACCATCGAGGCTGCAGGCGCATTGGTCGCCTTTACCATCGAGGGTGCAGGCGAGCATACCGTAGAGCTGAAATATATGCCCGACACTTACGTGCTGGGTCTGACCGTTTCCTTCTTCTGCCTCGGTCTGTTCCTCCTGCTCCTGATCCTGTATCCCTTCCTCAAAAAGCTCCCCATCATCAAGCACGCCATGGGCATTCAGCGCCCCGACCTGCCCGAGATGGCGGCAGAAGAGACCGAGATCCTTCCCTGTGACATCGGCTACCGCGAGCTTGACGCGCCTCCCGTACACGAGGGGATCTACGTTCCCTCCAAGCAGGAGGTTGAGGTACTGAAAAAGATCCGTGCCGAGGAGGCCGCCAAGGCCGCCGAAGCGCAAACCGAAGCATCACAAACACCTGTGCAGCCCGTCAAAAACAAATCCCAAAAGAAAAAGTGATCCCCTCGGGGGCGGTGACACGCAGTCCCCGCCCCCATAGTTTTTATCGAAAGGATTTCCTATGTTTTACTATATCAAAGGCCCCCTGGTTCACGCCACCCCCTCCATGGCGGTGGTGGAGGCATCGGGCGTCGCATACAAAATGACCGTCAGCGAAAACACCTATCGCTCCCTTCCCCCCCGTCACACCGTAGACACGCCCCCCGTGGTCACGCTCTACACCCATTTGTCGGTACGCGAGGACGGCATCGAGCTGTTCGGCTTCGGTGACGAACGAGAATTATCCTCCTTCAAGATGCTGCTGTCGGTGTCGGGCGTAGGCCCCAAGGCCGCCATGTCTATCCTGTCCCTGCTGACACCTGAGAAGTTTGCCTTGGCCGTCTGCACCGAGGACAAAAAGGCCATCTCCAAGGCCAGCGGCATCGGCCCCAAGACCGCCGCCCGCATCATTCTGGAGCTTCGTGATAAGCTCATGAAGGAGACCAGCATCGACGAGGATCTCTCTTCTGCCGTTCTGGATCATTCCGCAGACGCCCCCGACGCGCCCCCCAGAGGCAAGCTCTCCGAAGCACAGGACGCTCTGTTGGTCCTGGGATTTACCCGCGCCGAGGCCCAAAATGCCCTCAAGACCATCGACGTGACCAAGCTGTCGGTGGAGGATATCATCAAGGAAGCGCTTAAGAAGCTGATGAAGGCGTGAGGAACGCCGAGGGCAGCGGGAGGTCTTCCTTCCGCCCCATTCTTCTCTATTATCTATTATCTCTTATCTATTATCTATTATCTGGCGCGCGGTAGCGCAAGAGGGTTAGCAATATCCTTACGGGTATGCGGGCGAACACAGTTCGCCCCTACGAAAAAGGCGCGCGGTAGCGCAAGAAAATCACCGATACCCACCCGGGTATGCGGGCGAACGCAGTTCGCCCCTACGAAAAAGCGCACGGTTGTGGGGGAGGGTTGCCGATAGGGATATGGGATTTAGATAATAGATAATAGATAATAGATAATAGATAAGAGATAATAGATAAGAGACACACTCAAAGGAGGCCCCCATGGGCCCCTGCCCCATTCGTATAAAAATCATTTCCCGCAGGGAAATGTACCTTCACTTGCCGCATCGCGGCAAATTTCACTCGCCGCAGGCGAATTTCACGTGCTTGCACATTTCACACGCCGCAGGCGTATTTCACTCCATAAGGAGGCCCCCATGTCCCTGACCGTTCATTCCGTCACCCTTCCCTCCGCCAACTTCAACGGCGAATCCACCCTGCCCTCCCTTTACGAGATGTCCAACGTTCAATACCTGGCCGAGAGCCGTTTGGACGAGGATGACGAATTGTTCGTGGGCTACGGCGGTCTGCCCTCTATCTTCCCCTACCGGATGCAGGATCTTTACGATCGTGCCGACACCCCCACCGAATATATCGGCGTTACCTTGGAGAACGAATATCTGAAGGCCCTCTTTCTGCCCGAGTTGGGCGGCCGACTTTGGTCTCTGTACGATAAGATCGCGGGACGAGAGTTGCTTTACACCAACCCCATGGTGCGCCCCTGCAATCTTGCCGTTCGCAACGCCTGGCTGGCAGGCGGCATTGAATTCAACTGTGGCATGATCGGCCACCACCCCTTCACCTGCTCCCCCATCCACGCTGTAAAAACGACTCTGGCGGACGGCACCCCCGTGCTTCGTATGTACGAATATGAGCGCATCCGCGGAGCGGTCTACCAAATGGATTTCTTCCTCCCCGAGACCTCCCGTGTGCTGTATGGCCGGATGCGTATCGTCAACCCCACCCGTGAGACAGTGCCCATGTACTGGTGGACGAACATGGCTGTTCGTGAAAACCCCGAAGCGCGGGATGTCATCGACGCCACCGAGACTTATAACAACAAGGACGGCATAGTGGGCAAAAATCCCGTCCCCATCAGCGAGGGGATCGACATCACCTACCCCTCAAACAATCCCATCGCCATTGATTACTTTTGGAAGATCCCTCCGACTTCCCGTAAATATACCGCCTATATTGACAAACAGGGCTACGGCTTTATCCAATCCTCCACGGCCCGTCTGAAGGGGCGCAAGCTCTTTGTGTGGGGACAAGGCGAGGGCGGCAAGCGCTGGCAGGAGTTTCTGACACAAGACGGCCATGACGGCCGCTACGTGGAGATCCAGGCGGGGCTTGCCCACACCCAATACGAGTGCATTCCCATGCCCCCTAAGACCGCTTGGGAGTGGTTAGAGACTTACGGTGCGATCCAAGCAGACCCCGCTAAGGTCCACGGCGATTGGGCTGACGCCCGCGCCGATGTGGGCGCAAGGCTGGAAAGCCTCGTCCCTGCCGCCGAGCTTGAAGCCATGCTGACCGCTACCAAGCCCATGGCACTCTCCCCGGCAGAGACGCGCATCTGCTTTGGTTCTGCCTGGGGAACGCTGGAAAATCTCCGCCGTGAAAAGGCAAGTCAGCCTCTCATGTGTCCTCATCTTGATTTCGGTGCCCTCACCGAAGCTGAAACACCGTGGGCGACCCTCTTGGAAACGGATTGCTTGCCCGTTTTGGAGGAGACCGAAGTGCCCCCATCCTGGATGCTGCAAAAGGAATGGACGACTATACTGGAGTCCTCGGTTCCCTGCCACGAAAAGTACCTCCACCTGGCGGCCATCTACATGGCCGAGCGCCGTCTCAACGACGCCGCGGAAGCCCTGGCCCAGGCTCTGACCAGGGCCGTCACCCCCATTGCCCTGTTCCTGAAGGCTCAGGTTTTCCGCATGGCAGGAGATATGACTGCCGCCGCAGATACTGCCCTGGAAGCCTACCGACTTCTGCCCTCCGACATTTCCCTCGCCCGTCAGTCCCTCGCTCTGGCTCTCCGTGCGAAGAAGCACGAAGCGATTATACGGGCCTACGAAAGTGCTCCTGCAACTGTCCAAGCCGACGGCCGCGTGTCCATGACTTACGCCTTTGCCCTGCTCTGCGAGGGCAAGGTGGACAAGGCCGAGGCCGTGCTGTACCGTGACGGCGGCTTGTCGGTCACCGACATCCGCGAGGGCGAGATCTCCCTCACGTCCCTTTACATCGACATTCAAAAAAAGCGTGCGGAAATGAGAGGTGAGATCCTTGATCCCGCCGACGTCGACGTGCCGAGGCAATTTGACTTCCGTATGAACGTTCCGAAGAAGAAATAAGGAGTACGCAAGGAGGACCTTCTTGAAAAAAGGTTCCCCCTTGACCCCCTCCAAGAACTTTCATTCAAATAATTTGGCAAAAAGTATGACGACGATAAATTGTTGGCCGGCAGTGCCGCCACCTGCGGTGGGGCTCTGGCTCGGGGATGTTCTACCTGTGTGTACTTCATCACGCGATGGGATGTTTGTTCAGGTAAATTGTTGTTTAGCGGGCTACGGATATCCAGCATAAGGCTCCCTCCGGGAGGGAGCTGCCGCCCAGCGGAGGCGACGGGCGGCTGAGGGAGAACGCGTGAACAAAAGGCTAATGCTCTTTGCCGGGTAACAAGTTGCCGTTATTAACGCGGGCTCCCCCACCCGACTTCGTCGGGAGCCCCCTCCCGGAGGGGGCCTCGTTCAAGTGCATCC